>NZ_JAGRQZ010000004.1:0-136886 GCF_018223915.1 Klebsiella sp. 64
TTTCTGTACAGCGTCCATGCTCAGCGCACGAATAGCGTTAGCAAGCTCTTTACGTGAGGACATTTTGACTCCAGTTCGGACTGTTGAAGGCCATGCCCTTAACGACTTGACGAGAGCGCGTTTTGGGCTACGCCGGAAAAAAGTGTGAACAATGTAACCCAAGCGACAAGTCATGTACATGGAGCATCCTTTTGCCCTTTAAGAAATCTCTGGAACAGGTTGTGCTACGCCGGAATCCGCTCGCCCGCATCCTGCGATACTCTTTATAATTTACGCAGAATACGGTTCCCTGCCGTCGCCGTATTTTCGGATAAACAACCATAAGATTGTGGAAGATAAAAATGAAAATTCGCTCAACCGTACTTGCTCTTGGGATCGCAGCAACCCTCACCGGATGTCAGAACATGGACTCCAACGGTCTGCTCAGCTCAGGCGCCGAAGCCTTCCAGGCATACTCTCTCAGCGACGCGCAGGTGAAAACCTTAAGCGACCAGGCCTGTAAAGAGATGGACGCCAAAGCGAAAATCGCCCCGGCCAACAGTGAATACAGCCAGCGGCTGAACAAAATCGCGGCTGCGCTGGGCGATAACATCAATGGTCAGCCCGTGAACTACAAGGTCTATGAGACCAAGGATGTCAACGCCTTCGCCATGGCCAACGGCTGCATCCGCGTCTACAGCGGGCTGATGGATCTGATGAACGATAATGAAGTCGAGGCGGTGATCGGCCACGAAATGGGCCACGTCGCGCTGGGCCACGTGAAGAAAGGCATGCAGGTCGCCCTGGGTACCAACGCCGTGCGTGCGGCGGCGGCCTCCGCGGGCGGTATCGTCGGTAGCCTGTCGCAGTCTCAGTTGGGCGATCTGGGCGAAAAACTGGTGAACTCGCAGTTCTCCCAGCGTCAGGAATCGGAAGCGGATGACTACTCTTACGACCTGCTGCGTAAGCGCGGTATCAATCCGTCGGGACTGGCCACCAGCTTCGAGAAACTGGCCAAGCTGGAAGCCGGCCGTCAGAGCTCTATGTTTGACGATCACCCGGCATCGGAAGCCCGCGCGCAGCATATTCGCGATCGCATGAAGGCCGACGGCATTAAATAAGCGACAGCGGGAGGCGTTATTGCCTCC
The DNA here is from genome assembly GCF_018223915.1 of Klebsiella sp. 64. Taxonomy (NCBI): domain Bacteria; kingdom Pseudomonadati; phylum Pseudomonadota; class Gammaproteobacteria; order Enterobacterales; family Enterobacteriaceae; genus Klebsiella; species Klebsiella sp. 64. The sequence continues at coordinate 1,128 of NZ_JAGRQZ010000004.1, forward strand.
CTTTTTTATATATCCGTAAAAATATTTAGCCGCATTAATTGATAATTTAAGCGCACAAACCGTTAATTATTATCACAGCGCATCACAGCCAATTATTTTATGCCCGGCGATTCAGAAATATATTATTTGGTAAATTAAAAAGGCCGCACACTATCTGGCTTCCAGAATCGTCTTTACCCGAATAATAAATAGTCCACCCCTTACTGCCTGGCGCACGGCTCATGCACCATACAACCTGTTTCCGGCTGCAATAACTGCTCACACAATGATTGCTTTCGACATTATTTCAGGAGAATATCTGGTCAGCAGTGATTCCCTTGAATATATCGACAGACAGAGAAGTGCCCTCAGTGAAAAAAGAATTACCATTAATCGCACTTGGCATTATTGCCGCCGCGCCGGCTTTCGCCAGCCAACAATCTACCAGTCAGGGCTTTATTGAAGACAGCCACCTGGATCTCTTTTTACGTAACGCTTATATCAAACGCGATTATCGCGATGGTTTGCCGGATAAAGCCGAATGGGGTCAGGGTATCATCGCGACCTTCGAGTCCGGCTTTACTCAAGGGCCGGTCGGCTTCGGCGTTGACGGCATTGCACAGTACGCCGTGCGCCTCGACGGCGGCCGCGGCCGCAGCGGCGCGGGCGGTATCGACTTTTTCGCCCAGGATGATGATGGCCGCGCGAAGTCCGATTTAGCAAAATTTGGCGCTACCGCTAAAATGCGCTTCTCGAATACCGTCCTCAGCTACGGCAGCCAGCGCCCGATGCTGCCCATCGTCTACGCCGATGACTCGCGGCTGCTGTACGAGAGCTATACCGGTACCATGCTGACCTCAAGAGAAATCGACGGTCTGGAAATTAACGCCGGTTATCTCACCGATCAGCAGCGCAAAAGCGACGACAGCCACAATAGCGGCCTGAAGAGCCTGACCTTTGGCGGCGCCAGCTATCAATTCAACGACCAGCTCAGCGGCGCGCTTTACGCTTCGCACGTCGAAGACGTGCTGAATAAGCAGTATCTCGGCCTGAACTACAAGCAGCCGTTCGCCGCCGACCAGCAGCTGATTGTTGACTTCAACGGCTATAACTCGCGCTTAGATCAAGAATATGCCGACGCCAATGACACCGGGCGCAGCAACAGCATCTGGAGCCTGGCCGCCAGCTATATCTGGGATATTCACACTTTTAAGGTCGCTTACCAGCAAAGCAGCGGCAGCACCGGCTACCACTACGGCGGGTATCAGAATCAGGGCGGCGTTGGCGATGGCGGCAACACCATCTGGCTGGCTAACTCCTACTGGTCAGATTTTAACGGCGAGGATGAACGTTCCTGGCAGGCCTCCTATGGCCTGGATTTTGCCGGACTGGGCGTACCGGGCCTGAGCTGGACCACCGCCTACGTTCGCGGGGATAACATTAAAACCGCCGAGACCAGCAACGGTAAAGAACACGAATGGTTCAACCAGGTGCAGTACCAGGTGCAAAACGGCATGGCGAAAGATTTGAAATTGAGACTCCGCTATTCGGTGCTGCGCGTTTCCAGCAACGCCAGCGACTATAACGTCAGCGGGAATGAAGTGCGGTTCTACGTCGAATATCCGTTTAACGTGTTTTAACCATATAATGAACCCTCTCCAGTGAGCCGGCCCTCTCCCGGCGCGCAGGAGCAACCGTCCGGCGCCTTGATTAACCCCCTGTGCCGTGCGGTACCCTCTCCCCGGAAGGGAGAGGGTTGGGGTCACTGGGTTATCATTAATACAGCGTCTTCTGCGGCGGGCCGGCAAAGCGCAGCGCGCCAATCTGGCCCATCTTCACTTCCACCACCGATGGCCCCGGCATCGCCAGCGCTTCGGTCATCACCGCCTGGAAATCCTCAGCCCGATCCACGCTCCACGCCTGCAGACCCATCGCCTGCGCCAACAGGGAAAAGTCTGGCGTGTGCAGCTCGTTGTAATACTGGCGGCCGCCAAAATACTTATCCTGAATACCGCGCATTACGCCGTAGCCGCCGTCATTCATAATCAACAGCGTCACATTGGCCTTCTCCTGCGCCAGGGTCGCCAGTTCGCCAAGGTTGAGGCTCAGGCCGCCGTCGCCGACCAGGCCGACCACTTTACGTTGCGGATTGGCAATCGCGGTACCCACCGCCATCGGTAGCCCCATACCGATGGCTCCGGCCAGAGAATGGATATTCATCAGCGGGCCGTGAGCGCGGAACAGACGGCTGCCCCACAGGCTGCCAGAAACGGTAATATCGCGCACCAGGATGCCGTCATCGGGCAGCGCCTGCGCAATCGCGTCATTCAATTTAGCGTAATCGCCGCACTGGTCGCGCAGCCCCTGCTCCGCCGCCTCTACCGCCTCTTTAAGTTGGCTATCCCAACGCGCATCGCCCCATATCCGGCCCTGCACCCGCGCTGCCAGCGCCGCTAATAGCGCCCGGCAATCCGCCACCAGGGTATTGTCCATCAAGTAGTTACGGCTGGCCGCCGCCGGGTCAATATCAATCTGCACCCGCGGCGTGGGCAGTTCCAGCGTCCACGAGCGCGTTTCGTTGCTGCGCAGCCGGGAACCGGCAACAAGTGTGAAATCACATTGTGAAATCAGCGCTTCAACCGAGGGAGAATTATGAAACGCGCGCAGGCTGGCGCGATGGCTGTCCGCCAGAATGCCGCGGCCGTGGGTACTGGAAATCACCGTCACCCCGGCATCCGCCAGCGTCTTCACCGCCTCGCCGCTCTCTAACGCGCCGCCGCCAAGCCACAGCAGCGGCTGCTTCGCCTGCTTAAGCTGCGCCCACAGCGCATCGACCAGCGACGCTTCCGGCTCAACCGCCGGAGCGCGTTTCAGCGGCGCGGTCAGCAGTGAAAGCGGAATTTTGGCGCTCTGAATGTCGATTGGGATCTCCACCGAGACCGGGCCGCACGGCGGCGTCTGCGCCTCCTGAATCGCCTTATGCAGGATAGCCACCGCCTGGTTGGCGTTGCTAATGCGGTAAGCGCGCTTCGAACTGGCTTTCAGGAAGGTCAATTGATCGCGGGTTTCATGAATGAAACCGGTGTCGGCGTCCAGCCAGGCTTTTTCGACCTGTCCGGTCAGGTGCAGCAGCGGCGTACCGGCGTTCATCGCCTCAACCAGCGCGCCGACCGCATTACCCGCACCCGCGCCGGTACTGGTCAGCGCCACGCCGAGCCCTGAAAAACGGCCGTGGGCGTCAGCCATGGTCACCGAGCCCGCTTCACCGCGCGCCGGAACAAAGCGGATTTTTTCCCGCTGGCCGACGGCATCGGCGATCGGCAGGTTATGGATGGAAATGACGCCATAAATGGCTTCAACGTGATACTGCTCCAGCGTTCTGGCGATGGCATCGCCGACGGTTATCATTTCGCTCATTGCTCACCCTTTCTCAGTCGCACCAGTGGTTGACGCTATTACCCGTCGCCAGATAAATGCTCTTTTGTTGCATCCAGGCTTTCAGCCCCTGGATCCCTTTTTCGCGGCCCAGACCGCTCTCTTTAAAGCCCCCAAACGGGGTCGAAATGGAGAAAACTTTGTAGGTGTTGATCCACACCGTACCGGCTTCCAGTTGTTCGCTCAGACGCAGCGCGCGGCCGGTATCACGCGTCCAGATCCCCGCCGCCAGTCCGAAGACCGAATCATTGGCCTCGCGGATCAGCGCCGCTTCATCGTGAAAACGCATCGCCACCAGAACCGGTCCGAAGATCTCTTCCTGGCAAACGCGGGCCTGATTGTTCAGCCCTTCAATGATGGTCGGCAGGAAATAGCTGCCTGCCGCCAGCGCCGGATCCGCCGGGATCTCGCCGCCGCATAGCACGCTGCCGCCTTCGCGTTTCGCCAGCTCGACGTACTCCAGCACGCTCTGCCGGTGTTTATCGTTGATCAGCGGCCCGACGTGGGTGCCAGCGCTGAACGGATGACCAACCCGCAGCCCTTGGGTTAACTCCAACAGGCGGGCCATTAATTGCGGATACACTTTGTCATGAACAAACAGCCGCGAGCCGGCAATGCAGGCCTGGCCGCCGGAGCTGAAAATGCCGTAGCAGATGCCCCGCGCCGCCTGTTCGATATCGGCATCTTCCAGCACGATGGTCGGCGATTTGCCGCCCAGCTCCAGTGACGCCGGGATCAGCTTTTCCGCCGCCACGTGCGCCAGGTGACGTCCGGTGGTGGTGCCGCCGGTAAAGGAAATTTTGCGCACCTTAGGATGGCGGGCCAGCGCATCGCCGATAATCGATCCTTTACCCGGCAGCACGCTCAGCAGTCCGGCGGGTAAACCGGCCTGCTCAAAGATCTTCGCCAGCTCCAGCGCCATGAGCGGCGTGGCTTCCGCCGGTTTGAGGATCACCGCATTTCCGGCGGCGATCGCCGGGGCCACCTTCTGCATTTCGCTGGCGATCGGCGAGTTCCATGGGGTGATCGCCGCCACCACGCCCAACGGCTCATAGCGGCTCAGAGTCAATAGATCCGCCTGCCGCGGCGTCGGCAGCTCGCCTTCCAGTAACTCGCAGGCGGCGGCAAAATAGCGCGCCGTCCCCGCCGCGCTCATCACCAGCCCTCGCGCTTCCGCCAGCGGTTTACCATTATCGCGGCTCTGCTTTTGGGTGAGCTCATCAAGCTGTGCTTCAATCAGATCGGCGACTTTATGCAGGATCTTCGCCCGCTGATGCGGCAGCATCGCCCGCCACGTTGGCTCCCGCCAGGCGCGGTCGGCACAGTCGATCGCCTCCTGTAAATCATCGAGGCTTGCCGCATGCAGCGCCGCGTTAATAGCGCCATCCGCCGGAAACTGGCTGTGCATCAAATTGCCGCCGCCGCGACGCCACTGACCGCCGATAAAAATGTCTAATTCGTCCATCTCAGCCTCTCTGCGTTATGCCAGTTCACGGCAGGCGCGTACCGCGCTCAGTGCCGCGAGGGTCGATGTTTTCGGATTGCTGGCGAGCGGCAGGCCGCTCAGCTCCAGGTGAAACTCGCCGAACAATCCTTCGGCGTGTAGCGTATGGGTGTTACGTTGCGTCGCCGGATCGACCATCAGCTGTACTCGGGTCGCGTCAAGGCCGATACCGCCCAGCGCGATGGTTGCCGCCACGTTGGCATTTGCCGGGAATAGCCGCGCCGCCTCGCGGGCGCTGCCTTCGAAGAAAATTTGCGCTTCATTGACCGCGCTGAGGTCGATAAGCTGTTCGGCATAGCTGCCGCGCCAGCTGGCCGGGCTTTTACGCGACTGATAGGTCACTCGTTCAAGCCCCCCCTCTTTGGCCGCCGCCAGGCCGTCAATCCCGGCTACTGCGCCAGCCAGCAGCGTCAACTTGCCGCCCGCCTGACGTAAACGCTGTTCCAGTTCGCTGTCCGCCAACGCACCGGTCGAGATCACCGCCAGATGCCAGCCGCGCGCCAGTACCGCTTCGCCGTATTGCGCGACCGCCTGCTGACTGGCGCATTCCAGCACCAGATCCGGCGTCCCACCGCATTGCAGCGGATCGGTAAGCGGCGTCACCGCTTGACCAAACTGCAGGCAGATCGCTGCGTGATGCGATTCGCGCGCCACGATCCACTCCACCCTCACCTGCGGCGGCAGGCGTTCAATCACCGCCTGGGCCATCGCGCCATAGCCAATTAACATGACCTTTTTCATCATCTTTCCTTACAGATGGCGACAGAAACCGCCGGAAACGTCCAGCGCCGCGCCGGTGGTAAAGGAGGCCAGCGGCGAAGCGAGGAATAGCAGCGCTTGCGCTGGCTCCTGCGGCTTACCGAGACGCGCCATCGGGATCCCCCGCTTACGGGCGATATCGGCGGTCCACTGCTGCCAACTCTGGCTCTTATCGCTTCGGCTCTCAAAACGGCGCTGCCACTGCCCGGACTCCACCATCCCCAGCAGAATGGAATTCACACGAATACCTTTATCCACCAGCTCTTTCGACAGAGTCAGCGTCATATTGAGCAGCGCGGCGCGGGCGGCAGAGGTGGCGATCATGTGCTCTTCCGGCTGTAACGCCAGCAGCGAGTTCACACAGGTAATCGAGGCGATATCCGACGCCTCTAGCAGGGACTGAAAGGCCTTTACCGGGTTAATCACGCCGAACAGTTTCAGTTCGGCTTCGTGCAGCCAGGCCTCACGTGGCGTATCGGCGAAGTGGGCGACATAGCCCTGGCCGGCGTTATTAATCAGCATATCGACGCCGCCGAAACGCGCGGCGACCGCGGCGGCGAACGCCTCAACTTCAGCTTCGTTCAGTACGTCACAGCGCCAGGAGAACACCTCACCTTCTGGATATTCGTTTTGCAACGCCGCATGGGCGCTGGCAAGCCGATCCGGGTTGCGGCCGCAAAAGGCGACTTTCGCCCCTTCGCCCAGCAGCAGGCGCAGCGTTTCAAAGCCGATTCCTGACGAACCGCCGGTGACTACCGCGACGCGTCCTTCAATTTGTGCATTCATCGCGCACCTCTTCCCCTATGCGTAAAAGCTGTTGATTAAAAAAGATTTCGTTATCGAGATAGCTGGCATGTCCAGCCTGAGGGATGGCGATGTAAGGAGCGCCGTAACGCAGCGCCACTCCCTGCACTAACTCCGGTTGGGTAATGGCATCCTGCTCGCCACACCACACGGAGAGACGACCGCGATAGTCGGCGAGCCAACGGTGAATGTCGTCATGGGCCAGCATCCAGGCCGCGGCGAGATAACCGTCGCGGCGTAGCCTGCGCATCCCCGCCGCCACCGTCGCCACATCGGCTTCGCGCGCGCCAGGGCGCAGCAGTTTTGCCGCTCGCCCCTGGGCCATCGCCTCGCCGCCCAGCGCTATCTGCTGTTGACGCCCCTGCCAGACTTTTTCCCGCTGTGCGGCTTCCGCCTGGCCGTAGCCCTGCGCGACGTCGGCGAGCACCAGGTAAAGCACCCTCTGCGGGTATTTCGCGGCGAAGGCGGCCGCCACCAGCGCGCCCAGCGAATGGCCGACCAGTATGGTTTGCTCTACTCCAGCGCGGTCCAGCATTCGCGCCAGCGCGTCGGCGTAATCGCCGGCATTCGCCGGCGCCGCCGCCAGCATCGGGCTTTCGCCATAACCGGGCATATCCCAGGCCAGCACGCGGTAGCCGGGTAGCGCCATCTGTTTATGCCAGGAGGCCGCGCCGGAACTGATGCCGTGCAGCAGCGTCAGCGGAATACCGCTTCCTTGTTCACGAAACCCCGTCATCATCGCCCCTTAGTTACGTTTTACTTTTGCCAGCGGATGATCTTCCGGGTAGGTCGGAATATGCGGCTTATGGGTGCCGAGCATCACGCACATCAGCGCCTCTTCTTCGCCGTGGTTAAACAAACCGCGGTAAATTCCAGGCGGCACCGAGATCAGATCGCGTTCGCGCAGCACGGTTTCGGTATAGTTGTCGCCGTCCTGAATCATCAGAGTGATCTGCCCTTTGAGCATGAAGAACACCTCTTCTACGTCATCATGCAGGTGCAGCGGGCCTTCACATTTGGACGGCAACACCATGGTGGAAAAGGTGAAGTGCTCGGCCGGAACGGTGTTGGTATCACTGGCGACGCCGGTGGCGCCGGTGCCGATGTAGCGCATCTGCGCGCGGCGATATTTCGGATCGAAATCGGCCTGGAATTTCAGCGCATTCCAGTCGTATTTACGGCCTTCAAAGCGCGCGATACGCGACTCCACCCACTCTTCCATCGTCATATGGTCAGGTTTCAAACTCTGTTTTGCAGTTACGGTTGAATCAGTCATCGTTTTATCCTCAGTAGCGTCTCAGCAGCGGCAGTAACAGGGCGCAGCCCACCGCCGCCATCACCGCCAGAAAAATCAGCCCGGAATCCATGCTATGGGTGAAGGCGATAAGCGCGCCCATCACCGCCGGCGATAGCGCCCCGGCAAAGTTTCCCAGCCCGTTGAAAATTCCACCCGCCGTGGCGCTGACCCGTGGATGGGTCGCTTTAGCCAGCAGCGCGAAAATGTTTGGCGCGCCGGTGCCCCACATAAAGGTGCTAAAGCTCATCGCCGCGATTACCGGCAGCGGCGTGGTGAAATGCATCACTGCCGCCAGGCCAATACCCGCGCCTGCCAGGGAAATAAAGCAGGCGGCGGCGCGCCTATCGACGCGGTCGGACAGCCAGGCGCCGATAATTTCGCCTAGCAACATGGCGATAAATGGCATCGACGACAGCCAGCCGGCGTGTTCCAGATGAATGCCTTTGCCTTTAATCAGGTAGCCCGGCAGCCAGCCGTTGATCCCCCACAGATAGGCGAGAAAGGCGATGTTGAAGATGCAGATCATCCAAAAATGCGGACTCACAAAGAGCTCGAGACGCGCGCTGCGGCGCGCTTCCTGCGAGGTTTTATCGCTGCTCGCTCTCGCCTCCAGTTGTACGCCGCGCAGCCCGATGCGTACAAAAATCAGCACCGGTATCGTCAGCATCGCCATCACGAAAAATGTGCTCTGCCAGCCGAAGGTATTGAGTAGCCAAATTGACAGCGGGAAACCCAGCGCCGCGCCAACCGGCGTGCCGAGCAGCCACAGCATGGTGGCGCGGGCCTGTAGCCGCTGCGGGAAGGTGTGGCGCACCACGGCGAACGCCAACGGAAACAGCGGCCCTTCAGCAATGCCCAACAGGATGCGCAGCGTCACCATCAGCGCGTAGTTGTGGGTGAAGCCCATGATCACCATCAGGATGCACCACACCACCATCATTCCAGTCAGCAGACGCAGCGGCGCAATCCGGTCGCCAAGGCCGCTTAATAACACTGACGAGAAGCCGTAGCTCAGCAAAAAGGCACTCATCAGAATGCCCAACCGGGTGGTGTCGAAATCGATGCCCATCGCCTGCTGGAAGTGACTATCGGAAAACAGCGCGGCGATACTGATTTTGTCGAAAAAAGCCAGCAGCACGCAGGCCAGCAGCGACAGCGGAATGGCCCAACGAACTGCTTTTTCAGGCGTGCGGACGCCCTCGCCGCTCGCCTCTGCAGGCGCGGCGTTGGTCTCTAATGTGGTCATTTCTCCCCCTTAAGGGTTCGCGTTTCTTATCGCAATGACATCAGCGAGAAAGTCGGGTCAGCGAGCGGGACGTTAGAGAGATCCCTTCCCGCCGCCATCCAGCGCTTCGCCAGCTTCACGATACGTGCATTATTGAAGGCCACCAGCTGAGTTAAGCGTCCATCGGCATTCAGAGAGAAGTAGATCGCGCCCTGCGGCTCGTCACGCACAATGGTCCGGCTGCCCGCTTGCGGGATCCCGAGAATCTGGATATTGCGATCGTATTGATCTGACCACAGCCACGGCGCCTCGTCGTAGCCGCTGGCCTGTGGATCGAGCATCGCTTTCGCTGTCGCGATGGCCTGATTTTGCGCAAAGGCCCACGACTGAATGCACAGACCGTACTGATGGTGCTGGGCGACATCGCCAGCGGCGAAAATCGCCGGATCGTTACTGCGCCCTTGGGCATTAACGACAATCCCGCGATCGACAGTGAGCCCGGCATCGCGCGCCAGTTCGAGATTCAGATCGACGCCGATCCCCACCACTACCGCATCGAAGGTTTCCCGCTGGCCGTCGCAGTGCAGCGTCGGCAAGCCGTTATCATCTTCCAGCTCCAGCGCGCCGCAGCCGCGGCGAATATCAACGCCCTGCCCGCGATGCAACTCATCCAGCGCCTGCGAGACCTCCATACTGACCGAGCGCATGCACAGCGCCGGCTGCTGTTCATAAAGGGTCACGGCTACGCCGCTTTTGCGCGCCGAGGCGGCGATTTCGAGGCCAATCCAGCCGCCGCCGACGATCGCCAGCCGCGTTGCCGATGCCAACCGCTGCTTCAGACGCTGCGCGTCCTGCCAGTGGCGCAGGGTATATACCTGAGGATGCTGCCCCCAGGCCTCGGACGGCAGCCGCGCGCGGCCGCCGGTGGCGATCAGCAGTAGGTCGTACGCCAGCGTTTCGCCGTTGCTCAGCGCCAGGGTTTTATTTTGCCGGTCGATCGATTTCGCGCGCAGCGGGCGGTACCAGCGCAGATCCAGTACCTGCTGCACCTCGGCGCTGAATAACCGCGGCAGCGCCGGTTCGGCCTCCAGCAATGCCGCTTTCGACAGCGGCGGGCGCTCGTAAAAATCCCATTGCTCTTCGGCAACCACACAAATCTCGCCGCTAAACCCTTCATCACGCAGCGTTTTCGCCGCCCAGCCGCCAGCCTGGCCACCGCCGATAATGACTATCCGCACCGTCATACCGCCTCCGGTTTTTTCTGCTGGCGACGGGTATCGTGATCGATACCGCCTTCCACCGCCCATTCGGTAAAGGACACGAGTGAATGCTCAAGCTCGCGCGGCTGCCAGTTTTCCGTCAGATAGTCATCGTTGGTGTAGTACTCAAAAGCGCCGCCGGTCGGGCTGTTGACATACCAGAAGTAGGCCGAGGAGACCGGATGGCGGCCGGGACCGATAAACGTGCTCCACGCGTTTTTATTCATCGCAATGCCGCCGCCGATCACTTCATGAATATCCCGCACGGTAAACGCGACGTGGTTTAGCCCGCGCTTGCGGTTGGGCAACTGCAATAAGAAGAGGTTATGGTGTCCGCCGCGCACGCCGCAGCGCAGGAACACCGCGCGATTGATGTAGCGGTCTGACACCTGAAAGCCGAGTACTTCGCGATAGAAACTTTCCACCGCCGCCAGTTCTTCCACGAAGAACACCACGTGGCCGACGTTAATCGGCTGCGCGCGGTCGTAGACCGGGCTCGGGGTGTCGATGCGACGCACATCGCCCCACTGGTTGATCGGTTCAACGTTCAGTTCAACCGCCGTTTGCTGGCTAACCTGCACCCGCAGCGTCATACCGTTGGGATCGCGGCATTCCAGCGCACCGTCGATTTCACGGAAAGCGGGCTGGCGTTCCAGCTTCGGGCGCAGCGCATCCAGCGCCGCCCGATCCGCCACGCCCCAGGTCATGCGACGCAGGGTGTTGCCCGCCTCAAAGGCTGGCGGTAAGTTGGCGGCATCGGTCGGGTTAAGTTCGACCCGCGCGCCGCTGAGGGTGGTAAACGCGCGGCCGCTGGCGTCGCCGGTCAGGCCAAAATCGCGCATAAATTTGGCGCTGTGGTTCAGGTCGTCTACGCCAAATTCCAGCTTTTCAATTCCGGTAATACTCATTATTCGTCGCCTCTTTACCGTTCAGTCGCCCGAATTTGGGCGTAAAACATGCCCGACGCAATCAAGCGCCTGCCGTTAAGTTGTTGATTTAACTTGCTTGTGACAAATATCCGAGGAAGCCGGAAATTTTGTCCGCCGCCATACTGACTTCGTTCTGCAACCGCTCGCGATCGCTTTGCGGGATCTCGTCCGACGGCACCAGAATGCTGACGACCGCCGCCACCCGGCCGCTGCGGTTAAAGACCGGATAGACAATCGATGAGATGCCGTGGCGGTAGAACGATTCGCCAATCACGTAGCCGCGGGCTTTATCCTGCTGCACCATCTGCCACAGCGCTTCGCGGTCGTACAGCTGGCCCGGCGCATTGCCCGGCAGCCGTTCATCCGGGAACAATTGTTCAAACTCGCTGCGGGAAACATCGGTCAGCAGCATGCGGCCAAGCGAGGTGCAGTGCACCGGTAGCCGCGTTCCGACGCTGACCTGGTTGATACGCGAACCGGCGGCGCTGACGCGGGCGATGTAGATGATGTCGCGGCCGTCGCGGATCGCCAGATGGCTGCTGCACTGGCTGATATCGCGTAGTTGCTCGATGACCGGCTGACCCACCTGAGCGACATCCAGTGAGGCGATATATTCAAAGCCCAGACGCAGTACGTTCATGCCCAGCGAAAAGGTATTGGTGCGGGCGTTGCGCTCGAGAAAGCCCATATATTCCAGCGTCTGCACCACGCGATAGGCGGTCGCTTTCGGCATATCCACCAGCCGATGCAGCTCGGCAAAGGTCAGATCGCGATGCTGTTCGCCAAACGCCAGCAGCAGTTGTAAACCGCGCTCAAGACCGGGCACCAGATACTTCACTTCCTGATCGTTCGCCATACCGCCTCACTTATTAGTTAAAGACAAAACCGCCGTTGACCGGGATCAGCTGGCCGGTGATAAAGCGCGAAAGATCGCTCAGCAGCCAGACCACGCTGCCGGTGACATCTTCCGGCTGCTGCGCGCCGCTGAGCGCGCGGCCGTTCTCATACAGTTGATGACGCTCGGCTGGAACGTATTCCGTGGCCTCAACGCGGGTCAGTCCCGGCGCGATGGCGTTGATACGGATCCGCTTTTCACCCAGCTCGCGGGCCATAGAGCGGGTCATCGCAATCACCGCGCCCTTACTGGCGACATAGGCCATCAGCCGCGGCGCGCCCCACAGCGCGGTATCCGAAGCGACGTTGACGATCGCCGCCCCTTCGCGCAGCAGCGGTACCGCCGCGCGGGTCACCAACCAGGTGCCTTTAACGTTGACCGTCATTACCCGATCCCACAGATCCGGATCGTAATCGATCATATTTTTTCCGCCGACGCCGGTGGCCATCGCTGCGTTATTGACTAAGCCATCGATAGACCCCTGCGCGCCGATGGCGCTGAAGACCTGCTCGATCGATGCTTGACTGGCAAGATCGATGGCGTGAGATTCGACCTGATAGCCCTTCCGCTGCAGGCGATGAGCGCTTTCCGCCAGCTCTCCCTGCAGGATGTCGCACATCACCACCGTCGCGCCCTGAGCGGCGCAGGCTTCGGCAAAGTGGTACCCGAGGCCGCGCGCCGCACCGGTGACGACAATACGTTTACCGTTTAGCAGGCCGTTCATCAGGCGGCACCCTGCTGCGCTTCGCGGAGCGCTAACTGCTCTTTCGCCGCTTTCTGCATCATGCGGCGCAGGCGGGACAGACCGACGTCATGTTGATAAAGGTATTCATGATCGCGGGCGTTCGGCGCCAGGCTTTCCAGCACCACGCGATCCTGTTCCAGTACTTCCCAGTGCAGTTTTTCCAGACGGTTGCGGTACATAAAGCGCCACAGATCGCGCTGCCAGCCCTGAACGCCGCGGATGCGCCAGAAGAAGACGCGACAGTTATCGTTATCTTCCGGAACCACCATGCCGACGATCCAGAAATGGCCGCCCGGCCCGAAACGCTTTTTGTACGGAATAGACAGACGCATCCAGTAGGCGCCGCTGTTGCCCAGTTCAACCCAGTCAAAGTTAACGCCGCTCTGCCCTTTTTTCTCGAAGATAAAGCCGGTTTTCGTCGGCTGCAGGACCATATCGGCTTTGCGATCGCCTTCCGCCATCGAGTGCGATGACGAGTGCAGATAGGTACCGTGCATCGGGTCCATCACGTTTTCCAGCGCGTACTGGTAGTTGCATTTCCACGCCGCGGTGCACAGGAAGTTACTGTATTTTTCGCTATCGGCTAGTTCCTCAGGGAAGCTCAATTCATCAGGCTGCTGATCGGCGGTGACGCCAAACCACAGGAAGATTGCCCCGTGCGCTTCGTGCACGCTGTAGCTGCGCACGCACTGCTGGCCGACCAGCGGGCAGCGATCCACCGCCGGGACGTCTTTGACTTCGCCGTTGCCGGCGACTTCCACGCCGTGATACCAGCAGGCGATACGATCGCCTAAGTTCCAGCCCATTGACAGGCGTGCGCCGCGATGCGGGCAGCGGTCTTCCAGGGCCTGCACCTGGCCATCTTTATTCCGCCAGACCACGATCTGCTCGCCGAGACGGGTAATGCCTACCGGCGCAGACTGCACTTCCCAGCTCGCCAGCACCGGATACCACAGGCCGCGCAGTCCTTTATCAAGATAGTTTTGTACCGTTGTCGTCATCGCTGTGTCCTCAGTAGCCGTTAACCTGTAAAAATGCCTGGAAGCTGCTTTCGCTCCACGGTTCGCCCTGTTGGTCATGCATCCTGACGCCATTGAGGCCGTTCACCAGTTCACCGAGACTTTCCGCGCCCTGCTCGAACAACGTTTCCAGGGTGGCGATAAGCTGCAGTTCCCAGTTTTCCGGTACCCGGCTGCGGGTTTGCCAAATCAGATTGTGATAGTCGCCAGGCTTATGGATATTGCCGTTTCCGCCTTCCGCCGGTGGCGTAAACTGGCGGCTTTCCGGTAGCGCCGGGTTGAAGTCCAGGGATTCGCTCATGCCACGTTCTCCTCGATAAAGGTAATCTGGATCTGATTGTCGTATACCCGCACCGGGTAACGATTAAGGTTGCGACCGCCGGGTCCATGCAGGCACTGGCCGGTTTTGACGTCGAATACCGCCTCATGCAGCGGGCATTCCACCTTGCCATCTTCGACAAAGCCCTGGCTCAGGAGCGCATAGGCATGAGGGCAAACGTCTTCCAGCGCGTAATATTCGCCATCAATCAGATAAATACCGATTTCCTTACCGTCGATATTGCCGCTATATGGGAAATCTTCCTGTACTTGCTCCGCGTCACATACGCCTATCCAGCTCATCGCAATCCTCCAGGCTTTTGTTTCATATATGAAACTCTGTTTCTTATTTAATACGGTCAATATAAAAGCGGTGAATGTTTCGTCAAGCATTAATGTGACGAATTTGTTAATGAGTGGCTTTTAAATTAGCTAAGTGTGCAATTGATCACGAAAAACTGCATTCAGATGAAATGATGATATTTAAAGCGGTGATCCATTATAAATAAAAATGCCGATTTAAATTTCACATACGACTATTGACTTCTTTTCAAATCGATCATTAAAAATGGGCAACAGCGGAAACCATGGTGTTTCACCCATGAAACAGCTATTTATTTAATCATTTAAAAACAATGAGTTTCATAGGTGAACCATTTTACTCATGTAACTATTTCTGGCGTTAAAAAATAATAACTGGCAATCATTAAATTAAGCGTGGAGACAACGAATGGCGGCAAGATGGCAAGGGGTAATAGCATTACTTTTGTTAATAATTATTTCCTACGTCGATCGGGTTAATATCTCGGTGATGATCCTTAACCCGGAATTCGCTGCCCATTTTCAGTTAAATGAAAACAGAATGTTACAAGGCATGCTAATGACATGCTTTCTTCTGGGTTATGGTTTTTCGGCATTATTATTAACCCCAGTTATAGAAAGTAGATGGCATTATCGTCAGGGACTCTTAAGCAGCATTGCTATATGGGCGCTGGTGTGCGCCATTTCCCCGCTACTCGGCTCACTGCTGGGAATGTTGATCGCGCGCATCGTTCTTGGCGTGGCGGAGGGGCCGCTGTTCTCTCTGAAAACGCGCTTTATCAACGACAACTTCGCCGCTGATGAAATAGGCAAGCCGAATGCGCTGACCGCCCTTGGCGTATCGTTGGGGCTGGCGGTAGGCTTCCCGCTGGTCACCTGGCTGATGGCGCACGTTGGCTGGATCGGCTCCTTCTACGCGCTGGCGCTGCTTAACCTGCTGCTCGGCGGCGGATTAATCTGGCGGTTTCTCCCCGCGCCACAAGTAACCTCACAGCGCGCGAAGCCTGGCTTTAGCCAAACTTTTGCCCTCGCCTGGCGTACGCCGCTGCTAGGCTGGATCCTGCTGGTAGAAATCGCCACGCTCAGCTATCTGTGGGGGAGTAGCGCCTGGTTGCCCGCCTGGCTGCGCGACGAGCACCACTTCTCGCTACAGGCTACCGGCCTGCTGGCGGCTGTCCCCTTTCTGTTAAGCCTCGGCTCAAAGTTTCTTGGCGGCGTGCTCCTCGACAAAATGCGCCCGGAGCAGGCGCCGCTGCTGTTTATTATCGGCGGCCTACTCACCGCCGGTTCTGTGCTGGCGCTGATGCTCAGCCAGCAGCCGGCGATGCTGGCGCTGTTTATGCTGGCGGCGAACGTTTTCTGGGGATTACAGGGGGCAGCGATCCCCGCGGTGGTTCAGCATCACGCCCCGCGCGAAGCGGTGGGCAGCGCCTATGGGATCATTAACGGCATTGGCAATATTTGCGCGGCGTTTATTCCGCTGCTGATGGGAGTGGTGATGAAATCGGTGGGATCGGTCAGTTCAGGTTTTTCCGTACTGGTGGCATCGCAGCTGATTACGCTGTGCGCCGGCGGCGCACAGCTGCTGCGTATGCGTCGCGCAGCAGCAGTAAACGCGTCTATACCCTAAATAAGTTGCAGGACAAAACGGCTAGTCGTTTTGAACAGCGCTTGCGCTGGCCCCGTAAGGACGAGGCCCAGGGATGGGCCGATTTATTGCCCACGCCTATGCAACTTGAAGTATGACGGGAACAGATTTATTCGCCCTTCTTCGCCGCCTGGATGTACAGCATCTCCAGCGCCAGGGTCGCCGCCGCCAGAGCGGTAATTTCGGACTGATCGTAGGCCGGGGCAACTTCCACCACGTCCATCCCGACGATGTTCAGGTCCTTCAGGCCGCGCACCAGCTTGATCGCGCGGTCGGAGGTCAGCCCACCGATAACCGGGGTACCGGTGCCTGGCGCAAACGCCGGATCCAGACAGTCGATATCAAAGGTCAGGTACACCGGCATGTCGCCGACGATCTGCTTCACCTGGGCAATCACGTCATCAACGCTGCGGTCGTTAACCTGGCCGGCGTCGAGCACCGTAAAGCCATTGTCTTTGTCGAACTCGGTGCGGATCCCGATCTGTACGGAGTGGTTCGGATCGATAAGCCCTTCGTTCGGCGCGGTATAGAACATGGTGCCGTGGTCGAACTCGCAGCCGTTGGCGTAGGTATCGGTGTGAGCATCGAAGTGCACCAGCGCCATTTTACCAAAGTGCTTGGCATGGGCGCGCAGCAGCGGCAGGGTAACGAAGTGGTCGCCGCCAAAGGAGAGCATACGTTTACCGGCCGCCAGCAGCTTCTCGGCGTGAGCCTGCAGCTTCTCGCTCATTTCGCGCGCGTCGCCGAAGGCGTACACCAGATCCCCGCAGTCCACCACGTTCAGGCGCTCGCGCATATCGAAGTTCCACGGGAAACGGTTGTGCTCCCAGGCAAGGTTAGTGGAAACCTGACGGATCGCCGCCGGGCCATGACGGCCGCCCGCGCGCCCGGAGGTCGCCATATCGAACGGCACGCCGGTGATGACCCAGTCCGCATCGCTTTCATACGGCATAAAGTTCATTGGCAAACGCAGAAAGCCAAAGGCATTGGATACCAGGGAGTTATCGTATTGATGACCTAAAGTGCTCATGGATATGACCTCTTTTGACAGTCGTGGAACGTAAAAAATAAGTATAAAAAAACCCCTCCGCGTCGTTAGGCCCGACGAGGAAGGGTTTGATAGATAAATCGCTTATTGGCGTGAATTATCGCCGGTAATGCATACGGGTTCAAGTGAGTATCGCATGCTGCCGGATGACGGCTTCGCCTTATCCGGCCGACATACGCAGGCCCGGTCAGCGCAGCGCCACCGGGCATCAGCGGCTACTCGTCTTCCAGATAAGTATAGCCGTACAGTCCCGCCTCGAACTCCTCGAGGAACTGCTGCTGCAGCGCATCGTCCAGACCGGTATTTTTCACCTGATCGCGGAACTGGGTCAGCAGCGTATTCGGATCCAGCTGCACATACTGCAGCATATCCGCCACGGTATCGCCCTCGTCGGACAGCTCAACCTCAACGCTGCCGTCAGGGAAGACGAACACGTCCACCGCCTCGGTATCGCCGAACAGGTTATGCATGTTGCCGAGGATCTCCTGATAGGCGCCAACCATGAAGAAGCCCAGCATCGGCGGGTTCTCCGGGTCGTATTCCGGCATCGGCATGGTGGTGGCGATCCCGTCGCCGTCCACGTAGTGATCGATGGCGCCATCGGAATCGCAGGTGATGTCCAGCAGCACCGCGCGGCGCTCAGGCGACTTGTTCAGCCCTTCCAGCGGCATCACCGGGAACAGCTGATCGATCCCCCAGGCATCCGGCATCGACTGGAACAACGAGAAGTTGACGTAGATTTTATCCGCCATTCGCTCCTGCAGCTCATCGATGATGGGACGATGGGCGCGGTTGCTCGGGTCGAGCTGCTTCTGCACCTCATGGCACATGTTCAGATACAGCTGTTCCGCCCACGCGCGCTCCTGCAGGTTGAAGGTGCCTGAGGAGTAGCCGATGTGGATATCGTGCAGGTCCATCTGGCTGTCGTGCAGCCATTCGCGCAGCGAGCGGCGGTTGCCGGTCTCGTGCATCTCCAGCCAGGTTTCCCACATGCTCTGCAGCGGACGCGCAGCGTCTTCCGCCGGCGGGGTCGCCTCGGTGTATTCGTTACGCTCCACGCCGATGATGTTGGAAACCAGCACGGTATGGTGCGCGGTCACCGCGCGGCCGGACTCGGTGATCACCGTCGGGTGCGGCAGGCCATTCTCTTCGCAGGCATCGCCGATCGCCCAGATGATATTGTTGGCGTATTCGTTCAGACCGTAGTTCACCGAGCAATCGGACTGCGAGCGGGTGCCTTCATAGTCCACGCCCAGGCCGCCGCCGACGTCGAAGCACTGAATATTGACGCCCAGCTTATGTAGTTCGACGTAGAAACGCGCCGATTCACGCACGCCGGTGGCGATATCGCGAATGTTAGCCATCTGCGAACCGAGGTGGAAGTGCAGCAGTTGCAGGCTCTCAAGATGGCCTGCCTCGCGCAGAATCTCGACCAGTTGCAGCACCTGGGTCGCTGCGAGGCCGAACTTGGACTTCTCGCCGCCGGAGGACTGCCATTTACCGGAGCCCTGCGAGGCCAGACGCGCACGTACGCCAAGGCGCGGCACCACGTTCAGGCGCTCGGCCTCTTCCAGTACGATAGCGATCTCGGACATCTTCTCAATGACCAGATAGACCTTGTGGCCCATCTTCTCGCCCACCAGCGCCAGACGGATATATTCGCGGTCTTTATAACCATTACAGACGATGACGCTGCGGGTCATCCCGGCGTGCGCCAGCACGGCCATCAGTTCCGCTTTCGAACCGGCTTCCAGGCCCAGCGGCTCGCCGGAATGGATCAGCGATTCAATCACGCGACGGTGCTGGTTAACCTTGATCGGGTAGACGAGGAAGTAATCGCCGTTATAGCCATACGATTCACGCGCGCGTTTGAAGGCGGCGTTGATCGAGCGCAGGCGGTGCTGCAGGATCTGCGGGAAGCAGAACAGCGCCGGCAAGCGCTGCCCTTGCGCTTCACGCGCTTTGACTAATTCCGCGAGGTCAACGCGCGCTTCCGGGACGTCCGGATCCGGGCAAACGCTGATGTGGCCCAGTTCGTTGACGTCATAATAGTTATTGCCCCACCAGGCAATATTATAAGTACGCAGCATCTTGCTGGCTTCCTGGGAGCTCATCGCTACCTCCTGCATGGAACGTAGTACACCGTGTTCGCCTGCTGACGAAGGCGAAACCATAGACATGTCGTCAGACATAGCGAACCTCAATTTTTAATAATAAGTGTAAGACAGTTAACTACTATCGCAGTCCAAAGATGCGATAACAACCCATGAACAGTCCTAAAGCCCAGCACTATCTGCTGGTTTTGCGACTGCGCGACCGGTTTCTTATTCATATCATCGTAAAACACGTAGCCGAACAGAGTATGACAGTCCGGAGAAACCACGAGAAAACTCTTGCCAGGCAAGAGCGCCCTTGTTCAGTTTTCTGACGGCCGACCGGCCCTGGAATCCTGAGAAGCGCCGAGATGGGGTGAACATCGGCTGGTTTGCATGAGAGAGATGCAGGTTGCGGAGTGCTGACGCGCGACAGAACGACGCGACGAATCAAACGAAAAACATTGGTTCATTATCTGGTATCACCTCCACACCGCCCTGCGACAGGGTCGGCGACAAGCCAAAGCTATACATACCGGGCAACAGGCGCTACGCCGCTGCGAGATTCTGTAAATACAGACTGCTTAACCCGGCTGGAAGTGGCACCACAGGGCCATGCCCCGTGCGCTTTTTTAATGAGCCGCGCGCGGCGTTTTATACCGAGAAGCGGGGTAAAAAGCAAAATAAAAATGTGCCTGTTTGCGCGGTTGTCAGGAAATTTTGCCAGGCGGGTTTTCCCATAAATGCGACCGCCATCAAAAAAGGCTGGAAATGGGCTCAAGATTTGACCTAAAATGGCCGTCCAGAAGTTAATCCGTCTATACTGATTAACACTCAGACTGCTCGTGTCGCTACCTGCGCGGCTTTGCGCTGATTATCCACCAAAGCCACATTACACAACAGTATGAGCTATCCGAATCGTCCACAGGTGAAATAAAATATGGCAAAACACCTTTTTACGTCTGAGTCCGTATCAGAAGGGCATCCTGACAAAATTGCTGACCAAATCTCCGATGCCGTGCTGGATGCGATCCTCGAGCAGGATCCGAAAGCGCGTGTCGCATGTGAAACCTATGTCAAAACCGGCATGGTGCTGGTAGGCGGCGAAATCACCACCAGCGCATGGGTTGATATCGAAGAGATCACCCGCAACACCGTCCGCGAAATTGGCTACGTGCATTCCGATATGGGCTTTGACGCCAACTCGTGCGCCGTACTGAGCGCCATTGGTAAACAGTCTCCGGACATTAACCAGGGCGTTGACCGTGCCGATCCGCTGGAACAGGGCGCCGGCGACCAGGGGCTGATGTTTGGCTACGCCACTAACGAAACCGACGTGCTGATGCCGGCGCCGGTGACTTACGCTCACCGTCTGGTGCAGCGTCAGGCTGAAGTGCGTAAAAACGGCACCCTGCCGTGGCTGCGCCCGGATGCGAAAAGCCAGGTGACCTTCCAGTATGACGACGGCAAAATCGTCGGCATCGACGCGGTCGTTCTGTCGACTCAGCACGCGGAAGATATCGATCAGAAATCCCTGCAGGAAGCAGTGATGGAAGAGATCATCAAGCCGATTCTGCCGACTGAATGGCTCAACGCGTCCACCAAATTCTTCATCAACCCGACCGGCCGTTTCGTTATTGGCGGCCCGATGGGCGACTGCGGTCTGACCGGTCGTAAGATCATCGTTGATACCTACGGCGGCATGGCTCGCCACGGCGGCGGCGCGTTCTCCGGTAAAGATCCATCTAAAGTTGACCGTTCCGCAGCCTACGCGGCGCGCTATGTGGCGAAGAACATCGTTGCCGCAGGCCTGGCCGATCGTTGCGAAATTCAGGTTTCCTACGCTATCGGCGTTGCAGAACCGACGTCCATTATGGTGGAAACCTTTGGCACCGAGAAAGTGCCTTCTGAACAGCTGACCCTGCTGGTGCGTGAGTTCTTCGACCTGCGTCCATACGGTCTGATTCAGATGCTGGATCTGCTGCACCCGATCTACAAAGAAACCGCAGCCTACGGTCACTTTGGTCGCGAACATTTCCCATGGGAAAAAACCGACAAAGCGGCGCTGCTGCGGGAAGCGGCCGGTCTGAAATAATCTCCGCGCTTCCTCTCTTCAAGGCCAGCCTCGCGCTGGCCTTTTTATTTACGCCCCCCCTTTTCTGCGCCCCCATTTCAACGCGCGGCCGCCACAAAATGAAAGCGATTACATAGTAAAGACTGTCACCTTCTGCCCAAAGACGCTATCTCCTGTACCCATTTTTCACAATGTTACATATTGTTTCGGTCAACTCTGATTACCGTTTTTCAAAATGTCGTCTATCCTTGTTTATATTGCTGATTTAAAAAGCATTTAATGAATTACGTTTCTTTACCTTTGTGGAAACGATTACACAGCCGTGATTATAGTCACGTTTTTTTACCGACGAGTGTCCTACCCTAACCATCGACAGAATCAATAACTCAACTGGAGGGCGTTATGCCTGACAACAAAAAACAAGGGCGTTCGAACAAGACTATGACGTTCTTCGTCTGTTTCCTCGCCGCGCTGGCTGGCCTGCTGTTCGGCCTTGATATCGGTGTTATTGCGGGTGCCTTACCCTTTATTGCTAATGAGTTCCAGATTTCCGCCCACACCCAGGAGTGGGTGGTCAGCTCCATGATGTTCGGGGCTGCCGTCGGCGCGGTCGGCAGCGGCTGGCTCTCTTTCAAACTGGGCCGGAAAAAGAGCCTGATGATCGGCGCCATCCTCTTCGTCGCCGGTTCGCTGTTCTCTGCCGCCGCGCCAAACGTCGAGATCCTGCTGGTTTCCCGTGTGCTGCTCGGCCTGGCGGTGGGCGTCGCCTCATATACGGCTCCGCTGTATCTGTCGGAAATCGCGCCAGAAAAAATTCGCGGCAGTATGATTTCCATGTACCAGCTGATGATCACCATCGGGATCCTTGGCGCCTATCTCTCTGACACCGCTTTCAGCTACAGCGGCGCATGGCGCTGGATGCTCGGGGTTATCATCATTCCGGCGGTATTGCTGCTGATCGGCGTTATCTTCCTGCCGGACAGCCCGCGCTGGTTCGCCGCCAAACGTCGCTTTGTCGATGCGGAACGCGTGCTGCTGCGCCTGCGCGATACCAGCGCCGAAGCGAAACGCGAGCTCGATGAAATCCGTGAAAGCCTGAAGGTAAAACAGTCCGGCTGGTCGCTGTTTAAAGACAACAGCAACTTCCGCCGCGCGGTGTTCCTCGGCATCCTGCTGCAGGTGATGCAACAGTTCACCGGGATGAACGTCATCATGTACTACGCGCCGAAGATCTTTGAGCTGGCGGGTTATGCCAACACCACTGAGCAAATGTGGGGGACAGTGATCGTCGGTCTGACTAACGTGCTGGCCACCTTTATCGCCATCGGTCTGGTCGACCGCTGGGGCCGTAAACCGACGCTGATCCTTGGCTTTATCGTGATGGCCGCGGGTATGGGCGTCCTGGGTACGATGATGCACATCGGCATTCACTCCTCTACCGCCCAGTACATCGCCGTCCTAATGCTGCTGATGTTCATCGTCGGTTTCGCCATGAGCGCCGGCCCACTGATTTGGGTACTGTGCTCCGAAATCCAGCCGCTGAAAGGCCGCGACTTCGGTATCACCTGCTCCACAGCGACCAACTGGATTGCCAACATGATTGTCGGCGCCACCTTCCTGACCATGCTCAACTCGCTGGGCAGCGCCAATACCTTCTGGGTGTACGGCGGTCTGAACGTGCTGTTTATCCTGCTGACGCTGTGGCTGATCCCGGAAACCAAAAACGTCTCGCTGGAACATATTGAACGTAACCTGATGCAGGGTCGTCCACTGCGCGAGATCGGTGCCCGCGATTAACCTTCCTGAGCTTCCTCCCATCCCGGGAGGAAGCTTCCTCTTGCTCTCCCCCCTCCGCCGCACTATCCTCTGGCGCTATGAAAACGCCCCGTATTCCCATCGCTATTCAGCAGGCCGTCATGCGCAGCCTGCGGGAGCATCTCGCCAATGCGAATCGCAAGCTGGAACGCCGCTATGCGGAACCGACGCTGGTCTACCAGCAGCGTGGTACTTCCGCCGGCACCGCCTGGCTGGAGAAAAACGAAATTCGTTTAAACCCGGTGCTACTGCTGGAAAATCAGCGGGAGTTTATCGATGAAGTGGTGCCGCATGAGCTGGCGCACCTGCTGGTCTGGCAGCATTTCGGCCGCGTCGCGCCGCACGGGAAAGAGTGGAAATGGATGATGGAGAGCGTCCTTGGCGTTCCCGCGCGTCGCACCCACCGCTTTGAACTCGCTTCGGTCCGCCAGAACACCTTCCCCTATCGCTGTCGCTGTCAGCAGCACCAGCTCACCGTCCGTCGCCATAACCGGGTGGTTCGCGGCGAGGCCACCTACCGCTGCGTTCGCTGCGGCGATCTGCTGGTGGCTGAAAAATAACCATCGGAATTAATTAGAAACTTTCTGATCTGACTGATTGCATCCGGCACCCTCATTCGCTACGTTGCGGGCTCGTTTTGACACGGAGTTAACGATGTCCCGTATGCATGTTTTAGCCGTAGCGGTATTGAGCGCGGCAGTCAGTGGTCCGCTTGCGGCCGCTGGTATTAATAGTTTTTCCCAGGCCAAAGCCGCTGGCGTCAAAGTGAATGCCGACGTTCCGGGCGATTTTTATTGCGGCTGTAAAATCGACTGGCAGGGGAAAAAAGGCGTTATCGATTTGGAATCCTGCGGCTATAAAGTGCGTAAAAATGAGAACCGCGCCAGCCGGGTTGAATGGGAGCACGTAGTGCCGGCATGGCAGTTCGGCCATCAGCGTCAGTGCTGGCAGGAGGGTGGACGTAAAAACTGCGCCAAAGATCCGGAATACCGCAAGATGGAAAGCGACATGCACAACCTGCAGCCGGCGGTGGGAGAAGTGAATGGCGATCGCGGCAACTTCATGTACAGCCAGTGGAACGGCGGTGAAGGCCAGTACGGCCAGTGCACCATGAAGGTCGATTTTAAAGATAAAATCGCCGAGCCCCCTGCCCGCGCTCGCGGCGCTATCGCCCGCACCTACTTCTATATGCGCGACCGCTATCAGCTGAATCTTTCCCGCCAGCAAACTCAGCTGTTTACCGCCTGGAATAAACAGTACCCGGTCACCGCCTGGGAATGTGAACGTGATGAGCGCATCGCGAAAGTGCAGGGCAACCATAATCCGTATGTCCAGCAGGCTTGCCAGGCGCAAAAGAGCTAACCTACACTAGCGGCAATTGTTAATTTGCAGCCCTGTGCTTCCCGCCCGATGGCGGGAAGCTGGCATCTGCGCAACGAACGGAATATCAAGCATGCGCATTCCTCGCATCCATCATCCAGAACGCCTCATTGTCGGCAGCCAGATCGCGCTGAGCGATGACGCGGCCAACCACGTCGGCCGCGTCCTGCGCATGACCGCCGGTCAGCACCTACAGCTTTTTGACGGCAGTAACCAGGTGTTTGACGCGGTCATCACCGAGGCCGGTAAGAAAAACGTTACGGTTGAGGTGCTCAGTGGCGAACCCGACGATCGGGAATCGCCGCTGCATATCCATTTAGGCCAGGTGATGTCCCGCGGCGAAAAAATGGAATTCACCATCCAGAAATCGATCGAACTCGGGGTAAGCCTCATAACGCCACTGTTTTCCGAGCGCTGCGGCGTTAAACTGGATGCCGAACGTTTGCAGAAAAAGATCCAGCAGTGGCAGAAAATCGCTATTGCCGCCTGCGAACAGAGCGGTCGTAACGTGGTACCGGAAATACGTCCGGCGATGCAGCTGGAGGCGTGGTGCGCCGAGCAGGACAGCGGGCTGAAGCTCAACCTGCACCCGCGCGCCAGCGCCAGCATTAACACGCTGCCGCTGCCGGTTGAACGCGTCCGTCTGCTGATTGGCCCGGAAGGCGGGCTGTCGGCTGAAGAGATAGCGATGACCGCGCAATACCAGTTTACTGATATCCTGTTGGGACCGCGCGTTCTGCGTACAGAGACTACTGCGCTCACCGCCATCACCGCCCTACAGGTGCGTTTTGGCGACTTAGGTTGAGGCGTTAACGGAGAAGAACCATGATCAAGCTCGGCATCGTGATGGATCCCATCGCAACCATCAACATCAAGAAAGACACCAGCTTCGCTATGTTGCTGGAGGCGCAGCGTCGCGGCTATGAACTCCATTATATGGAGATGAACGACCTCTATTTGATCAACGGCGAAGCCCGCGCCCGGACGCGCACGCTGAGCGTCGAACAGAACTACGATAAATGGTATGACTTCACCGGCGAGCAGGATCTGCCGCTTGCGGACCTTGACGTCATCCTGATGCGTAAGGATCCGCCGTTTGATACCGAATTTATTTATGCCACCTACATCCTGGAGCGAGCGGAAGAGAAAGGCACGCTTATCGTCAACAAGCCGCAGAGTCTGCGCGACTGTAACGAGAAGCTGTTCACCGCCTGGTTCTCTGAACTGACTCCGGAAACGTTGGTCACCCGCAATAAAGCCCAGCTGAAAGCCTTCTGGGAAAAGCACGGCGATATCATCATGAAACCGCTCGACGGCATGGGCGGCGCCTCTATTTTCCGTGTTAAAGCCGGCGATCCAAACCTTGGGGTGATTGCCGAGACGCTGACCGAACTGGGCAGCCGCTACTGCATGGCGCAGAACTATCTGCCGGCCATTAAAGATGGCGACAAGCGCGTGTTGGTAGTGGATGGAGAGCCCGTGCCTTACTGCCTGGCGCGAATTCCGCAGGGTGGCGAGACCCGCGGCAATCTGGCCGCCGGCGGCCGCGGCGAAGCCCGCCCGTTGACCGAAAGCGACTGGGAAATCGCCCGCCGCGTCGGCCCGACGCTGAAGGCCAAAGGCCTTATCTTCGTCGGCCTGGATATCATCGGCGACCGTCTGACGGAAATTAACGTCACCAGCCCCACCTGCGTACGCGAAATCGAAGCCGCCTTCCCGGATATTTCGATCACCGGTATGCTGATGGACGCTATCGAAAGACGTATCGATAAATAAGCACGACGGCGGACCAACGTCCGCTTTTGGCGCAGCGAGCGCGGATTACCGCGCTCGTGAAACGTTGCCAGCCTGACGCCACTCGGGCGCCAGCCAGATAAAGTGCATCGACACCATTCTACTTTGCCCGCATACTGGGTGTTGCTTTTTTGAACCAGGAACGAACCTCTGACAATGAATTTACAGCATCACTTTCTGATTGCCATGCCCGCGCTTCAGGACCCCATTTTCCGCCGCTCCGTAGTCTATATCTGCGAGTACAACGACGAGGGTGCTATGGGCATTATTATCAATAAGCCGCTGGAAAATCTGCAGGTGGAAGGGATCCTTGAGAAGCTCAAAATTGTCCCGGAGCCGCGCAATCCAGAGATCCGTCTGGATAAACCGGTGATGCTGGGAGGCCCGCTGGCGGAAGACCGCGGCTTCATTTTGCATACCCCGCCCTCTGACTTTTCCTCGAGCATTCGCATCTCGGATAACACGGTGATTACCACCTCGCGGGATGTTCTTGAAACCTTAGGTACCGATCGGCAGCCGGGCAACGTGCTGGTTGCGTTGGGCTACTCTTCGTGGGAGAAAGGGCAGCTGGAGCAGGAGATTTTAGATAATGCCTGGCTCACCGCCCCGGCGGATCAGAATATTCTTTTCCGTACGCCGATCGCCGATCGCTGGCGCGAGGCGGCTAAACTGATTGGTATCGACATTGTGACGATGCCAGGCGTCGCGGGGCATGCGTGATGAGCGGAACCTTTCTCGGCTTTGACTTTGGCACCAAAAGCATCGGCGTGGCGGTGGGACAACGCATCACCGCGACCGCACGACCATTACCGGCGCTGAAGGCGCAGGACGGTAAACCGGACTGGAACGTCATCGAAAAACTGCTTAAAGAGTGGCAGCCTGAGGCGGTAATCGTCGGCCTGCCGCTCAATATGGACGGCACCGAGCAACCGCTGACGGCGCGCGCGCGTAATTTCGCCAATAAAATTCATGGCCGCTTTGGCGTCGCGATCCTTCTCCACGATGAACGGCTGAGTACGGTTGAGGCCCGCGCGGGCCTGTTTGAACACGGCGGCTACCGGGCGCTGAATAAAGGCAGCGTCGATTCAGCCTCTGCCGTAGTCATACTGGAAAGCTACTTCGAGCAGAGCTTTTAAACTCTGCCCTCCTGCGCCGCCGGCGGACCGCTGACGGCGCACGTTTACCCGCTTAGTGGCGCAGATGTTCGTTAGCCCAGCTCACCGCCTGGGTGCGATTTTTCACGCTCAGTTTACGAAACACATTGTACAGGTGCGTCCGCACCGTGTTCTCGCTGATAAACAGCGCGCGGGCGATATCCAGGTTCGTTGCGCCGCAGCGCAGTTCGTTGAGGATCTCGCATTCCCGCTCGGTCAGCGGCGAGTTCTCTACTGGAGTCGATGCATGGTCCGCAGCGTACATCGCCGGGTGCATCACGCTCAATTCAGCCGTCTGCTCGCCGTTCAGCACGGCCTTAACGCCCTCAATTAAGCGCGATTCATCATCGTCATGACGGAACACGCCATATAAAGCCGGCCACTGCGCCATTTCGTATAGCTCATACTTTTGTGCGCTATTAATAATCAACAAACGAGGATTATCTGCCTGCAGGCGAATAATATCCCGCCACACCCCGTTTAATTTCTTATTTGACACTGCAATATCAAATAATATTACAGAATCTTTTGCCAAACGCTGCGCCAGCGGTTTATTAATATTTTGTAAAACCACCGGTGCCATCAGGGTTTCGCTCAGATAGCTGGCAAAGGCTTTGCTTTGAATCGACGGGTGGGTAATAAAGGTTACCTGACGAGAAGATGATGAATTTCCATTTAAATTAATCACTTAAAACTCTCCTTAGCTGTTACCCACCGCCATGGTGGTTAAATGAATAAAAAAAGATACAAACAGTCGTGAATTTATAAATCACCAAGGTAATTTACAAACTGAAACGTTATTCCATGAGAATCATCCTATTCCCACAAACAGCATAAATCGAATGACTCAAAGCTGTCAAAAGATAATCAAACTTTTTTCCTGGAAATGCGTATTCACTGTCGACATATCTAATCTGAATGTGTTATTTGAATTTATAATCAAAAGTTATTTGTATTACCAAATAATATTAATAAACAACAAATAAACATTCATCTAACATATCATTTAACCTGTCATATCAATCTCTTTCTCATCTTATAGCGCGCCTGCAGCGACACGTTGCTGAAAACTCTGGGTAAAGGTCAACATTCCGGCCTGCATCCCGGTCTGCATCACACCAGGCAATTGATGTACTTTTCCTTCACGGATCAAATTCGCCACCGCTGGCGTGTTGACCAGAAGCTCGTATAGCGCAACTCTCCCGCCCTGACGTGCAGGTAACAATTTTTGCGCCAGCACCGCGCACAGGCTTCCGGCAAGCTGGCTACGAACCTGATCTTTCTCCTCCGCCGGAAAGACATCGATCAATCTCTCCACCGCCGGCGCCGCGCCGCGGGTATGTAATGTCGCCATTACCAGGTGCCCGGTCTCCGCCGCGGTTAACGCCAGGC
This sequence comes from Klebsiella sp. 64, assembly GCF_018223915.1. NCBI lineage: Bacteria > Pseudomonadati > Pseudomonadota > Gammaproteobacteria > Enterobacterales > Enterobacteriaceae > Klebsiella > Klebsiella sp. 64. The sequence continues at coordinate 30,015 of NZ_JAGRQZ010000004.1, forward strand.
GAATGGTTTCGCTGTCGCGTAGCTCCCCGAGCAGGATCACATCCGGATCCTGGCGCAGCGCCACGCGGAGCGCCGCGGCGAACGAAGGACAGTGACGGCCAACTTCCCGCTGCTGGATCAGACAGCGCTCGCTGTGATGAATAAATTCCACCGGATCTTCAAGCGTCAGAATATGGCCATCAAGATGCTGATTGAGGTGCCCCACCATTGCCGCCAGGGTGGTCGACTTGCCGCTGCCCGTCGCTCCGGTGACCAACAGCAAACCACTCTCTTCCGCCAGCAGTTCGCTCAGCGCAGGCGGGGCGCCGAGCGTGTCCAGACGCGGGCACTGTTCAGGAAGGAGGCGCAGCACCAGCGATATCCCACGCGTATGGGCGAAGGCGCTGGCGCGCAGCCGCGCACCGCAGGCCAGGTTCAGCGCAAAGTCAATCTGGCCGTGTTCCTGCCAGTGCAGTAACTGTGCGGCATCGAGCCAGTCATTGAGTAAATTCGCAATATCCGGCGCGGGAAAGGGCGCGGGCTCCAGCCTGCCCTGCCGCCGCCAGCGCGGTGCGGCGGAATTGCACAGGTGTAGATCGGAGACATTATGCTTTACACTAAGGGCTACGATTTCTTCCAGCTTCATAACTCATCCTCGGAATATGAACGATATTGCGCATAACCTGGCACAGGTCCGGGACAAAATCTCCGGTGCTGCCGCCCGATGCGGGCGTGCGCCAGAAGAAGTGACATTGCTTGCAGTGAGTAAAACGAAACCTGCGAGCGCGATCGAAGAAGCCATTGCGGCAGGCCAGCGGGCATTTGGTGAAAACTACGTCCAGGAGGGCGTGGAGAAGATTAACCATTTCCAGCAGGCTGGCGTCAGCGGGCTGCAGTGGCACTTTATTGGCCCCCTGCAGTCCAACAAAAGCCGGTTGGTGGCAGAGCATTTTGACTGGTGCCACACCGTCGATCGGCTGAAAATCGCCACCCGCCTGAACGAGCAGCGCCAGGCGCATTTACCGCCGCTGAAGGTGCTGATTCAAATTAACATCAGCGATGAGCAGAGCAAATCCGGCATCCCGCTGGAAGCGCTCGACGGCTTAGCGGCGGAGATCGCTGAGTTACCTCATCTGGAACTGCGCGGCCTGATGGCCATCCCCGCGCCTGAGTCAGAATATGTAAGGCAGTTTGCCGTCGCCCGGCAAATGGCGGTAGCATTTGCGCGATTAAAAACGCGGTACCCCACGGTCGATACGTTGTCTCTGGGAATGTCGGACGATATGGAAGCCGCAATCGCGGCGGGAAGCACGATGGTGCGCATCGGTACAGCCATTTTTGGTGCGCGCGACTACAGCAAATAATAAGGAATCTGAGGAACGCCATGAAGACGTTGACTTTCCTGCTTTCAACGGTCATTGAGCTTTACACGATGGTCGTGTTGTTACGCGTCTGGATGCAGTGGGCGCGCTGCGACTTTTACAATCCGTTTTCGCAGTTTGTGGTGAAAGCCACGCAGCCGATTGTCGGACCGCTGCGCCGGATTATCCCGGCAATGGGGCCGATTGACAGCGCCTCGCTGCTGGTGGCATTTATTCTCTGCGTCATCAAAGCGATCGTGCTGTTTATGGTGATCACCTTCCAGCCGATCATCTGGATCTCCGCTCTGCTTATTCTGCTGAAAACCATCGGCTCGTTGATCTTCTGGGTACTGCTATTGATGGCGATCATGAGCTGGGTCAGCCAGGGCCGTAGCCCGGTGGAGTATGTGCTGATGCAGCTGGCGGACCCGCTGCTGCGCCCTATCCGCAACCTGCTGCCGTCGATGGGCGGTATCGATTTCTCGCCGATGGTGCTGGTACTGCTGTTGTACGTAATCAATATGGGCATCGCCGAAGTGCTGCAGGCCACCGGTAATGTACTGCTGCCGGGGCTGTGGATGGCGCTATGAGTGCCGTTGAAACCTGCGCTGACGGGCTGGTGTTGAGGCTGTACATTCAGCCTAAGGCCAGCCGCGATAGCATCGTGGGCGTACATGGCGACGAGCTTAAAGTCGCCATTACCGCCCCGCCCGTTGATGGCCAGGCCAATGCCCACCTGGTGAAATTTCTCGCCAAACAGTTCCGCGTCGCCAAAAGCCAGGTACTGATTGAAAAAGGCGAGCTGGGCCGCCATAAGCAAGTTAAAATCATCGCCCCACAACAGATCCCGACTGCGGTCGCGGCGCTAACTGAATAAACAGGATTCATCATGCAAAAAGTCGTCCTCGCTACCGGCAACGCCGGCAAAGTGCGCGAACTGGCCTCGCTGCTGGAAGATTTTGGTCTCGATATCGTCGCTCAGACCGAGCTTGGCGTGGACTCTGCGGAAGAGACCGGCCTGACCTTCATTGAAAACGCGATTCTGAAAGCGCGCCACGCGGCGCAGATCACCGGCCTGCCGGCCATCGCCGACGATTCCGGTCTGGCCGTCGATGCTCTTGGCGGCGCGCCGGGTATTTACTCCGCACGCTATTCCGGCGTCGATGCCAGCGACCAGCAGAATCTTGAGAAGCTGCTCGACGCGTTAAAAGACGTGCCGGACGACCAGCGTCAGGCCCAGTTCCACTGCGTGCTGGTCTATCTGCGCCATGCCGAGGATCCCACGCCGCTGGTGTGCCACGGCAGCTGGCCTGGGGTAATCACCCGACAAGCCGCCGGTCATGGCGGCTTCGGTTACGACCCGATCTTCTTCGTCCCGTCAGAAGGTAAAACCGCGGCCGAACTGAGCCGTGAAGAAAAGAGCGCCATTTCCCATCGCGGGCAGGCGCTGAAACTGTTACTGGAAGCATTACGTAATGGCTAATTTGCCGCCGCTGAGTCTCTATATCCATATTCCCTGGTGCGTGCAGAAATGCCCGTACTGCGATTTTAATTCGCATGCGCTGAAAGGCGAGGTGCCGCATGATGACTACGTCCAGCATCTGCTGAACGATCTGCAGGCTGATGCGCAATATGCCCAGGGACGGGAAATAGGCACTATTTTTATCGGCGGCGGTACGCCGAGCCTGCTGTCCGGCCCGGCCATGCAAACCCTGCTCGATGGCGTCCGCGCCTGCCTGCCGCTGGCCGCCGGGGCGGAAATCACCATGGAAGCCAACCCGGGTACCGTGGAGGCCGATCGCTTCGTTGATTATCAGCGCGCCGGGGTAAACCGCATCTCCATCGGCGTACAAAGCTTTAGCGAACCGAAGCTGCAGCGCCTGGGGCGGATCCACGGCCCGGAGGAAGCCAAGCGCGCAGCACGTCTCGCCAGCGGCCTCGGCTTGCGCAGCTTCAACCTCGACCTGATGCACGGTCTGCCGGACCAGTCGCTGGAGGAGGCACTGGACGATCTGCGTCAGGCGATTGCCCTCAACCCGCCGCACCTGTCGTGGTACCAGCTGACCATTGAGCCGAACACCTTGTTCGGCTCCCGGCCGCCGGTGCTGCCGGATGACGACGCGCTATGGGATATTTTCGAGCAGGGGCATCAGCTGCTGAGCGCCGCCGGCTATCAGCAGTACGAGACGTCCGCCTATGCTAAGCCAGGCTTCCAGTGTCAGCATAATCTCAACTACTGGCGCTTTGGCGACTACCTCGGCATCGGCTGCGGCGCGCACGGCAAGATCACCTTCCCTGACGGACGCATTCTGCGAACCGCCAAAACCCGCCACCCGCGCGGGTATATGGAAGGCCGTTACCTTGAGCGTCAGCATGATGTGGAAGAAGCGGATAAACCGTTTGAGTTCTTTATGAACCGTTTTCGCCTGCTGGAGGCCGCGCCGCGCGCGGAGTTCAGCTTGTATACCGGCCTTGATGAGCAGGTTATCCGTCAGCAAATCGATGCCGCTATCGCCGAAGGCTATCTGCTGGAAGATGCGCAAAACTGGCAAATTACCGAGCACGGTAAACTGTTTTTAAATTCGCTGCTGGAGCTGTTCCTCAGCGAAGAGTAATCCCTGCGGGCGGCACGTCGTCGCCCGTATCTTTCCCCTTACATCCTCTCCCGCTACGGTCAAATCGACTGGCGTTTTTTTGTTCACTTATTTGCAGCGAATCACAAAATCCGATCGACTTTTTTCCTTTTCTTGACTCATTTTTTGCGCAGTGGTAATCCTGCTTCATCGGTTGAGCAAATGTAAAACCGACGTATCCTACATGTAAATTATTGGTAACTCTGATTAAAAAAGTCTCTGTAACGTCGGCGCAACCCGGCGGGCTTAAGCCTATAAAAAAGAGGGTAACACAATGAATTACCGTAATATTTTTATCACACTCGCCGCACTATCCGGCGCCGTCACGGCTTCAGCCTGGTCTGCAGAGTCCGCCACCGTGGCCTTTTTAATGCCCGATCAGGCCTCTACCCGCTATGAACAGCACGACTTCCCCGGTTTTAAGGCGGAAATGAGCAAGCTTTGCGCGGATTGTAAGGTCATCTATCAGAATGCCAACGCCAACGCGTCGCTCCAGCAGCAGCAGTTCAACTCGGTTATCGCCCAGGGGGCGAAAGTGATCGTCCTGGATCCGGTTGACTCTTCCGCCGCCGCCGCGCTGGTCGAAAACGCCCAAGCGCAGGGGGTCAAGGTCATTGCCTATGATCGCCCGGTACCAGACAAACCGGCTGATTTCTACGTCTCATTTGATAACGAGGGCATTGGCTACGCCATCGCAAAATCTCTTACCGACCATCTGAAAGCGAGCGGCGTGCCGCAGGATGCCGGCGTGCTGCAAATTAACGGTTCGCCAACCGATGCCGCCGCAGGGCTGATCCGCGACGGTATCCATCGCGGATTGAAAGAGTCCGGTTACAAAACGTTGGCCGAATTCGACACCCCGGAGTGGGCGCCGCCGAAAGCCCAGGAGTGGACCGCCGGGCAGGTTACCCGCTTTGGCGACAAAATTAAGGGCGTGGTCGCGGCAAACGACGGTACCGGCGGCGGCGCAATTGCCGCCTTTAAGGCTGCCGGCGTCCAGCCGCTGCCGCCGGTCACCGGCAATGACGCCACTATCGCCGCGCTGCAGCTGATCATCGCTGGCGATCAGTACAACACCATCTCCAAGCCATCGGAGATCGTCGCCGCGGCGGCGGCCAAAGTGGCGGTTGATTTTATCCAGGGCAAAAAACCGCAGGCCAGCACCACCCTGTACAACACCCCTTCCCAGCTATTTACCCCGGAAGTGGTGACGGCCAAAAACATCAAAGCGGAAATCTTCGATAAAAAAATCCAGACCTGGGATCAGGTGTGTAGCGGCGAGTACGCCGCCGCCTGCCAGAAGTTAGGCATCAGCAAGTAACTTTTGCCCCTGCGCCCGCCGCGGCGGGCGCGATTTCGCCATTATTGAGGTCGTTTTGTATGCCGCAACAACAACACAACTCCGCCGCCGGGCGGCCAATACTGCAACTGCGCAACGTCTCTAAACATTTTGGCGCGGTGTCCGCGCTGACGGATATCGAATTAGAAGTCCACGCCGGCGAGGTGGTCGCGCTGGTCGGCGACAACGGCGCGGGCAAATCCACGCTGGTGAAGATCCTCGCCGGCGTCCACCAGCCGACCTCCGGCACCATTGAGTTTGACGGCAACCCCGTCACCCTCGATAGCCCCGGCAAGGCGCTGGAATACGGTATTGCCACGGTGTTTCAGGATCTGGCGCTGTGTGAAAACCTTGATGTGGTGGCAAACCTGTTTCTGGGTCATGAAATTTCGCCGTTCCAGCTCGATGAAGTGGCGATGGAAGTGAAAGCCTGGACGCTGCTGCAGGAGCTGGCGGCACGTATTCCGTCGGTACGCGAACCGGTGGCATCGCTTTCCGGCGGCCAGCGGCAGACCGTCGCCATCGCCCGTTCGCTGCTGCTGAACCCTAAAATCATTATGCTCGATGAACCCACCGCGGCGCTGGGCGTCGCGCAGACCGCGGAAGTGCTCAACCTGATTGAGCGCGTTCGCGAGCGCGGGCTTGGCGTCATCATCATCAGTCACAACATGGAAGACGTTCGCGCCGTCGCCGACCGTATCGTGGTGCTGCGTCTCGGGCGCAACAAAGGGATCTTCACGCCCGATGCTTCTAATCAGGATCTGGTCGCCGCGATCACCGGCGCGACGGAAAACGCCGTCTCACGCCGGGTTGAACGTAAATCACAGCCAACGACTTCCGGAGCGATGTAATTTTATGAACAGTAAGACCGCATCCCACACCGCGCTGGATCGCAGCGATGAGCGCGTTCGTCACGACGAGGGGCTGTTCGGCGCCCTACGCGCGCAGATAACCCGCATCAAAACCGGCGATCTCGGCACCGCGCCGGTGATAGCCGGGCTGATTGTGATTTCCCTGGTTTTCACCTTCCTCAACCCGGTCTATATCGCGCCGAATAACCTGGTGAACCTGCTGTTTGACTGCGCGACGGTCGGGTTTATCTCGCTCGGCATCGTCTGCGTGCTAATGCTTGGTGAGATAGACCTGTCGGTCGGCTCCATGAGCGGCCTGGCATCGGCTATCGTCGGCGTGCTGTGGGTGAACGCAGGATGGCCGCTGGCGGGAGCCATCGCCGTGGCGCTGGCCTGCGGCGTGGCCGTCGGGCTGGTCTACGCGCTGCTGTATACCCGCGTCGGAATGCCGAGTTTCGTCGCCACTCTCGCCGGCCTGCTGGCGCTGCTGGGTATGCAGCTGTATATCCTCGGGCCGAGCGGCAGCATCAACCTGCCCTATACTTCGCCGCTGGTGCGCTTTGGCCAACTGCTGGTGATGCCCGGCTGGTTCTCACACCTGATGGCATTGCTGCCAGGGCTGGCGATCCTTATTTTTGGCCTGAAAAAACGCTCGCGGCGCCTGGCGGCCAATCTTTCCGCCGAGGGAGTCAGCTCGCTAGTGGCGCGCGCGATCGCGCTGACGATTATCTTCGAGGCCGCGGTGCTTTACCTCAATCAGGGGCGCGGTATTCCATGGATTTTCGGTCTCTTTGTCGCCTGCGTGATGATCCTCAACTACGCGCTGAAACGGACAAAATGGGGTCGCTCGATGTTCGCGGTTGGCGGCAACCGTGAAGCGGCGCGCCGTTCGGGCATTAACGTGCGGGCGATTTATGTGAGCGCTTTCGTCCTGTGTACCACGCTTGCGACCTTCGGCGGCATTCTCGCGGCGTCGCGACTGGCTTCCGCCAGCCAGCAGGCCGGCACCGGCGACGTCAACCTCAACGCCATCGCCGCGGCGGTGATCGGCGGCACCAGCCTGTTTGGCGGACGCGGCAGCGCCTGGTCCGCGCTATTGGGGATCATCGTGATTCAGTCGATTTCAAATGGGCTGACGCTGTTGAACCTGCCGTCTTCGCTGCGCTATATCATTACCGGCGCGGTACTGGCGATTGCGGTAATCATTGATTCTCTGGCTCGCCGTTCACGCGTGTCGCACGGCCGCGCCTGAGTGGCGAAGTGCGCGGCCCAAAGGTATGCGGGCCGCGAAATTTTGATTATTTTAACGAGCCAACCAGCGCTTTGCGGCTGTCCTCCAGCGATACCACCCGGCTGCAGACGTCCTTACCAAACTGCTGGAAATCGGCCTCCTGGTTTTTCCATTCCTCCTGAATCGCCGTTTGCAGGCCGCCGAGGCTGCCGAGAATGCCCTGTAGCGGATTACCGCCGCCTTTGAGCACCGCTTTCGCCCCCATCTCGTTAATGCTGTCCTGCAGAATGCCGCCCATCGCCTGATTCACCAGCTGCTGGCCATCGGCGCGTACCTGGTCGATAGCTTTATAGTGGAAGGTCAGGCCATCGCTGCGACGTTCGATAATGCGGTTCATCTGTTCTTTCAGCTGCGCGTCCAGTTTGGTCAGGCGACCGTGCATGCTGCTGTTGGCGCCAACCTGTTCGGTAATGATTTTATCCAGCGCCTTGCGGCTTTTTTCGACTCGCGAACGCGCGCCTTGGTCAATCCACGGCAGGCTGCTGCGCAGGCTGGCCTGATAATCCTGCGCCTGTTCGCGCTGGGCGGCGCTGAGCGCATAGGCCTTGCCGTTAAAGGTCAGATTGCCGTCCGGCTTTATCACCAGATCGCCGTTTTCCCCTTTCACCTGCACCTGCTGCGGGCTGAGGATCACATCGTCACGCGGCGTGACGCTACACTGGTAGTCCGCATGGGCAGACAAAGCGGTGATGGAGAGCGCCACCGCCAGCAGCGTTTTACGCATCATAAAACTCCCTTAAGACAAAACGGGCCGGCAATTGCCGACCCTTGTCAAACTTAGTCCCACCAGACGTCAAAAAGTTCGCTGGTGCGCACATCCTCTAACTTACGCGCTTCCAGCCATTTGCGTACGATAGCCTGATGCTCTTCAGTGCACTTACCAATCTCCTGCATGCAGATGAGCCCTTCCCAGGAGAGATAACCGCTGCCGTCGAAGGCCAGCTTGTTCGGCTCTATCACCTCTTCGATCAGATCGTTGACCGTCTGGTCGATCTGCTCTTCGCTGGTCCCTTCCGGGAAACGCCAGGCGACGGAGAAGCCTAACTCCTGAAACTCATCGATATGCATTTTTTTACGCAGACGACGGCTACGATTCTTGGCCATTATTTCACCCTCTCGAACATTAAGTCCCATACGCCGTGGCCGAGACGATGGCCACGCTGTTCAAATTTGGTTACCGGGCGCGATTCCGGGCGCGGTACGTAATCGTTGCTTGCCGACTGGTTACGATAGCCTTCCAGCGAGGACATGACTTCCAGCATATGCACGGCATAAGCTTCCCAGTCGGTCGCCATATGGAAGACGCCGCCGAGCTTCAGCTTGCTTTTCACCAGCTCAGCGAAAGGCGGCTGCACGATACGACGTTTATTATGACGCGCTTTATGCCACGGATCAGGGAAAAACAGTTGCACCATATTCAGCGAGTTATCCGGGATCATGGTATGTAGCACTTCCACTGCATCGTGACACATTACGCGCAGGTTTTGTACGCCTTCTTCTTCCGCAGAAGCCAGACAAGCGCCAACGCCCGGGGAGTGTACTTCAATGCCGAGGAAATTCTGTTCCGGTTTGGCTTTCGCCATCGCCACCAGCGAGGCGCCCATCCCGAAGCCAATTTCTAAGGTGACCGGCGCGTCACGGCCAAACAGGGCGGCGAAATCGAGCGGCGCATCGTTGAATTCAACGCCCATCACCGGCCAAATGTTATCCAGCGCATGCTGCTGCCCTTTCGTCAGGCGGCCCTGGCGACGGACGAAGCTACGAATACGGCGCAGCGGGCGACCGTTTTCATCGAATTCCGGAGAGATGACGTCGTTTTTCATAAAAGTTTGGTCTGCTTGTGAATGTGTTCGGAAAACGGGCATTATCCAAAGTTACCCGGCGGATGCAAGGGTTTACAGCCACTCGCCCTTATGCTGCAATCTGCCCCCCTGTAATCGCGATCCCGGAGCCGTAGCTTTGACTTTTCTCGCCACGCAATTTTCAGCCCAGGTTCTGGACTGGTACGACAAATACGGGCGTAAAACCCTGCCCTGGCAAATCGCCAAGACGCCCTACAAAGTATGGCTCTCCGAAGTGATGTTGCAACAAACCCAGGTGACCACGGTAATCCCCTATTTTGAACGCTTTATGGCGCGTTTCCCCACGGTGGTGGATCTCGCCAACGCGCCGCTGGATGAAGTGCTGCATCTGTGGACCGGTCTGGGCTACTACGCGCGGGCGCGCAACTTACATAAAGCCGCACAGCAAGTCGCCACACTGCACGGCGGGGAATTCCCCCGGACCTTTGACGAAGTGGCGGCGCTGCCCGGCGTCGGGCGCTCAACGGCGGGGGCGATTTTATCCCTTTCGCTCGGTCAGCATTATCCGATTCTCGACGGCAACGTGAAGCGCGTGCTCGCCCGCTGCTATGCTGTCAGCGGCTGGCCGGGGAAAAAAGAGGTGGAAAAACGGCTGTGGGACATCAGCGAAGAGGTCACCCCGGCAGAGGGCGTCGAGCGCTTCAACCAGGCGATGATGGATCTCGGGGCAATGGTTTGTACCCGCTCGAAGCCGAAGTGCGAGCTGTGTCCGCTGAGCAACGGCTGCGTGGCCTACGCGAACCATTCATGGGCGGAATATCCGGGCAAAAAACCGAAGCAGACCCTCCCGGAACGCACCGGCTACTTCCTGTTGATGCAGCACGGCGACGAGGTGTTTCTTTCCCAGCGTCCGCCGGTGGGTCTGTGGGGCGGGTTGTTCTGTTTTCCGCAGTTTGCAGACGAAGCGGAGCTACGCGAGTGGCTGGCGCAGCGCCAGATAAAGGCCGATAATCTGACGCAATTAACCGCTTTTCGCCACACTTTCAGCCATTTCCACCTGGATATTGTGCCGATGTGGCTTACAGTGCACTCATCTGGCGCATACATGGATGAAGGCAACGCACTCTGGTATAACTTAGCGCAGCCGCCGTCGGTCGGTCTGGCGGCCCCCGTGGAGCGCTTGTTGCAACAGCTAAAAGCCGGAGCGCCGGTATAAATTTTTCGGCTATCAAAGAGGATTAATTATGAGCAGAACCATTTTTTGTACCTTCCTGCAGCGTGAAGCGGACGGCCAGGATTTCCAGCTGTATCCGGGCGAGCTCGGAAAGCGTATTTACAACGAAATCTCCAAAGAAGCCTGGGCGCAGTGGCAGCACAAGCAGACCATGCTGATCAACGAGAAAAAGCTCAGCATGATGAACCCGGAGCACCGCAAACTGCTTGAGCAGGAGATGGTGCAGTTCCTGTTTGAAGGGAAAGACGTGCACATCGAAGGCTACACGCCGCCGGAAAAACAGTAAGGGCCCTGCGGCCTTTAAAAAAACAAACACAACACGCACGCCCGGAATGATGAAAAAATACTTAGCGCTCGCGCTGATTGCGCCGTTGCTCGTTTCGTGTTCCAGCTCCAATAAAAAAGGCGCCGAATACAACGAGGCCTGGGTCAAGGACACGAACGGATTCGATATTTTGATGGGCCAGTTCGCCCACAACATCGAGAACATTTGGGGGTACAACGAAGTCCTGCTCGCCGGGCCAAAGGACTACGTCAAGTACACCGACCAGTATCAAACCCGCAGCCACATCAACTTCGATGAAGGGACGATCACCGTCGAGACCATTGCCGGCACCGACCCTCGCGGACGTCTGCGCCAGGCGATCGTCAAAACTCTGTTGATGGGCGATGACCCCAACTCCATTGACCTCTATTCCGATGTCGATGACATCCAGATCTCCAAAGAGCCGTTCCTCTATGGCCAGGTGGTGGATAACACCGGGGCGTCGGTTCGCTGGGAGTGGCGCGCCGCGCGCTTTGCCGACTATCTGCTGCAAACCCGTCTGAAGAGCCGCAACAACGGCCTGCGTGTGGTCTACAGCATCACCATTAACCTGGTGCCGAACCACCTCGACAAACGTGCGCATAAATACCTCGGCATGGTGCGTCAGGCCTCGCGTAAGTATGGGGTTGATGAGTCGCTGATCCTCGCGATTATGCAGACCGAATCCTCCTTTAACCCCTATGCGGTCAGCCATGCCGACGCCATGGGGCTGATGCAGGTGGTACAGCACAGCGCCGGCAGAGACGTCTTCCGCTCCCAGGGTAAATCCGGCCTGCCAAGCCGCAGCTATCTGTTTGACCCGGCGAATAACATCGACACCGGTACCGCCTACCTGGCGATGCTGAACAATGTTTACCTCGCCGGCATCGATAACCCCACCTCGCGTCGCTACGCGGTGATCACTGCCTATAACGGCGGCGCCGGCAGCGTACTGCGGGTCTTCTCCAGCGATAAAGTGCAGGCGGCCAATATTATCAACAGCATGGCGCCAGGGGACGTCTACCAGACGCTGACCACCCGCCATCCGTCGGCGGAATCGCGCCGCTATCTGTACAAAGTTAATACGGCGCAGAAAAGCTACCGCCGTAAATAGCCCTCCTCCCGACTCCGGCCTCAGCCCCGCGCTGAGGCCGCGCTTATTCTCCGCCATACTCTGTAATATCTTTCGGTTTTCTGCGGCAGTTAACAGAAGCATTAAGCTGGTGAATGATAGAATCGCATCAAAATAACGGGATTAATGTTATTTTAAAAACATAACAAGCCCACATTCGTGAGGATAACTACATGAATCTTAAGCTGCAGCTCAAAATACTGTCGTTCCTGCAGTTCTGCCTTTGGGGGAGCTGGCTCACCACGCTTGGCTCGTACATGTTTGTCACGCTGAAGTTTGACGGCGCGGCAATCGGCGCAGTGTATAGCTCGCTCGGTATCGCCGCGGTGTTGATGCCGACGCTGCTCGGCATCGTCGCCGATAAGTGGATCAGCGCCAAATGGGTATACGCCATCTGCCACCTGGTCGGCGCGTTAACGCTGTACCTCGCGGCGCAGGTCACCACGCCGGGCGAGATGTTCCTCGTGATCCTGCTTAACTCGCTGGCCTATATGCCGACGCTTGGCTTGATCAATACCATCTCCTACTACCGCCTGCAGTCGGCGGGGCTGGATATTGTCACCGATTTCCCGCCAATTCGTATCTGGGGCACCATCGGCTTTATCCTCGCCATGTGGGGCGTGAGCTTCTCCGGCTTTGAACTGAGCCATATGCAGCTGTACATTGGCGCGACGCTGTCGGTCCTGCTGACTCTGTTCACCCTGACGCTGCCGCATATTCCGGTCGCCAACGCCCAGCGCAATCAAAGCTGGACGGAGATGCTCGGCCTGAACGCTTTTGCGCTGTTTAAAAACAAGCGTATGGCTATCTTCTTTATCTTCTCGATGATGCTCGGCGCCGAGCTGCAAATCACTAACATGTTCGGTAACACCTTCCTGCACAGCTTCGATAAAGATCCGCTGTTTGCCGGCAGCTTTATCGTCGAGCACGCGTCAGTGCTGATGTCGATTTCGCAGATTTCCGAAACGCTGTTTATCCTGACCATCCCATTCTTCCTTAGCCGCTACGGCATTAAGAACGTGATGCTTATCAGTATTGTGGCGTGGATGCTGCGCTTTGGCCTGTTCGCCTTTGGCGACCCGACGCCGTTCGGCACTGTACTGCTGGTGCTGTCGATGATCGTCTACGGCTGCGCCTTCGACTTCTTTAACATCTCCGGTTCGGTGTTCGTTGAGAAAGAGGTGCGCCCGGAAATCCGCGCCAGCGCTCAGGGGATGTTCCTGATGATGACCAACGGCTTCGGCTGTATTCTCGGCGGGATGGTGAGCGGCAAAGTCGTCGAACACTTTACCGTCGAGGGGATCACTGACTGGCAGAGCGTGTGGCTGATTTTCGCCGGCTATTCGCTGGTGCTGGCCTTTGCCTTCGTGGCGCTGTTCAAATACAAACACGTCAGACAACCGACCGCCGCCCAGCAGAGCGTGTGATCGGCAAAAGTAAAACGCCCCGCCTGTTCGGCGGGGCGTTTTTTTATCCCTTCAGCACGTAGCCATACAGCCGCTTAATGCCGTCCGGATCCGTCTCGCTGTAAACCCCCTGCAGCTCCGGCGAGAAGCCAGGCAGCATATTGACCCCCTCCTCCAGCGCGAGGAAATAGCGCAGCACGGCGCCGCCCCAGACCTCGCCGGGCACCACGCACAGCACGCCCGGCGGATACGGCAGCGCCCCCTCCGCCGCGACGCGGCCTTCCGCCTCGCTCAGACGCACCAGCTCAACGTTGCCGCGAATAAACTCGTGGTTGGCATCCTGGGGATTCATCACCACCCTTGGGAAGCTCCGTTTACGGAACATCTCTTTTTGCAGGCTCTTCACGTCAAAGCTAACGTACAGATCGTGCATCTCCTGGCACAGCTCGCGCAGGGTATAGCCGCGATAACGCACCGGATATTTGTTATAGATGGTCGGCAACACATCGGCCAGCGGCGTATCCGCTTCAATATGCTGTTCAAACTGCCCGAGCATCGCCACCAGCTGCGCCATTTTTTCGGCGCTCTCCGCCGGCGTCAGCAGGAACAGAATCGAGTTGAGATCGCACTTCTCCGGCACGATGCCGTTTTCACGCAGATAATGCGCCAGAATGGTTGCCGGGATGCCAAACTCACTGTACTCCCCGCTCTCCGCGTCGATGCCCGGGGTGGTCAGCAACAGTTTGCACGGGTCGACAAAATACTGGTCGTCCGCGTAGCCTTCAAAACCATGCCAGCGCGCGTCGGGTTCGAAGCTGAAGAAGCGGCGCTCCCGGGCGATCGCCTCGGTCGGGTGATCCTGCCACGGGCGCCCCGCCACCATCGGCGGAATAAAGGGCTGGATCATCTTGCAGTTGGCGATGATCGCTTTGCGCGCCTCAATGCCCAGCGCCACGCACTCGGCCCACAGGCGGCGGCCGCTCTCGCCTTCGTGGATTTTAGCGTTGACGTCCAGCGCGGCGAACAGCGGATAGAACGGGCTGGTGGAAGCATGCAGCATAAAGGCGTTATTCAGCCGCTTGTGCGGACAGAAGCGCGCCTGGCCGCGCAGATGGTTATCCTTTTTATGGATCTGCGACGTCTGTGAGAAGCCGGCCTGCTGCTTGTGCACGGACTGGGTGACAAAAATACCCGGATCGTCCGGGGTCAGCTCCAGCAGCAGCGGCGAGCAGTCGGCCATCATCGGGATAAACTGCTCATAGCCCACCCACGCCGAGTCGAACAGGATGTAATCGCAGAGGTGGCCTATTTTATCCACCACCTGGCGGGCGTTATAGACCGTGCCGTCGTAGGTTCCGAGTTGGATCACCGCCAGACGAAACGGGCGGGAGGCATTGGCTTTCTCAGGCGCCGCTTCGCGGATGAGATCCCGCAGGTAATGCTCATCAAAGCAGCGCTCGTCAATGCCGCCGATAAAGCCGAACGGATTGCGCGCGGCTTCCAGGTAAACAGGCGTCGCCCCCGCCTGGATCAGCGCCCCGTGATGGTTTGACTTGTGGTTGTTGCGATCGAACAGCACCAGATCGCCGCGGGTCAACAGCGCGTTGGTCACGACTTTGTTGGCCGCCGAGGTGCCGTTGAGGACGAAGTAGGTTTTATCCGCGTTGAACACCTTCGCAGCGAACTTCTGCGCGTGCTTGGCCGATCCTTCGTGGATCAGCAGATCGCCTAATTTCACATCGGCGTTGCACATGTCGGCGCGAAAGACATTTTCGCCAAAAAAGTCATAGAACTGACGGCCTGCAGGGTGCTTTTTGAAAAACGCCCCGTGCTGATGCCCCGGACAGGCAAAGGTGCTGTTATCCATCTCGACGTACTGGGTCAGGGTATTGAAAAACGGCGGCAGCAGACGCGCTTCATAATCACAGGCCGCCGCCTCCAGCTCCAGCCACTCCTGATCTTTACCGGCGATCACCGCCTGCACCCCCTCCGGCTTGTCGACCGCCGTCTCACTCAGCAGGTAGACCGGCAGGTTAAATCCGCTACGCCTGAGGAGAGTAAGGATGCCGCTGCGACTGTCGGCCACGGAGATGACGACTGCCGCCACATCGGTAAAATCGGTACTGTCCAGCGCCACAACGCGACGGTGGGTGGACAAGCGGGTGACCAGCTCGCAGCTGGCGGCAATGTGCATGGATTTCATAAGCGCAAATGCCCGTATCGGGAGTGTAAAAATCTCAGACAAGGGAGACCTTGCCCAACGATGTGTCCGGGTCTGACGGATTCAGCTCCGACCGCCGGACATCAGTAAAAGCAGACGCGTCCGATCTTACTGTTGCCCTACAGTGAGCATACGTGTCCTTCACCGCATGGTGAACAGAGGGGTAAGCGTAGCAAGATGAGGCAGCCCGCGCATCTGGGCGCGGCGTCGCTGGCGAGATAATGGCTGTGTCGTCATCGGCGGCCTCATATCAGGGAGGAGAAAATTCGCGCAATCATGGCACCTTTCCCGAACAGGCGCAAGATGAAAACCGTATGCACTTATATCACGGATACACAAGCTTTCCCGGTAAGTTAACGCCATAATAATGCGGTTATCAGGGATTTTTAACAGGAGTCAGCGTGGTTACAGGACCTTTTATTAACGCCAGCGCGGTGCTGGTCGGCGGTGTGCTGGGCGCCTTACTCAGCCAACGGTTGCCGGAACGGATCCGCACCGCAATGACCTCTATTTTTGGCCTGGCGTCATTGGGCATCGGCATTTTACTGGTCATTAAGTGCGCCAATCTGCCGGTGATGGTGCTGTCGACCCTGGTGGGGACGCTGCTCGGCGAAATATGCAATATGGAAAAAGGCATCAATACGCTGGTCAGTAAACTCCAGCAGTTGATGTCAGCGAAAGGCAAGAAAAAGGCTTCGGCTCATGAGTCTTATATTCAGAGCTATGTGGCGATTATCGTCCTGTTCTGCGCCAGCGGCACCGGCGTCTTCGGCGCCATGCGCGAAGGGATGACCGGCGACGCCAGCATTCTGATTGCCAAAGCGTTTCTCGACTTTTTCACCGCCACCATCTTCGCCTGCACCCTGGGCATTGCCGTCGCCGCCATCAGCGTACCGATGCTGCTTATCCAGCTGACTCTTGCAGCCTGCGCGGCGATCATTATGCCGCTTACCACGCCGATGATGCTGGCGGATTTCAGCGCCGTCGGCGGCATGCTGCTGGTGGCCACCGGGCTGCGCATCTGCGGGATAAAAATGTTTGCCGTAGTGAATATGCTGCCTGCGCTGGTGCTGGCGATGCCGATTTCCGCGGCCTGGACGCTGTTTTTTGCCTGAAAACGCGTGCTTTTAGCGCAATGTGGTGATAGATTGTTCAGTCTGCTGCAAAACAGATAAATTTCGTTGACGAGGCGCGGCGATTACGGTTTAATGCGCCCCGTTGCCCGGATAGCTCAGTCGGTAGAGCAGGGGATTGAAAATCCCCGTGTCCTTGGTTCGATTCCGAGTCCGGGCACCACTTATTCATACACGGACGTCCACTGACGTCCGTTTTTCTTTTTAAAGTCAACAAAATATCTACTTTATCCCCCTTACTGACGTTCACTAACATTCATCAACATCCACATTGCCTTGATGGTATATCTGTTGGTATTGTTAGTTCGATACGTTTTGTACCATCACAGGGAGGGGTAAACGATGGCTCTCACTGATGTCAAGGTAAGAAATGCCAAGCCCGCCGACAAGCCTGTAAAGCTCACTGACGGCAACGGCATGCATCTTCTTATTCATCCCAATGGCTCCAAATACTGGCGTCTACAATACCGCTTTGCAGGAAAACAAAAGCTACTGGCTCTTGGGGTCTACCCTGCTGTCTCTCTTGCTGATGCCCGTAACCGTAGAGATGATGCCAGAAGATTAATTGCTGCTGGTATCGACCCCTCCGAAAAGAAAAAAACAGAAAAGGTAGAGCAAAGCGGCGCTCTTGCTTTTGAGTCCGTTGCCAGAGACTGGCATGCAAGCAACATCAAATGGTCAGAAACACATGCTGAAAGGGTAATGAACAGCCTTATCAATCATGTGTTCCCTGTTATTGGTAAACGAAACATTACCGACCTCAAAACCCGTGACCTACTCCAACCAATTAAGGCGGCTGAAAAGTCCGGGCATCTTGAGATTGCTGCTCGTCTCCAGCAACGTATCACCGCTATCATGCGATATGCTGTCCATAACAGTATTATCGATAGTAATCCTGCACAGGACTTAGCAGGTGCCATTGCAACAGCAAAACGAGTCCATCGCCCGGCTCTTCCGTTTGAACGCATTACAGAGCTTCTCAGCCGTATTGAGAGCTATAGAGGAAGACAGCTAACCCGCCTTGCTGTGCGACTCACTTTACTGACTTTTGTTCGTTCAAGTGAGATGCGTTTTGCCCGTTGGTCAGAAATTGATTTCAGGAATGCGCTTTGGACGATACCTGCGGAACGTGAGGAACTTCAAGGGGTGAAACACTCCAGCCGTGGCTCTAAGATGAAAACCCCTCACCTTGTTCCATTAAGCAAGCAGGCTTTAGCCACCTTGAGAGAAATTCAGAAGCTCAGTGGAGATCAGGAAATCATCTTCATTGGTGATCATTATGCCTATAAGCCCATGAGTGAAAACACTATCAACAACGCGCTTCGTAAAATGGGCTACGACACTAAAACGGAAGTTTGTGGACATGGTTTCCGCTCTATGGCCTGCAGTGCCTTGATCGAGTCCGGTTTATGGTCAAAAGATGCTGTTGAACGTCAGATGAGCCATCAGGAGCGTAATAACGTTCGCGCTGCTTACATCCATCTTGCTGAACATCTCGATGAGCGGAGGCTAATGCTTCAGTGGTGGGCTGACTATCTTGATGCCAACCGTAAAGGGATATTACGACCTTACGATTTTAAAGACTGACAGTTCGTTGTAAAAAGAGGGCTGAGAAGCCCTTTTTTACGAATTTATTACATCATGTGGGAGTGTTATTTTTTTCAGGTTTGTGATTTTGTGCAATCGATGGCTTTTGTGTTAAGACTGAACGTACGGCTTCATCATTCAACAATCTGATAAAAGCTTTTTTGCGTGCTTTACTTGTCAGCTTTATATATTGTATACCATTATCATCATTAATTATATCAATATTCCTTCCTATTGTGGGGAAACTAGTCTTTATCTCATTAACAATGTTAACATCGATATTTAGTTCCAATATTCCGTTTTTAAGAACTCTGGCTAATTTTCTCATGAAACCGCGATCATCTTTCATATCGTCGAAGATTTTCTCTGGCTCGGCTAAGACAGATTTATTGACAATCTCCATTTCAATGATTTTTGGAGTTACTTCAGAAACCATATTGTCAATTACTTGAGTAAGTCCATATCTTTCTTCTAATAATTTAATGTTAATAGCATAACTAATTCCATCAAAAACAAAAAAATCAATTACTTTGGATATGTTTATCATATCGTAAGGTATAGGAACTAATACATCCCCCTCACCTAAAAATGAGAGCCTTGATTTTTTGTGTAAAAAGTTGGGGTATCTATGTTGATACAAAAAAATATTTTTATCACCATCACTCATGTGATAAACAAGACCAATAATGTTATCGAGATTTACGTCATTGAATTTAAAGTCAATAGGGTTGTCAGCAACTGTCAACGACGATATTTCTTCAATTATTTTAATGATAGTGCTTTTATCTTCGCTGGCGATATCAAAATAGTAAACACCTTTATGTTCATAATTCATATCCGTGATATTATCTATTATTGCATCACCATTATCGTTAATAGATATTCTCTTTATAATTTCATCAGTGATAGATTTTTTGAAATTTTCAGTGATGAGAGGTTCAGTATTTTCATCATGTAAAATAACACGTCGATAAATATAGTTGTCATTATCGTTTATAATGAAAAACATCTCACCTGTAAGACCATTATTTTGAACGAAGGCCTCTAATTCATTTTTCATTCAACATGACTCCTGATAAGATCAAATAAGTTTTGCGATCAGAGTATCATCATCAATTTTCTTTATTTTAACTTGACAATCATTAGACATTTTCCCCCTACATATTACTGTGTACTCCTTACCAGAAGGATCATTTTTAATAACACATTTATATAACCTGAAGCCAAGTATTGCCAACGATGGGTTGGCATAAAATCTGTTTGTCCTGACATAAATAACACCGATAAAACAAATCATCAGCAGCAGGTTGATTACTGTTCTTTTGCTATTAACGTCAGTGAATACAAGAGGCATAACATAAGTAGTTAAAAATTCAAGATGTTCATGCGTTTGATTTTTAACGTTACTCACTTTATGAGTGCTTCCCCAACCTCTTGATAACGATGAAAATAAATATACTACAGATGAAATACCCGAAAAAACCATCGAAATACAGAAAATGAAAACAAAGTTCCTGACTTTTAACTTGTTAAAGTTGTTAAATACATCCTCAAATGTATACTTCAATAAAATAAATCTAACCAATCTTTCAATAAAAACCCAATCAAAGGACATTATTGAAACAGATAGAAATAAAATCCACAAAGATAAAAAATAAAGATAATATTTGAACTTTATATTGTCGCATGATGCACTGTTAGAATTAGTAGATGTCATAGTATACCTTACAAAAATACAGTGCTGTTAATATTATAAAAGTAATTTTAACAGAAGAGATGAGTGAAAAACAACACTAACAACAGGCATTATATCTTTCGTAAAAGAATTTTGTATATACATCACACATTGAGGTGCGAGTTGAGGCTTCAGATACATCATCTTGTAATTCAGTGGCTCCCCGTGCAAGCATAGCCTTTATCATTATGATTTTTATGAATTCTTTCTAACTTGTGACGGAGGCGTATATCGTTGTAATCTAGTGATACATACGGATAAGGAAGAAGTAGAAGAAAATGATCGAACGCATGCTTTTTGAAAAGTTACTCACGAAGGCGACTGAAAGACTCTCTCAGGATCTGAATACATCAAGTAAATATCACAACTCGAGAGGATTTGAGCAAAGGGTTAGGGAAGTTTTAGGTGATTTATTAACTGAAATGGGGTTGTCTGTAGACATGAGTCCCCCAGCGCAAGAATTTCCGGATATAATTATTGGAAATTTTGGTGTAGAGGTAAAATACTCAGATAACAATACATGGAGATCAATAGCAAACAGTATCTTTGAGGGAAGTCGAAAGCAAGGAGTAGATTATGTATATCTCTTATTTGGAAAAACTGGCGGTGTACCCGATGCTAAATGGGGTCGCTATGAAGAATGCATAATGCATGTAAGAACATCACATGTTCCAAGGTTTGAGGTGGAAATAAATGCTAAAGAGCCGTTATTTGATAAATTGAATATAGCCTATAATGATTTTAGAGTGTTAAGCCCGGAAGAAAAAATGCCTTTCATTAGAAAATATGCAAAGAATAGATTGAAACCCGGTGAAAGGCTTTGGTGGATTGATGATCAACCAGATGAAAGGACTCTACCATTAGAGGTCAGATTATATACTAAACTGTCCCAGCCAGAAAAGAGGAAATACAGAGCAGAATCAGCAGTGCTCTGCCCGCAGATAGTTAAATCAAGCCGCGCATCAGGAAAATATGATGATGTGACTATGTTTCTCCTCACATACTATGGAATATTGTGCAATCAGGCTAGGGATTTATTTTCCGCAGGAAGTGTCGCTATGCGAGCATCCCCAGTAAGAGGTGGAAATTATCTTGAAAGAGCATTGAAAGATATAGAAAAAGAGATGATTAAAGCTTTTGATGAATTAGAAGATGCATTATTTGAAGAGTATTGGGGAGTAATTATACACAGAAATGAAAGAATCAAATACTGGTTAAATTTGGCTGATTCTTATGCGGTGGGATGGATACCATCTGAGACTTTATTTACCGAGATTGAGTATTGAGAGGATAAAGGGTACCATGATTAGTATATTTTACTAATCATGGTATCAATAAGTTTAATGGATTATTATAATTTGTCTAAATATTCCTCAACGGCTTGCGCTAAATGCCAAGCTAAAACAGGAGGAACTGCATTTCCAACTTGTCTTTCAGTTTCTCTCAAATTTGACTCAAAAACAAAGTTATCAGGAAATGATTGAAGACGAGCGGCTTCTCTCATTGAGATACGTCTGTCCAGTTTATAATGAAATTGTATATTACCATGGCATTCGGCTCTTATGGTCTGAGATGGTTTATCTTCTTTCAAACGCCTACTTCCTTGGTCTGGGCTTTTTTTTGCTTTACTCCAGATATGGTTAAAGATACGATCTTCATCGATATTTTCTAAATCATGAATTGCATCATAACAAGTCAACCATTCGTTTTTATGCAGTATATCAACGGGTTCTTTAAAGAGTGGATTTCCGTGTAGAGTCCCGACTATAAAAACGCGCTCTCTCGTTTGAGGAACTCCAAAATTAGCTGAATTATAAAGTTTATAGCTAACATTGTAACCGAGTTCGCTAAAATCTTTAATAACACGAGCTAACGACTCCTCGTTGTATTTCATAAGAAGCCCTTTAACATTTTCGGCGACAAAAATTTTTGGGCGAGAGCGTTTGACTGCTTCCACCATCGCAAGATATAAACCACTACGTTTACCATCGACGCCCGCTCTTTTGCCATTGATAGATATATCTTGACAAGGGAACCCACCAATTAAAACATCACATTCGTTAGGCACTAAATCTATAAGTTCCCAAATATCACCCTCAGCTATATTATGGCTGAAATTTTTTTTATATGTTTTAACTGCATTAGGATTAAATTCATTTGCCCAAGTTATTTCAAATTTTGTTTTTTTATATTGTTTATTTAGTACAGAAAACCCACCACAAAAACCTAAGTCCATCCCGCCACAACCAGAAAAAAGAGAAATAAGTTTATATTTTTCTTTTTGGAAAGTGTCATTGTTTGATGCTAAAGCTATCGATATTTTATTTTCAATCCAAGCAGCCAAACTAAGACCTTGAGCTTCAGCTAAGGCTCTCCAAGTTTCTTTCTGAGAGGGAGTTATACGCAAATGTATTTTTTCGCTTTTAATTTCTGTTGCAATAACTGTTGTCATTTCGTTACTCTCGTTACCTTGGGTTTAACCTGATCTTATATACATAATAAACAAAATTTCATGTGTGTACAGCAAAAGTTACAAAAAAATCACAATAAACCACAAAGTATTGATTTGTATAAATTTTCTCGAGAATGACTCTTGCGCAAATCATATAAAAAAACGCCAAAACTGAAAGAGGAAGTACATACATTTGGAAAGGGTGAGAGAAAATATTTCATTCAAATTTAATGTTAAATACTCGAAACCATAGCTTTTAAACCTTTAGAATCTATTTCACAATTTCCATTCCCAGCTAAAAGCCACTCTTCAAGACAATCCTGTAGAACAAGGGTGTCTAATTTCCTTTTCCCGATTAAAGCGCATTCCCAAACAACAATGAACTTATAACCTAGGTTATTTAAAATAGAGACTACGCGAATATCTCTTTCAGAATTTTTCTGCAATTTACTTACCCAATATTTGTTCGTAGAGTCTGGTGATCTGAACATATGACATTGATGACCGTGCCAGAAACAACCATTTACAAATATTGCGGCTTTATATACTTCGCACAAAAAATCAGGTTTACCATATAGGCTATGACAATGAGCCATATAATTAATATCAAGATTACTCAGAATTCCCTCTACAATTATTTCAGGTTTTGTATTCTTTGAGTGTATTGACTCATAATATGTGATCTTTTTTCTTGAGATATTCTCATAATAAGCTCCTTTATATGAAATCATAATGATATTATAGCATAAGGCGTAAAATTCAATATGTTAATTCATATAATGAATTTGATATCATACATGAAATGTGATTTGAATTTGTTAACCTGTTTACGTGCTATAAATACCATAAAGTTATTTCTTCCTTCCCACTATAGACTCAAGAAATATTCTCCCTTTTAATTTAAGTCTTGCCTTATCCTCAGCACCAACATTTTGAAAATGTATTAATATACCTAACACAAACTCCTTATCGACGTCTTCTACTTTACAGCCCACAGCTTTAGCAACTTCAGCACCAAGGATGATCTTCAGGCGTGTCTCAGCGCTCTTGGATAAAGATTTCTCTTTGGTCTTGAGACGATTCAGACGCATCTGCGCTGAGGCTATTTTTTGCTTTATTGTTTTTTCTATTCTTGACTTTCTGTTTTTATCATTATCACTCATAATTGCTTCTCCTTTTAGTTTTTGAAAATATGAAATACAATTAAAAAAGGAAAAGGTCAAACCATAGACAGAAGGTTGAATACTTTTTATTCCAGATTAAATTACGCAGCGCGAGATGATTGTTCAAAACAATCACATTGCTGGAACAGGGTTCATCCCTGTTAATGATTGGATTCATCCCGAAAAAATGGTGTTTTGTTTTTAAAAATATGATATCAGTAAGCTCAAAATAAAAACATGCAACACATACGAATGTAGTCACTAACATTAATTACCTGATACTCTCCGCGTTACTTATTTTATTGTATCAATGAAAACAATTTTACCTCTTGCTTTTTGACTCTGATTTCTGGTCTTAACCTGTGAATTGTGCAACACATAAAAGTATTTTTAATTTTCACTATTTATCTTAAATTCTGCTTTCCCGCCTTACGGCGGGAGACTAATTTAACTAATTTTGCCCTTGCGGGCGTTCTCTGAAGCCAAATATTCAATATTATCCCCCTACCTCAACCGTTTATCCGATTCCCACCCTGTTAATTTCACAGACATTAAAACTAGCGTTATTATTTAACCATAGGAAAACTTTTTACATTGTCGTTATTTTTAGCTCCTTTAGGAGATATAAAAATAAAGCAATGCCCACCTATACACTGCTACGCAGTGTGTGGGGTCTACCGACGGTTGCCTGCCGCAGGCTAACACCGTTTCCTTCGGAAACAAGGTCAACGTCAACACCAGAGTTTTTCTTGCGAAAAACTAAAACCAGCATAGTCGCATTGGAGAGTTATATTTTGGTTTGTTATTTAAAATTATATTGAGGTTCTTTTTATTGTATGGCTATTTTTCATCTTGATTTTAAAATTGTGAAACGTTCAGAAGGCAGGTCTTCCGTTGCGAAGGCTGCCTATCATGCTCGTACACGTATAACAGATGAAAGAACAGGTGATACGTATGATTACAGTCGCCGTACTGATTTATATGGGCACTTCATATTAGCTCCAGCTAACGCACCAGAACACATCGTAAAAGATTCTACAGCATTGTGGAATGAAGTGGAAAAAGTTGAGCGCCAGAACAATGGTCAAACATCCCGTTATTTCGATGTTGCTATTCCTGCCGAGTTAAACAATGACGACAAGAAAAGACTTGTCCTTGAGTATTGTCAGAAAAATTTCGTTGATAAAGGCATGATTGCCGATATCGCTTTCCACGATCTTGATAGCGATAATCCTCATGCTCACGTTATGTTGACATTAAAAACCATAGGCCCTGAAGGTTTTGGTAAAAAAGAAAGAAGCTGGAACGACAGAAAAATGTCTGTTTTATGGCGTGAATCATGGGCATCGATGGCTAACAGCTACCTCGCTGCCGCTGGCTCGTCAGAACGTATTGACCATCGTTCTCTTCAGGCCCAGCATGAAGAGGCATTAGAAAAAGCGGCGGTAGCTTTAGATAATGAAGAAAAAGCGCTATGGCTTGCTAAAGCCGCTGAAACAAACCGTCCTCCAATGAAGCGTATCCATAGTGCCAAATGGCGTAGTAAAGCAGCACAAGAGCAAAGAGCAGCAGAACAGGCTGTTCGTGATGCTGCCAAGCAGGAAGCGGTTGAAGTCTACAAGACTTTCAGCGAACTTGACCTCGAAATCGTCGTTGATGTCAGAAGCTTTACGATTACACATCTTGCTGAACCAGAAGAGATCGTATTACCTAAAACACGCTCCGGTTCTTCTACTGATGAGAATCAAAGACCTGTTTTGGTTGCACCAGCTCCTCATACTCGTATGCGTGGCGTTAAATCTTACCGTGATAAAACAAAAGTCAGTAAGGTCGTTGCAGGTAAGAAACCATCAGTAGGTATTTCTGGTTCTGGAATAAATACTATCCTGAAAACATCCTCCTCTCAAAACCAAAATAGGGCATCCAGAAGCGCCCCTGAACGTGTTAAGAGGAAACAGACTACTCCACGTCAGGATAATATTTTTAAACGCTTCACAACTCTTGTCATAGATTTTATCAAGCAGAAGTTTGTATGGGCTAAAGCAAACAAATCCCAAAATGATCTTATCAGTGAGGAACATGATAAACGTATTGCTGAAAACTACGTCTTTGACGAGGTATTAGGCCGTCATATCTCTCGCACTGAATATGAGAAAAAAGCCAAGTTTAACCAAGATGACTATAAACCAACACCTGATGAGATTCGACGTTTCCCAAGCCGTCCTGAGAAAGAACAGCCGGAAAGTGATCATCGCATGGATCTCATACCACATGCCAGAAAAGATAAAGCCCCACGTATGAGGCCACCGGGATATAGAAAATAAAAGGCCAACTTTAGATAAGAAACTTCAAAGCCGATGGGAATCGGCTTTATTAAGTAAATAAATATATGTTACCAATGTTCTTTTTCTTTTTTCTCAAGAGCATCCCGATAACGCTGCTGCTCAACAATACTCAGATTGGGATCAGACAGAACACTCCGCCCCTTCACCGCAATATCGTAGTCAATTTGAGATTGTGTTTTATATTCATTGTTCGGCTTAAAATAATCTGATTGTGGTGCAGATGACGACGCAGAATAACCAGAATATGTTTTACTCCCAGAGCAACCGATATAAGCCAACAGACTGGAAAACAAGAAGAAGAATGTCCATGTGGCGTTATATCCGTTAAGCGCATATCCAACTCCATTCACATCTGAAAACACACCATGAAACCTGACAGCATAGACAATCAGGAATGATGAGAGGATAACAGCTCTGCTTTTCCCGACAGTTAAATACTTACGCACAAATTTTATCGTTGGTACTAGCGTGACCGCAAACAGCACCATTGCAGTTGACAGCAGCCATATCGGAAATAACCCGTATTCTTGCGTGATATTCTGCGATAGCGTCACAAGGGACAGCACCAAGAAAGCGTTAAGTAGAAACAGTCTGATCGCAATAGATATCTTCACGTTCTTTTGAATCTTACGGAGAAACAACACAGGAACCAGTGATGGTATGTTTATCAGCAGTCCCATGAAAATCACCCAATAGATAGAATTCATAGAGTTCTTCCTGTAATTACCGTGCTTCCCAACCGTTATTGGTTTTCACCAGAACAATTTTGGCTTCTTCTGGTTCAGACATCCCTTTCAAGCCGGAGAAAGCATTTTTATCAACCCAGCCCGGCACACCATCCAGTTTCCACGTATAGGTCACTTGCGTCATTTTAACGCCATTACCCTCACTCGGTTCAGTCCAGCTTTTAACCTCAGCAACTGCCCGATGACCGACACAGGCACCTTTCTCACGGTCCCAAAACTCAACCTCTTGGCCTTTGTCTGTTACTTCCAGAACATCGACACTACTGAAACCATTAGCTTGTTGAGAAACATCAAGCAGTCCCTGATTAGCCAGACCTTTTAAGATTTCATCACTGGCACTGTATCCGGCAGAACGATAGCCGTGATTAACCCGGATGGGGAAACCTTTATTGAACACAATGTCATTGTCCTGTAGTGAGTAGCACAGCTTTGATTGTGATATTTTCGCGTTGATCGCTTTCTCAAAATCACCTTTTTCACCGCATCCCGATAAAAGAGCAGTAAGACCTACCACGAGTAAAAATTTACGCATCGTATTATCCCAGAGTTAATAGTTAATCGTACCGTTTCTCAGAACAACCAGACGAACTGGCATATCGGCGTTGTTGACGGTAGCGAATCCACGGACTTCGAAATTGTTTACAGTTCCGGTGACGCTGACTTTCTGGCCTTTCTTATAGGTAAGAACTGCATCATCAATACCAGAGTAGTAATCCAGCCAGACCATACCACCACAATAGCTTGTATCGGCTGTTTTGAATAGCAGGTAATAGTTAGGGGTTGACATGGGCATTCCCGTCATCATATCGCTGGCACTTCTGCCCTTTGTAACTTCAAGAACAGTCGCATTTGCGATTGAGATCCGTTTTCCCGTCCATTTTTTCTCTGCTGCCATTGCGTTTTCTTCATAGTCTTTGCAGACAGCACCAAGGCCAGATACAGACGATACCGGGCCAAGGCTTTGAGTGGTGGCTGTTCCCCCCAGCGCTTTACCTACTGAAGACAAAGACGAGCTGATTGCTCCATTAATTGTATTCACGCCGTCGTTGAGCTGCTGGCATCCTGTCAGTGCGGCAGCAGACAGCAGTAGAGGCATCACTATCCGTAATTTCATATCTATCCCCAATGTGTGGAAACTTTATGTCAAAGACAGCCCTACCCATAGGTTGGTCTCTCTGGGCTGTAAAAAAGCATTAATCAATTGATAGGATTCAATTTATTTTTCTGTTCGTCATATCGTTTGTATCGATCGAATTCAAATCATTTGATAGATCAAAACTATCATATATCAATAATTGATCGATATAAACAATTAAAACACCGATCAATTGACGCTAATTTGATAGTTAATATCTATCAAATGCAGTTTATTGATCTTTTATATCGATCAATAAGAGGTGTAATGTACACGAAGAGCCATGTCAGTAGCTGTTTGCACATGGATGGAGATAGAAAGGTATAGGTCGGAACAGATAATACCCTGTCGACCATTACGCAGACAGGTATTGTTAGATCTCAGGTAATGTAGCTATCTTCAGATATGGTGTTGTAAAAACCTGTATGCAACGCATGTTTTAATATACTGTTTCATATGGAATGGTAGCTACCATTCAGACTTTTCAATCATCTTCCAAAGCACTCACACCACTTGCCGGGAAGTTGGTTTTCATATTATTCGATATCTTCGGAACTAAGGACTCTATTGTTTCTTCGCTAACTTGGCTGAGTTCAGAAATCAATCTTCTGTATGTATTAATCATTCGTTCCTGATCAAACTGATTTGCTGATTCTGATAAGAAGAAATAGCCATAATCTTTGACATGGATATTATCACCACTTTCCAAAGTGAGTTTTATTCCTTGTTCATTTTCTTCAACTTCTTTAACAATACAAGTCATAAATGGTATTTTTTTATTTGTATGAAAGAGCGTAATAATCTTAATGTTGTTCATTCATTATTTTCCTTCTTTTTTATTATTTAATACCATATCGAATCGGCAAAAATCAAATTTAACTCATTTAATAAACGTTTTACCTGTTTTTTCTTATTCTTTTGAAAATATATATCTCTTATGAGCTAAAGCTCATGTGCTGACGCACGGCTACGCCCTAACTCTGTAAAATATATTTAACGATTTAACAATGGTCCTTGCTATGTTTTAGGGTAAAGCCAAAAGGATCAACATCTATTCTTTTATTCATGATTAAATATTTTCGATCCTATATTTCATAACAGCATTAGCACTAAAAGATATAGTATTTGCTCTTAAACGCATAGGAAAACTATATTCATAGAAGCAGCACTTAGTGATTGCTCAAGACAATCACACTGCTGAAACAGGGTTCATCCCTGTTAATGATGGATTTATCCATAAAGAATTGAGGCGTAACCGCTATAACGTAGAGGAAAAACAATTGTATATTTACTAAAAATCAGCAGCGCTTCGTGATTGTATAAAACAATCACTTGCTGTCCATAAAATCAAGTAAAAACAAAGTAGAAAAATAGACGGTGCCATTTAACCGGCACACTCCCCGTTAAGGTTATTAAACATATTATAGTATTAAGGATGTGTAACCTATTATATTTAAAAGAGATTTCACGGAAAAAGTTTCCTGTACGGAAATTTAAGTTTCTTCTGTGGAAACCGAAGTTTCCTGTACGGAAACCAAAATTTCTTCTGTGGAAACTTTTTTATAGTTAAAACACCCGGAAAGAAGTGAACACTATTTCGCAAAAGTGTATTATTTTTCCTTTTTTCACATTTATTTTTGACAAAAGTATATCCTGCATTATATAGAATAAACATAATAACAATAAAAGGATAACCGATGAGCATTGATTACAATACAATAATGACCTCCAGCAGTGAAGAAGTGGAAGAATATATCAACAGAAATCATTTTACAGACAAACAGAAACTGGAGATTTACAGTTTTTATAACAGAAACAAAAAAGATAAAATAACCGTAAATGTAAAAAAAGAGCGAAGCTCTGATATTCGACCGGGAATAGCCTATGTTCATGCTTTTCTTGATAATCTGGAAAAGATCGGGAAAAATATGTCTGGTGCAGAATACACAATAATGATCCGCTTATGTAAACTCATGCAGCATGGAAACCTCATTGCCAGTATATCTCAGTCGGCACTCGCAGAAGAGCTTAATATGAGCAAATCTAACGTATGTAAATGCTGGAATAAGCTAATAAATAAAGGCATTCTGGTCAAAGAAGGGAAGCATACCATGATAAACGCGAATCTCTTTCTGAAAGGCCAGTACAGAACATTAAATGCCACAAGGAAAGAATATGTTAAGAAGTCGCTGAGAACGACCAGTGAAGGCATAGAAGACGTATTCGTCACCGTTTATAAAGATACGGTACTTACAAATAACGTAGAGAAAACAATCGATAAAGAAGATGATAAACCTTTACTTTCTACTCCCGACGAAGATATTGACTGGGACTCTGTTTCAGAAGATGACATTTTTGTTGATTATCCTGAAGATATTGATCAAGAAGAAAGAATATAGTTTTCAGCTGAATATTATCATTCTTATTTCTCGGTTTTATTTGACACTTACACTATATCTCGTAATATAAATATATCCACTATTTTTTCGAGGTATATATGAGGAAAGTAAAATTAGACAATGATGATTTAATTCAGTACATGAACACCATTAAAGCATTAAAAAAATATCCAACGATGACTGAATACAGAGATGAATATCGCAGGATAAGAACCGATGGTTCACCGTTGAGTGAAGCCAAGAAATTTAAATCGGCACATACCGAACTTCTGAGATTAGACAGGAAGAAAAAGTCACTACTCGAAAAATTTATTGAAGAACTCAACCCTGTAAGTCACGCATCAGCCCTTGCATCAAGAAAGCTTGAAAAAGTACAAGAGTCCATTATCTACCGAAAGTCATTACTTGAGAAAAGCCCTGATGAACTCGTCGCTCTGGTCATAAAACAGCGCACAGAAGCTGCTATTGAGTTCCAGCGTTCTGTTGAACAGAGTCTTGAGCAACTTTCAGATATATCTTCTGATTTTAATGCATCAGCAACAAAGCGCCGAAAATTTTCTATCTAAAATAAAACTACCATACTGGCAGTATATTACCAATATGGTGGTTTTATTTTATAACTCATGTGGTGATACACGATCACGCTCCATTTTCTTAAGCAACCGTTGTAATCTTTCTGCCCTTAGCTTTTGAGCCTTCTTCTCACCAATCTCCTGATAGTATTCTTCCCGACGCTCCGCAACAACTTTGCGGAACTTCTTCAATAAACGTTCCAGTGTTTTCATATCTGTTGCCTGAGCTTCGGCTTGGATTTTTTTGTACATATACATTACAAGAAATTCATCAACCATTTTTGGCTCCTGTTTTTATTTACTGTTTTTTAGTTAGCCCCTTGCGGGGCAACATTAAAACTTATTTTCTGAATCGTTCTGAATGCCACACTAACAGAGCAGCAATCTGCTCAAAGTTAACTTCCTTAATATCACCGTAATCTCCTTCTTGGGTCGTAAACTTCTCAAAGTTATTCTGAATATGGTCAATAACGTGCATTATGAATGGACTCATAAAGTCAGGATCATCAAGATAATCATTAGCGTCTCCATCTCCATTTATCTCCTGAAAAAGTTTCCAGCTTGCCTCTAACGATCTTATAGCAAGATCAAGGAACAGCTGTGTAGACTTATTTGTTACTACAGTTTCTTTAGACATAATTAATCCTCATTTTTACATATTTGTTTGACTTATTTTATTTAGCCCCGGAATAGGGATAAACAGATAACTACTTTTTATAAACCAGATTAATGATCACTGATCCGTATCTTAAATCCATTTCACTGACCAGTTCGTTATTAACATAACTGTTCAACGCATCTGTCAGGTTTTCATCATCCATTACTTCCTCGGCTGAATACCCGCATAGCGCAATGAACGTACTGACGCTTGCTTGGATGGTGCAGAGTATTTCAGGTGTTTGCTCACATAGCAGACTTACTGATATTGCAATATTATCATTCATTTAAATGTTCCTTTATTAAGTTGATTATTAGCCCCTTGCGGGGCCATATACTGATCACATGACCATTAGTTTGAGTTAAAAATAACGTTGTGCATATGTCTCAGATTCACTTTGACCTCATCAAATAAAACATCTCTGAGAGAGCCTGAGCTTTTACACTCCTTAAGAAACTTATTAAATCCTTCCTTACTGTTTTCTATTACCTTGTCAAAAACCTCATCCATATATATTCTGTCTTCAACCATTTTAACAAATCTATCGCCCATGTATTCCTGCATATTACTGATATAAAGCTCATAGCAATAAAATGACTTTACAAGGAATAATCTGGTAGATTCATTGTAAACTTTGATTTCGTGGACTTCTGTTATTGCTTTACTCATTTTTATTTCCTTCTTTATTTTTAATTGAACGTCCCCCTACAGAAATCTGTATGATTTTGGTAAGGGATATTATTTACAACAGTTTTATTTTCTTATGTTTACATAAAACCTCCTTAGATCATTATATGGATAATATTTGTTAAACTGCTTGTTTTCGTGATGCCTGAATAGCTCGTTCAATCCACGCATCCACCTCACTTTCAATAAAGGCGATTGCTCTCACACCTGTTTTTATCTGTGCGGGAAAGCAACCCGCTTTAATAAGCTCATATATCCATGTTTTCCCGAATCCAGTTCTGCTCATTACTTCAGGTAAACGAATAAGCTTGGGATGTTTATCTGTTTTGATTTGAACCATATTTATCTCCTTTGTTGTTCGATGAGATAATTGTATGGGTTTTTCTTGTGATTTAAGAGGGACGTTCGAGAAGAAGTTTTTTACGCAGATTTTTGGGAGGATAAAAATAGGGTATGTTCAGGTTGAGTGAATGTAGGCGATATCCGCATTGCGCAACACACCGCCTCCGGGAATGTCAGTCCTCACCGAGTTCGTCAGTGATGAGATCCTGAACCTTCCAGTGTCTTCTGTCGTCGTATCTATATGTAAAATCGACAAAAGAGCGATAGTGAGCAAGGTTTGTCAGATACTTAACTGCCAGAGGATGATCTGTTGACTTCACCTTATCAACATCACGGATACCGTCTTTAAACTCATCAGGGTATAAAAAGCTGGTCAGTTGTGGCATACCAATCCTGACCTCTTCATCCTGCGCCCAGTACAGCAGGTCCATGATGGGGATAATATTGTAATCGAGTATTTTTTTAAGGTTGCTGACCCCAAAGCGAAAATCTCTGGCTGGAGGCTCAGGAGCCTGTAGCTGCTGTTTCCACTCAGGAACCATGACTTTCAGGTGATTGATGATTTCTTCGGGTGATGTTTCTGCCAGATTAATTTGAACAAGCATCAACCCTTCGTTGTTTACCCCGGCTTCCTTCAGATAATGCGAGACTTCCATATGAGGTAGGGGTTTTCCTTCCGGGTTAACGTATTTATCGAAAGCAGCCACATAACCCGCCACCTCCCATAGCTCCTGATGTGTGACAGGCTTGATGGCATAGCTGGAAGACAGTCTTTTTTCTGGCCCCCCGAAAACATCACCAAACACGACCTTACCTTCAATCAGTTCTTCGTAATAGTTCTGATGCCTGCGACGGCTTTCAGGAGGCAACTCCCCACTGTTTTGCCCCATGCGGTAAGCGACAATCCTGTTCTCTATCTCTTGGAAAAGCTGCTCCACTGTCAAATTTTGCAGGACGCTGTAATTTTCAATGTTGAACCACTCATTAACAGCGCTGGCGATCTCCGCTTTGGTCATGTGGCATCTATCCTTCTGGCTTTACTTATCGCTTTGATATGTTATGAGTAAACATATCGGATTTGATGACGGTAATCTATTGAATAGAGCAGGGAAAAGCATCGGAACAATCAGTCCAGACTTGAAGATTGTTCAGTAAGATTTGGCAGGGCATGTTGTCATAACCAATTGAATATAATTGACTTTATTTGCAATCACACTTATAAACTGATGGTACATTAGTTGGTATACTTAAGGTGATTATGATTATTCTACATTTATTTCATACTGTTAACACAAACTACGATTCCGAGTCCGGGCACCACTATTTAAAGAACCCGCCCAAAAGGCGGGTTTTTGCTTTTCTGTAGCCGGACTCTCCATCGAACTGCGTTCGATTATTCGCCGCACAGCGGCTCACCCCTTCGGGGCCAGCGCGACACGCGCGCTGTTCAACGCCTGCGGCGTTAGTCCGAATCCGGGCACCAAATTCATAGCAACGGACCTCCACGGAGGTCCGTTTTTGCATTCCAAGCCCGCAGAAATCAACATCTCTTCAATCCCTTAACTCCACCCAACTCAATCAACTTCAACCCGCATCATGTCCATTGCGAGGGTACAACTGAGGGTGAGCTGACTCCGCCCCGGTAGGTCTTATAGCCACAAGCTTTTTCAGCCGCTGATTTTCATCCTCCAGTTGCCGCAGACGACGCAATTCAAGTTCAGTTACTCCCAGAGCAGCGAATTTCTCTTCTAATTATAAAAATGGCTTCAGAAATGCCCATCTTTCGGCAGACTTCCCCGACACAGATGCCGGTTTCGGCCTGCTTCAGTGCAAATGCAATCTGTTCTTCGGTATAACGGGTCTTTTTCATGGCGATATGCCTCTCTGTGAGATGGAAGAAAAACCGTAGACTTCAGTTTATCCTGTCACTCTTTTCTGGGAGGAGATCAACTTAAGAGCCTCGTGATTAACGTCCTGGCTTCAGATAAGGGGTGAACATCCCCTGGAAATCAGATTTTAATTCTGGGGTGATAAGAACATCTCCTGTAACTTTTCTAGATTCTTCTACACCTACCATTTGGGAGCAACCGTCCATTGCATTAAATGATCGTAAATTTTTATAAGTTGTTTCACTACACCATGCTTCATCCACAGATTTTACAATGTTTATATATAAAAATTTTAACTGTGGCTCATTGTCACATTTATCACATCTAAAAAAGGATACCAATAACTTCTCCCTATACCTATTAAGGTATAGCCTTTCATATATGGTATGTATGCCTTTAATATTCTATTACGAAAATCAGCATGCTGAATATCAACAAAAAAAATATCACCTTTATTTTTATAAGAAATTGTATAGTTTGTTTTTCCTGGAATATAGCCATTGCCATACGCCATTTCATTTGCCAGTCTGAAATCCATGACTATATACCCATAGCCGGGCATCTGTTTAGCGTCTTGATAATCAATAGTTTTATCAAAACTTCCCGAACAAGAAACCATAAACAATGACAGAATAATACAAACTGACAACCTTGCGAGAATTGAAGGCATCTAAATTTCCCTTTAGTAAAATTAGCTTCCTGTTAGCAATTATCATCCTTCGCGTTCAACATAGCAACAAATTATTACTTAGAACATGCAGGTTTATTCATCCCCTCCCCGTTTTGCCGTTTCCGGAACACAGCGTTCATAGCGGCGATAAAATGTGATTTGCACGGCGTCGTCAATTCATTTTAATTTTATGGCTTGTCGTGACTAACTGGGCTGTTTTCACCTGTGCGGTGAATTTTGCAGGCAACCTTATCTAGTTCGCCATCGGCGACCTTTAAGCTTCCATATGCTAATTGGTGACCTGGAGCGGTAAAGGACCGCTTGACGACGCCGTAACATCGGACGATATACCATACATCCTGTGAGTCCATATAGAACATCCTTTGTCGGATTTTCCCAGCTACAGCGGGGAGCTTATTACTTAGATCTGCATCCACGTCTATTCGCGTTCAAAGAGCTTGATAGCCAGTCACGGTACGACAAATCTGCATTACTTGGTTCAGACTGTTATGCATAAATTTGACATACAGTTGGAAGCCTTCTGACCGTCAGTTGGGACCATAGTCACAGACTAAATAGTACTAAAATGAGCAGATGGGACCGTGGTCCCAGGTTGATAATCTGACCAACGATACATGTGGGACTGAATCGCTACGGGTTTAACAAACACTTCAGATTCTCTTGTAATTATAAATAATACCCATCAGGCATTAACTAAATCCCTCAACGTCACCATCAACATCATCGGATCCATCGGCGACGGCTCAAACCCCACCCGCAGGTAAAAATCCCGTGCTTCATCCGACAGGGCGTGAACCAGCATCCCGCGAATGCCGATAGTCTCCGCCACCTGAATCACACGCAGCCCGGCATCACGTACCAGGGCCCGCCCGACACCTTTCCCATGTAGTGATTTATCCACCGCCAGACGACCCAGTACCACAACCGGGATCGGGTCAGGCATATTGCGGCGAAAACGACCCGGCGCAGTATTTGTCGTCACAGCGCTGGAAGCCAGTGAGTAGTAAGCCATCACCTTCGCGTCGTCGCAGCAGACAAAGGTGCGGGATGCGCCAGTAACCTGATTTTTCATCGCCCGCTGTTTCAGCCAGTGATCCATGGAATCTATACCGCAGCAAAACGGGGTAAGAATATGCCCGGCATGAAGCGGTTCTGGTGCCAAGATCATTCTTCCTGTTCCCACGGCGCAGGGGTCTGCATAGTTTTACGCAGTGCGGCATTAGGTGCAGGAGCCTGATCCAGACGAGCGAGAAATTCCTGATAAGCCTGCGGATCGGCCATAATGATGCGTTGCTCAATCAGCGCTTCCTCAGCGGCAGCGCGGGCGGCCTCCAGCACAAAGTCTGTGCGGTTTTTCCCTCTGGCTTTCGCCGCCCGATCAATAAGATCGCGTTCGGCAGGTTTAATGCGCAGATTTAACGTTTCGCGTTTTATGGACATGCTGTTTGCGGCTGGCATCGTGTTGTCCTCTTGTGTTTCTGTGGATATTAAGTATACAACACGCGTAACGCAGATGTCATTACGATAAATTTATAAGGAATCGAATCGGAGTATCGAACCGAACATGCCTTTAAATATTCAAATCTAGTATTTTGATTTGAAAGTAAAATTATGGGTCTAACTCTGAGTTTTGATAATCAACCAAAAACAGATTTATGATAAATTTCAAGTTAATAGAGTACTGAATGTTCCCGAGTCCGGGCACCACTATTTAAAGAACCCGCCCACAAGGCGGGTTTTTGCTTTTCTGCATCCGGACTCTCCATCGAACTGCGTTAACCCGTGATTTCCCTGCTGCGTTTTTCTCCTGGCCAGCCCGCTGCTAGTTAACGACAAGCGCAGGCCTATTCTCCATAGAATCTTTTCGCAAATACATTTTCAGATATCAGATAACACACTGATTAAAATCGCCATTTTCCCGCTAAAAGCGGCTAGAAACGCCCTTTTCTGGAAATCGATCCGCCCAGGTGGCTGCCCTGCTTTCCCTCCAGATGGCCAAATAGCATCTTATATTCCATTTTGCGCTAAATGACAGAGAAATATTCTTTAAATAACCGTTTTCACAGCTCTAGCATGCAAAAATATCTTAAACGAGTGGGTAAATGGTTATGTCACTGTTTCATTCCGTGAGCGACCTGATCGGTCATACTCCCCTGCTCCAGTTGCACAAACTGGATACCGGGCCCTGCAGTCTGTTTTTAAAACTGGAAAATCAGAACCCCGGCGGGTCAATTAAAGATCGGGTTGCGCTGTCGATGATTAATGAAGCCGAGCGCCAGGGAAAACTGGCGCCCGGGGGAACGATTATCGAAGCCACCGCCGGCAATACCGGCCTCGGTCTGGCGCTGATTGCGGCGCAGAAAAATTACCGCCTGATCCTGGTGGTGCCGGACAAAATGAGCCGCGAGAAAATCTTTCACCTGCGGGCGCTGGGCGCGACGGTGCTGCTCACCCGCTCCGACGTCAATAAAGGCCACCCGGCCTACTACCAGGATTATGCCCGCCGCCTTGCCGATGAAACGCCGGGCGCCTTTTATATCGACCAGTTTAATAACGACGCCAATCCGCTGGCCCATGCCACCTCCACTGCGCCGGAGCTTTATCAGCAGCTGGAGGGCGACATCGACGCCATCGTCGTCGGCGTCGGCTCCGGCGGCACGCTGGGTGGGCTTCAGGCCTGGTTTGCTGAGCACTCGCCGAAAACGGAATTTATTCTCGCCGATCCGGCGGGTTCGATCCTTGCCGATCAGGTCGATACCGGACGCTACGGCGAAACGGGATCCTGGCTGGTCGAAGGGATCGGCGAAGATTTTATCCCGCCGCTGGCCAGGCTGGAGGGGGTACATACCGCGTATCGCGTCAGCGACTGCGAAGCGTTCCACACCGCGCGCCAGCTGCTGCAGGTTGAGGGCGTGCTGGCCGGCTCTTCCACCGGCACCCTGCTCAGCGCCGCGCTGCGCTACTGCCGGGCACAAAGCCGTCCGAAACGGGTAGTAACCTTCGCCTGCGACAGCGGCAATAAATACCTGTCCAAAATGTTCAACGACGACTGGATGCGCCAGCAAGGACTGATCGCCCGCCCCGAACAGGGCGATCTCAGTGATTTTATCGCCCTGCGCCATGACGAAGGCGCTACCGTCACGGCCGCGCCGGACGACACCCTGGCCACGGTCTTTACCCGCATGCGGCTGTATGACATCTCCCAGCTGCCGGTTCTGGAGGATGGCCGCGTGGTCGGCATCGTCGATGAGTGGGATTTGATCCGCCACGTACAGGGCGACCGCCAACGCTTCTCCCTACCGGTTAGCGAAGCGATGAGTCGCCATGTTGAAACCCTCGATAAGCATGCGCCCGAGAGCGAACTGCAGGCCATTCTCGATCGCGGTCTGGTGGCGGTGATCGCTGACAACGCGCGTTTTCTTGGCCTGGTCACCCGCAGCGATGTATTGACCGCCTGGCGTAACCGAGTCGCACAATAAGGAATTTTTTATGTCATCTATCCACACCCTGAGTGTACATAGCGGAACCTTCACCGACAGCCACGGCGCAGTGATGCCGCCGATTTATGCCACCTCCACTTTTGCTCAGCCAGCGCCGGGGCAGCATACCGGTTATGAATATTCCCGCAGCGGGAATCCCACCCGCCACGCGCTGGAGACGGCGATCGCCGACCTGGAAAACGGCACGCGCGGCTACGCGTTCGCCTCCGGGCTGGCCGCCATCTCCACCGTGCTGGAGCTGCTGGATAAGGACAGTCACCTGGTGGCGGTCGATGATGTGTATGGCGGCACTTACCGCCTGCTGGAAAACGTTCGCCGCCGTAGCGCGGGTCTGCAGGTGAGCTGGGTGAAACCCGACGACCTGGCGGGAATTGAAGCGGCGATCCGCCCCGATACGCGCATGATCTGGGTGGAAACGCCCACCAACCCGCTGCTGAAGCTCGCGGATCTCAGCGCCATCGCCGCCATCGCGCGCCGCCATAACCTGATCAGCGTCGCCGATAACACCTTTGCTTCGCCGGCGATCCATCGCCCGCTGGAGCATGGGTTTGATATTGTGGTGCACTCCGCGACCAAGTACCTCAACGGCCATTCCGATGTCGTCGCCGGCCTGGCGGTGGTTGGCGATAACTCCGAGCTCGCGGAAAAGCTTGGCTATCTGCAGAATGCGGTAGGCGGCGTGCTTGACCCGTTCAGCAGCTTCCTGACGCTGCGCGGCATCCGTACCCTGGCGCTGCGGATGGAGCGCCACAGCGCGAACGCGCTGCAGCTCGCCGAATGGCTGGAACAGCAGCCGGAAGTGGAGCGAGTCTGGTTTCCCTGGCTGGCCTCGCACCCGCATCATCAGCTGGCGCGCCAGCAAATGGCCCTGCCCGGCGGCATGATTTCGGTGGTGGTGAAGGGCGATGAAGGTTACGCCGAGCGCATCATCAGCAAGCTGCGCTGGTTTACGCTTGCGGAGAGCCTGGGCGGCGTGGAGAGTCTGGTGAGCCAGCCCTTCAGCATGACCCATGCCTCGATCCCGCTGGAGAAACGCCTGGCGAACGGTATCACACCGCAGCTGATCCGCCTGTCGGTGGGGATCGAAGATCCCAACGATCTGATTGCCGACTGGCAGCAGGCGCTGCGGAGGGAGTGATTATTCCGACGCGCGGGTCGTTGTCAGCGCGTCGGCCATTCCCTGCTGAAGGTGGGCGATAAACTGCGTCAGCTTCGGCAGGGGCCGACGATCCTGGCGCCAGAGCAGATGCACAGGCCGCGGCTGCGGAGTCCACGCCTCCAGCACGCGCACCAGGCTGCCGCTGGCCAGCGCATCGGCCAGCAGTACCTCCGGCTGCATCAGCAGCCCGGCCCCGGCGATCGCCGCCTGGCGCAGCGCGTAGCCATCGTTGCAGCGCAAAACCGCATCGCGTTTCCAGCGCACTTCTCCCTCTACGCCCGGCAGCCGCCACTCGTTGCGGGCGGTCCAGACCGTATGGGACAGGCAGAGATGATCGGCGAGATCCTCTGGCGTCCCGGGGGTCCCGTAACGCGCCAGATAAGCCGGCGCGGCGCAGATCACCATCCGATACGGCGCCAGGTAGCGAGCCACCAGATCCTCCTGATGGATCTCGCCGATACGGATCGCCAGATCGAACCCCTCATCCACCAGATCGACCATCCGGTTAGTCAGATCCAGTTCCACCCGGACCGCAGGCCAGACCTGCAGGAAGGTGGCGGTCAGGGGCGCGATCACGCTGGCGCCGAACGAGGTGGGAGCGCTCACCCGCAGGGTGCCGGCCGGCGCCAGCCGCAGCCGCTCGACCGCGCTTTCAGCGATGGAGACCTGCTCCATCACCCGTTTCGCTTCGTCAAAATAGACTCGCCCGGCGTCGGTGAGGCTCTGGCGTCGGGTGTTACGCTCCAGCAGACGCGTCGCCAGCTGGCTTTCCAACTGGGCGATATATTTCCCAACCATCACCGCCGACAGCCCCAGGCGCGACGCCGCCCCGGTAAAGCTGCCGCACTCCACCACGGCAATAAACGTCTCCATCCCTCGTAATTTGTCCATATTGCTAACCTCTGGTTAGTAATGTTCTAACTTTTAGCCAGTTTATCCGAGATTACTTTTATTAAAAAATAGCCTCTCACCTCATCAGGAGTCTGCCATGAAAATTATCGTTATCGGTGCCAGCGGCACCATCGGTCGCGCGGTCAGCGAAGAACTGAGTCAGAGACATGACGTTATCCGCGTCGGCCGCACCCGGGGAGATTATCAGGTGGATATCACCTCGCAGGAGAGCGTCGAGGCGCTATTTGCCCAAACGGGTGAAGTAGATGCCATCGTCTCCACCACCGGCAATCTGCACTTTGGGCCGTTAAGCACCATGACCGACAGCCAGTTCAACCTCGGTCTGCAGGACAAGCTGCTGGGGCAAATTCGCCTGGCGCTGGTCGGCCAGCATTTTCTGCGCGACGGGGGGTCGATTACCCTGGTCAGCGGTATTGTCGCGCAGGAACCCATTGCTCAGGGGGTCAATGCCACGACGGTCAACGCCGGTCTGGAAGGCTTTGTTCGCGCCGCCGCCTGCGAGCTGCCGCGCGGGATCCGCATCAATCTCATCAGCCCCACCGTGCTCAGCGAGTCGCTGGCGGCCTACGGCGACTTTTTCCCGGGCTTCCCCAGCGTTCCCGCCGCCGCCGTGGCGCAGGCCTATCGCCGCAGCATTGAAGGCGTTCAGACCGGCCGCATCTACCCGGTCGGCTACTAGCCTGTGCCGGCCCGCCGGGGCCGGCGCTTACATCAGGCCGTCGTTGCAGGTACACTGACGGCTGATTGTCTCCGGCCGAAAAACTGATGTTGAAAAAATTATCCTTAATTATCCCGCTACTGGCGCTTATCGCGCTGCTGGTCTGGTGGTTCACCCCGCATTACACCGAGGAAGATGAAGCTTACTACCGGGCGGTATTTTGCATAATCGATCATGACGACAGCCGCCAGTTCCTCCACGATATGCAGAATATCGTCGAGGGGGGAAATTCTGACTACGCGCTGCATAAAACCCATTACCTTCCGGCACTGGGGCAGCGGATGCTGGATACCTGGCGCCAGCTCAGCCCGCAGGAACAGCAGGTGCTGCGTCAGGACAAGCAGCGCTGCGGCGAGATATTGCGCGAAAAACAACAGGGGAAATCATCCTGACGAGTTGGCAAAATTGCAGCATATCGCCAGCGTCGAATAAGATTGTGCTGTTGATGACCGGATCGCTGTCACAAAATATCCGGTCGTCGTCGCGTCACAGTACGACGTTTTTTCTGCGGCGGAATACGATAAAAAGTAGTTGATCTGGTACGAACTAACTCTTATTTTGCTTCACAGTTTTCAAAATGAGATAAAACTGATGCCTGTCATTATTGCCAGTAGTGTTAAAGAAGCCAAAGCGTTAATTAACGGTGGAAAATACAGGGAAATTATTCTTAACTTCGATATTGATGCCGATGACTTTTTCTCTCTCGCCAGCCATTCCGCCGGAACTAAAATCTCCATCGCCGACCGCAACGATCGCTCTCCGGTAGAATCAGCAAAATAATTAACCCGCGAGGGACGTCTATGTGGTTGTTTATTGGAACCTTTGCGCTGGCTTTTCTCGCAGCGCTGATGCTGGTCTGGCTCGATGACCGGATCGCCGAAACGGATTGACCCTGCGCTGGACGTTAACGTCACGCAGGGCTGCGCGCCGCCGAAAAGCGGCGCACAGCAGAGACGTTACAGGGAGGCCGCCAGCCGCTCAACGGCCGTCAGCAATCCGGCTTCTGACACCGTGGAGTAAGAAAGACGCAGGGTACGGGTATCCGGCTTATCGTGATAAAACGCTTCACCCGGGACGTACACCACGCCGTTTTCCAGCGTTTTCTTCATCCATTCCATGGTATCGAACGGATAGCGGAAACGCGCCCACAGGAACATCCCCCCCTGCGGGCGGCTGAATTCCAGGTGCTCGCCAAGGCGGCTTTCCAGCGCATCGGCCAGCGCCACGCACTTCTTGCGGTAGTCTTCGCGAATCAACGCAATCTGGTTATCCAGCCGGTTCAGACTGAGGTATTCCGCAGTGATCACCTGCGACAGCATATTGGTATGCAGATCCGCCGCCTGCTTCACAATCACCGTCTGCTGCGCCAGCCAGTCCGGCATGACGATCCAGC
The DNA here is from genome assembly GCF_018223915.1 of Klebsiella sp. 64. Classification (NCBI taxonomy): domain Bacteria; kingdom Pseudomonadati; phylum Pseudomonadota; class Gammaproteobacteria; order Enterobacterales; family Enterobacteriaceae; genus Klebsiella; species Klebsiella sp. 64. The sequence continues at coordinate 72,784 of NZ_JAGRQZ010000004.1, forward strand.
CGATGCGCATTCCCGGCGCGAGGATCTTCGAAAAGGTCGACGTGTAAACCACCTGATCTTCACAGCCCAGCTCGACAGCATGCTGATAGAGCGGGCGCCGAACGGCGTCAGTAAAGCTAATTTCGCCGTAGGGATCGTCTTCCAGAATGACGAAATCATATTTTTTCGCCAGCTCAACCAACCGGCGACGACGCGCCTCGCTCAGCGTTTTGCCGCCGGGATTGCCGAACGTCGGCACCAGGTAAACAGCTTTGACGCGGGTGGTCTCCAGCAGGTCGGCCAGCTGCTCCACCAGCATCCCGTCATCGTCGGTGTCAACGCTGAGAATATTGGCCTGCGCCAGCTGAAATACCTGCAGCGCCGCCAGATAAGTGGGACGCTCAACGACGATAGTATCGCCCGGATCGAGCAGCGTACGGGCAACGATATCCAGCGATTGCTGGGAGCCGGAGGTGATATAGACCTGGGCGGCTGAACAGGCGACGCCACGGGAGTGGCAAATTTCACTCACCGCCTGGCGCAACGGCGGGTAGCCTTCCGTCAGACCGTACTGGAATGCGTCATTAAAACGCTCGCTCATCACCTTCTGCACCGCCAGCTCCAGGCCTTCGGTATCAAACAGTTCCGGGGCCGGAATGCCGCCGCCAAGCGAAATCACGCCGGGCAGTTTACTGTGCTTGAGAAGTTCGCGGACGGCGGAGGGCTTGAGTTCACCCGCGCGGGCGGCGAGACGCCGATCGTGCATACTATTTTCCTTTTCTGTCTTGTTGTTGTGTTAATTATCTTGGCTTTGTTGCAGGTGCTCCCCGGCGGCGCTTACCATGCCGGGGCTATCCTTTTCAGTACATTGTCACCCGGACAGGGGTATGCCGCTACCCGGGTTTCGTACGTCATGCTTTGTCTTTCAAAACGATTAACGGCTCGATATCGCTCTCTTTTTTCACCACCAGCGACGAATCGCCGCGCAGGCAGGTACCGCCGTAGTTACCGCCGACGGTAAATGTGCACACCTGAATGTACTTACCGTCCACTTTCGGCAGGCACCACAGCTGCTGGTAGATATTCTTGCGATCGACAAACTGGCCGCTGGTCTTATCCAGAAGTTCATCCTGAGGGCCGATCAGGTCGATATTGTTCCCGCAGCGCCCGGAAATAGGCTTCACCGCATAGCCGGTTTTCGCCAGCTCGTCGTTAACCTCAAAATCGGTATCCAGCAGATAGCGATGATGCGGGAACAGCGACCACAGCACCGGCAGAATGGCTTTGTTGCCGGGGATCACCGTCCACAGGGGTTCGAATACCAATACTTCAGGACGCAGCAGGACGTCAATCAGCCGCACCTCATTCTGCGGATGTCCGGTACGAATCGGTACCGCCGCGTACTCCTCGGCGCTGACTTCGCGCACCTGCTCAATGGCGGTTTCCCATGCCCAGGTTTTCCAGACGCAGTTGACCAGCCGTCCGTCGGCGTCGATCAGCTGACCGGCAGCGTCCCAGCGCAGCTCATCAAGGCCAAAGAGAATTTTGCTCTCAAAACCGGCCTGGGTCAGCGAACGCTGAATAAACTGCGCGTGGTAGTTCTCTTCCAGATCCTTGTCCTGCATGATGTGGACGAAGGGCCGCGCCCGGCTGTGTTTCCACGCCCCCGCCAGCTCATCGAGCAGACCTTCCGCCGGATTGTGGCCGGTGCCGTAGTAGCCCTGCTTCAGCCACTGTTCGAGGATCAGCCCGCCTTCGGTATGGCAGGAAGCGGAATCAGCATTGTACTCGTACACCTTCAGCCCGCGCTCGTCCATGCAAAAATCCATGCGCCCGGTGATCATATGATGACGGCGGCGCTGCCACGAGAGGCGCAGACGAGGCCAGAGAATTTTCGGAATATCGAACAGCGCCAGCAGGTTGTCATCCTTCATCACCTTATCGGTGGCGTGCAGATACATCAGGTGCAGCTCGTTGGTGGCTTTGATCAGCTCCTGTTCGGCACTTTCGCTGATGGTGAAATACTGATAGGGATCCTGGTTGATGAAATGACCGTTGGCTGCCACGTAGGCTTTCTGCAGCGGGTCTTTCTCGTTCAGCCATTTACCGCGAAACTGGCCGTTGTTTGGCAGCCGCGCGCCTTTGATGGCCATCGCCTCGCCCGGCAGCACCGGCTGCGGCAGGCTGTGTTCGGTATCAGCGGTCTGGATCATCCAGCCTAAAATTTCGGTATCGGCAAAGGTATCTTTGATGGTGTACCGGCCGTCGTTGACCTCGAGGGTCAGCTCGCGGGTCCACTGCTGGCCCTGCGGCAGCGGCGAGTGAATCACGTTCTGCTCGGCGATACGCACCTTATTGCCGACAAGCTGGGTGATCACCGCCACATGGCCGGTGTGCTTAAACTCGCCCCCCTTCTGCCAGATCAGCAGCGAACCAGCGATAGGCGGACGGCGGGAGCCGTTGGCGAAGGCCTGCAGCGGCAGAATATTGTCATTGACCACTTCGCGCAGGAAACGCAGGGAGAAGATTTCATAAGCCATCCCCACATCGGTGAAGACAAAGCCATAGGTCAGGAACAGAAAGCGGCGCGCAAACTCCACGCACTGCCATTTATGCCCCATATACTCATTGCCGATGTAGCTGCGAAACGTCGCGTCATCCGGGTAGTCCTGCGGATTTAAGCTACTGTAATTCGATGAATAAATCGCTACGCCACCGGGTGCATAGCCTAACAATGTCCCAAACGGGGCGTCACTGCTTGTCGATCCTTTGCTCATTTAGCCTGACCTCAAATTAATGCAGCCCGGGCAGTTGGCGAAACAAAACTCCCTCTTCTTATCCTGCCGCAGGCACTTACCAGACAGAGGTGTAACGATGATACCACTCATTCGTTTCGCTAATCGTGCCGTTAAGGAAAATAACCCTGCAGCCGGAAACAAAAGTGATATCGTTATCGGTGATATAACAAAAAAACAACGCAACATCAGGAGTCGACAATGAGCACACCCTCGCATCTGAATGCCCAACCGCTGGTCTGGGGACACGGCCCGCGGACGTTTGAGGTGTTCCTTGAGCCCACCTGCCCCTACTCTGTCCGCGCGTTTAATAAACTCGACGATCTGCTCGATGAGGTCGGCGCCGATAACGTGACCATCAAGATACGCCTGCAGTCGCAGCCGTGGCATCTGTTCTCCGGGGTTATCGTCCGCTGCATCCTCGCCGCGTCCACCCTGCCGCACGGCAGAGAGCAGGCGCATAAGGTGATGCAGGCCGTGGCCGACCATCGGGAAGAGTTTGAGTTTACCGATCACTGCAGCGGGCCGAATATGAACGCCACGCCGCAGCAAATCATTGAGCGCATTGAACGCTACAGTCACGTGCTGCTGGGGGCCGCCTTTGCCCGCCCGGAGCTGCAGGACGTGATCAAGTGGCACAGTAAATACGCCCGTCAGAACGGCATCCATGTCTCGCCGACCTTTATGGTCAACGGCCTGGTGCAGCCGGATCTGGGCAGCGGCGATGATGTCAGCGTGTGGGCCGCGCGGATTATGGCCTGAGGTCACCTGCTACACTTTTTGTACATCCACGAAAAAGGCAAACCAGCATGTCAGAGCAAAACTACCAGCCACCAAAAGTGTGGGAATGGAAGCAAAACAGCGGCGGCGCGTTCGCCAACATCAACCGTCCCGTTTCCGGCGCGACTCATGAACGCGTCCTGCCGGTAGGAACCCATCCGCTCCAGCTATACTCACTCGGCACGCCCAACGGCCAGAAGGTGACGATCATGCTGGAGGAGCTGCTGGCGCTGGGCGTCAGCGGCGCGGAGTACGACGCCTGGCTGATACGCATTGGCGAAGGGGATCAGTTTTCCAGCGGCTTTGTCGAGATCAACCCGAACTCGAAGATCCCGGCCCTCAGCGACCATTCCACCACGCCGCCGACCCGGGTATTTGAGTCCGGCAACATTCTTCTCTATCTGGCGGAAAAATTTGGTTTCTTCCTGCCGAAAGATCCTGCCGGTCGCACCGAAACCCTCAACTGGCTGTTCTGGCTGCAGGGCGCGGCGCCGTTCCTCGGCGGCGGCTTCGGCCACTTCTATAACTATGCGCCAGTGAAGATCGAGTACGCGATCGACCGCTTTACGATGGAAGCCAAACGCCAGCTCGACGTGCTGGACAAACAGCTCGCCCGCGGTCGCTATGTGGCCGGCGAGGAGTACACCATCGCCGATATGGCTGTCTGGCCGTGGTATGGCAACGTAGTGCTGGGCAATGTCTATAACGCGGCGGAGTTCCTCGACGCCGGGAGCTATAAAAACGTGCTGCGCTGGGCGCAGGATGTCGGCAACCGCCCGGCCGTCAAGCGCGGACGCATCGTCAACCGCACCAACGGCCCGCTCAATGAGCAGCTGCATGAGCGCCATGACGCCCGCGACTTTGACACCCAAACGGAAGATAAGCGCCAGGCGTAAGGTCTTCACCCTTTCCCGTTGACGGGAAAGGGTTCCCACCACAGGACGGTTCCGCCTGCGAAGCCGTCCTGTTTAGCTTTCCAGCCGATAGCCCGCCAGAAAATAGCGCATCGCCATACCGGAACCACCTTCTTTGAAGAAATCCATCACCATATCCCTGTCCAGGCCATAGCGACGGGTGAGGATCCCCGCTTCCCAGGCGCTGAGCTGGCGGTCGCCGGTTTTTTCAAACATGCGGTGCGAGTAGCCGAGCACAAACCCGCGTTTATAGTCGGCGCAAAAATTCGCCGCATGCGCGGCGGTGTCAGCATAGGATGCCTGTAGCCCCGCCATTAAGCCTTTGCCAAAATGATTTTCCATCGCGCCCTCCCAATCGTTATATAATAAATTATATAGCGTTTTTTTGAGCGAGCGGTAGCGCTATTTATGACGGTTGCGCTAGCGTAAATACTTCTCAAACCATGCCAGCGTGCGTTGCCAGGCAAGATCAGCCGCAGCCCGATCGTAGCGCGGCGTGGAATCATTATGAAAGCCGTGATTCACGCCCTGATAGAAATAGGCCTCGTAGACTTTATGGTGTTCCTTCAACGCCTGTTCATAGGCAGGCCAGCCTTCATTAATGCCGCTATCGAGGCCGGCATAGTGCAGCAGCAGCGGTGCTTTAATTTTATCAACCTCCTTCAGCGGCGGCTGGCGACCGTAAAACGGCACCGCGCAGGCCAGCTCCGGGATCGCCACCGCCGCCGCGTTGCTGACGCCGCCGCCGTAGCAAAAACCGGTGATACCGACCTTCCCCGTCGCCTGTGGATAGTTCGCCATAAACGCGACCGCCGCAAAAAAATCATTCATCAGCTTCACGGGATCGACTTTCTGCTGTAGCGCGCGGCCTTCATCATCATTCCCCGGATAGCCGCCGACAGCGCTCAGGCCATCCGGCGCCAGCGCGATGTACCCCGCTTTCGCTACCCGCCGGGCTACATCTTCAATATAGGGGTTCAGGCCGCGGTTCTCATGCACCACCACCACAGCGGGCGCTTTGTCGGCTATTTTTGTCGGCGTCACCAGGTAAGCCCGCACTTCGCCGTGACCGTCAGGAGAGGGATAATGAATATACTCCGGGCGGATATCCGGGTCGGTGAACGGTACCTGCTCTGCCAGGGCATAGTCGGGCTTCAGCAGATTAAACAGCGCCAGCGCGGTCATCCCGCCGACAGTGTATTTCCCCGCCAGCTGGAGAAACTCGCGTTTACTGATTTTGCCGTGGGCATAGTAGTCATAATATTCGAGCAACTGCTGCGGGAAATCTTTGGCCGTTAATCGCGTCATCACCCTGCCTCCGTTGTTAAGCGCTCTTTAAGCAAAGCAGAAGCCCGGACATACGCCAGCCCAGAAAAGCATGAAACAGGGAGAAACAGCCCAGCGGCTAACACCGCCGGGAGAGAAGGGATCAGTGTTTCACTTTGGTCAGACGATCAAGGTAGCCCATCACAAAGGCCGAAAGCACGAAGGTCAGGTGGATAATCACGTACCACATCAGCTTATTGTCCGGGACGTTTTTCGCATCCATAAACACCCGCAGCAGGTGAATAGAGGAGATCGCCACGATGGAGGCGGCAACCTTATTTTTCAGCGAAGTCGCGTCCATTTTGCCCAGCCAGCTGAGTTTTTCTTTACCCTCGTTAATATCCAGTTGCGAGACAAAATTTTCATACCCGGAGAACATCACCATCACCAGCAAACCGCCCACCAGGGTCATATCCACCAGCGACAGCAGGGTCAGAATCATATCCGACTCGCTGACGCTAAAAATATGCGGCAGTATGTGGAAGATCTCCTGAAAAAATTTGATGGTCAGCGCAATCAGACCGAGCGAGAGGCCAAAATAAACCGGCGCCAGCAGCCAGCGCGAGGCGTACATAGCATTTTCCAGAAAGCGTTCCATAAGATCCTGTCAGTTAACATAAACGGCCGCCATTATATCGCAACAGGGTAACGCTTATGCAACATCAGCCGCCCGCGTCATCTGCAGGCGGCCAGAAACGGTTTCTTTAAAGTATGACCTCAAAGTCCTGCAAAGCGGAGTAGCCCTCGCTTTGTAGGCCAACCATTGAAGCAGCCAGCAGGCCAAATTTCGCGCCGACCCATTTTCCCTTCCCGGCAGCAAAACAAAGAGGAACCTTCCGCCACTCCTCCTCGGCTCGCCAGGAAAATTGACACAGGCCGCTTTCGCCTACGGCCACCTGCAGCTGACACTTGCCGCACTTAAGCTCAGCAAGAACCTGACGAGTTTCGCGCACCACGCCCGCATCGCTCATCCAACCGTGTCGCCACACGAGCCGGTAACCCCCTTGCCCAAACTCCACCAGCAAAGCGGCGTAGCGTTCGCCGTATACGATCAGGCCTCCGGCATCACCGTCCTGAGCGGCATATAACGTTACGCTTGTTTTCGCGCTAAAAGTTAGCGCCGGGAATTTCTGCAGCAACAGCTGCGGCGCCCAGTATAACGCTCTCTGTCCATCGACTTCGGATAATGGGACGCAGCGTAATCGAAGTTCGCCTTTCGCTGGCAGCAGCCACTCAGGGCTGGGGTTAGCCTGCCACTGCCACTGTATTCCCGGTTGGCCTTGCGCAAAATAGTCGCTGGTTTGCGGCGCCAATGCCGGTGAAGGCGTTAACCCTTTAGGACGCTGCCAACGTAAAACCGGCTGTCCGACGCCGCAGTTGCCAATCTGCTCACCGATACGCGGCCAGCCATCGTTACCCCAGGACATCGGCTGGAGGTGAACCACGCGGCCATAGAGGTGTAAGTCCTGGAAATGAACAAACCAGCATTCGCCCTCCTCACCCTCCACCCAGCCGCCCTGATGTGGTCCATTTATCGAGGTGTTTCCCTGGAAAAGCACGTTTTTGGCTTCCCAGGGCCCCGTCATCTGGCGCGCGCGCAGTACCGTCTGCCAGCCATTTTCAACCCCGCCCGCAGGAGCAAAGATGTAGTACCAACCGGCGCGTTGATAAACCTTTGGCCCCTCAAGGGTAGGTAAATCGCAGCAGCCGTCATAGATAATCTGCCCTTCGCCCAGCAATTCGCTGGCGTCCGGCGCCATCGCAAACAACTGCAGTTTATGCTTGATGCCGCTGCGGCTATGGGCGAAGGCATGTACCAACCAGGCCTGACCATTGTCGTCCCAGAACGGGCAGGGATCTATCCAACCTCTGGCCTCGCGCAGGCAGTGCGGAGCGCTCCATTCCCCCCACGGATCCTCGGTATGGCAGATAAAAATACCTTCATCTGGCGTGCTGAAGCAGACCCACAGCTTGCCATCGTGCCAGCGAATCGACGGCGCCCATACGCCCTTACCCGGCTGATACCGGTCATAACCAGGTAGCGGCAGTTCATCCATAACGTGGTTGATGATAGTCCAATTAACCAGGTCCGTTGAATGCAGGATCGGTAAAGCGGGCACATGGTTAAAACTGGAAGAGACCATAAAGAAATCATCGCCTACTCGCACGATATCCGGGTCGGAATAATCGGCGCATAAGATAGGATTCTGGTATTCAGAAGGGGTCATATTTCGCATCTCCTCAGGCCTTTTCCGGAACGGCGTTTAGCGGCAAATGCGTCTCTGAATGCCCCTGCTGCTGACGCATGGACAGCTCGCGCTGAATTGTCTGCATCATTTTGTCATCCAGCTTATAGAAACGCGCCAGCCACCACAGGAGCAGGTAAGATAGTGATGGACCGAGGGTTAACAGCCCCACAATTCCCATTGTCGCCAGCGGAGTCTGCGCCGTTACGCCCGCCTGATAGCCAAATAGCCCAAGCGAAAAACCTACGGCGGCGCCAGCAACCGCCATGCCCATTTTCAAAGCAAACAGATTACCGGAATAGGATAATCCCGTGATGCGACGGCCAAACTTCCATTCGCCATAATCGGCAGCGTTGGCCATCATGTTCCATTTAAACGGCTGGTACATCTGATGGAAGAAGCCGACCAGGAAGTATAAAGGGAACACCACCGGCAGCCAGGTCGGCGGCACAAAGAACATTACGACGCCAACCAGGACCAGCAGGAGGTTGATATTTTTAAACAGCGATACCGCGCGATAGCGCTTGGCCAGCCATCCGGCGGCGATGCTGCCGATAATCGTGCCAACGACACTGGTGGAAACAAATGCTGATTTCATGGCCGTTCCCGCCGCTGACTCCACACCGCCTAACATCAGGTAGGTTGCATAATAGAGCGTGGCGGCGCTGCGCATAACCCCGGCCATACTGGAGAAAAAAGTAATTATCGCCACAATACGCCACTGGTCATTCGCCAGCAGCTGACGGAGGTCTTCGCGTATGCTCCCCTGCTGTTCAACAGCTGGAGCCACGCGTTCTTTGGTAGAGAAGAAGCAAAAAGCCAGCATTACAATAGCGATCGCGCCCATGATTCCCATTGTCGCCTGAAAACCAAACTGCTTATTTTCTTTACCGAAAAAATCCACCAGGAACAGGGTTGCGACAGAAACCATCAGACCGGCCAGAGATGAGATCGTAAAACGATATGACTGGGCTGAAAGGCGATCCTTCTCATCACGCGTAATGACTCCGCCCAATGCGCAGTAGGGAATATTGATAAAGGTGTAACACAGCATGAGTAAGGTGTAGGTCAGGTAGGCATAAACCAGTTTACCCGATGCGCCAAATTCCGGAGTCGTGAAGGTCATTACCGCCAGCACGGCATAAGGTACGGCAAACCAGATAAGCCACGGGCGAAAATGGCCCCAGCGGGTCTTTACACGGTCTGCAACAATGCCGGTTAGCGGATCGGTAATCGCATCCAGAACCCGCGTCACCAGGAACATCACTCCGACTGCGGCAGCAGAAAGCCCGTAAATATCCGTATAAAACCATGTCAGAAACATGGTTACCGAAGAGTAAACGATACCGCAGGCTGCATCCCCCATGCCATATCCCAGCTTCTCCGCAAATGACAGTTTATTATCGTGATTCACAATATAATCCCTCTCAGATGAAGTGGTATTCACTGTAGAGGCAGGATAAAAACTATCCTATTGTCATTTTTCGCATCGGGTTTATGTTTTCTGTTAACTGAGAAAGTTGTCACACATCTATAAGATTGGTCTTACAAGTTATTGCGCCACCTATTAAAAAGCTGGCGCAAGGCCAGCCTGAGGAGAAAAGTGGAAAGGGGGAGGTTACTTCGCTTTGACGGTCTCTTCGCCCACCAGCCCGATCTTGAGATAGCCCGCCTGATGCAGGGTATCCATCACTTTCATCATCGTCTCGTAATCAACGGTTTTATCCGCGCGGAAGAAGACGGTGGTATCTTTTTTGCCGGCGGTCAGGCTATCCAGGGCGTTAATCATATTCGCTTCGGTAACCGGGTCGTTGCCGAGGAACATGCTCTTATCCGCCTTCACCGACAGGTAGATGGGTTTTTCCGGTCGCGGTTGCGGCTGGCTGGAGGAGGCCGGCAGATTGACCTTCACGTCGACCGTCGCCAGCGGCGCGGCCACCATAAAGATAATCAGCAGAACCAGCATGACGTCGATAAACGGCGTCACGTTGATCTCATGCATTTCGCCGTTATCGTCCAGGTTTTCATTAAGACGCATCGCCATAGCCGATCAACCTACCCGTAATTTCTGCGCGCTGCGCACCGGCTTCACGCCGCTGGCGCTGAGGTCCAGATCGCGGCTTTGCAGCAGGAGTACCTGAGCGGCGACGTCGCCGAGCGAGGCCTTGTAGCTGCCGATCATGCGGGCGAAGATGTTATAGATGACCACCGCCGGGATGGCGGCGAACAGGCCGATGGCCGTCGCCAGCAGCGCTTCTGCGATGCCCGGCGCTACCACCGCAAGATTGGTGGTCTGGGTCTGGGCGATGCCGATAAAGCTGTTCATGATGCCCCAGACGGTACCAAACAGGCCCACAAACGGGGAAATGGCGCCGATGGTCGCCAGATAGCCGTTACCGCGCCCCATATGGCGACCAACCGCCGCAACGCGGCGCTCAAGGCGAAAACCGGTTCGTTCCTTGATGCCTTCATTGTCTTCGGCACCGGCAGAGAGTTCGAGTTCGTTCTGCGCTTCATTGATAAGCTGGGTGGTGAGGCTTTTCGCCTCAAAGGCGCTGGCGATATCGCTGGCCTGATCGAGAGAGCGGGCTTCTGCCAGCTGCTGCTGTTCACGTTTGAGGCGACGCTTGCTGGCGAGGATTTCCGCCCCTTTACCGAAGAAAATGGCCCATGTGACGACCGACGCCAGAATCAGGCCAATCATCACCACCTTAACGACAATATCGGCATGATGATACATACCCCAAACGGAGAGATCCGCCTGCATCAAATTATTACCCACGCTCTATCTCCACGACGATAATCACAAAATCTGCCCACAATAATATCAAAACGACATCGAATTGATAGTGGTTCTCATTAGTATTTACACTGTGCAGCAAATCACGTTTATTTTCCTTGCGCTTACGCAGTAAAAAAGCGGCTAACCGCGGGCCGGGTAAAATTTTCGCCTGTATCGGCGGTGCGCTGGTACAGAAAAGCAGATTCATGTTAGTTTAGACGTCCAGACGTATAAAAACAGGTTCGTCAACATGGCTGATAAACATCTTGATACCGCGCTGGTCAACGCCGGGCGGAGCAAAAAGTACACCCAGGGCTCAGTGAACAGCGTTATCCAGCGCGCGTCATCGCTGGTTTTCGACACCGTCGAGGCCAAAAAGCACGCCACCCGCAATCGGGCCAACGGCGAGCTGTTCTACGGTCGTCGCGGCACCCTGACCCATTTCTCGCTGCAGGAAGCGATGTGCGAGCTGGAAGGCGGCGCCGGCTGCGCCCTCTTCCCCTGCGGCGCCGCGGCGGTGGCTAACACTATCCTGGCGTTTGTCGAGCAAGGCGACCATGTGCTGATGACCAATACCGCCTATGAGCCAAGCCAGGACTTTTGTACCAAAATTCTCGCCAAACTCGGCGTCACCACCAGCTGGTTCGATCCCTTAATCGGTGCCGATATCGCCCGTCTGGTTCGCCCTGAGACCCGCGTGGTGTTCCTCGAATCGCCCGGCTCGATCACCATGGAAGTGCACGATGTGCCGGCGATAGTCGCCGCCGTGCGTCAGGTCGCCCCGGAAGCGATTATCATGATCGATAACACCTGGGCGGCGGGGATCCTGTTTAAAGCCCTGGATTTTGGCATTGATATTTCCATTCAGGCAGGCACCAAATACCTGATCGGCCATTCCGACGCCATGGTGGGCACCGCGGTGGCTAACGCGCGCTGCTGGCCGCAGCTGCGTGAAAATGCCTACCTGATGGGGCAAATGCTGGACGCCGATACTGCCTATATGACCAGCCGCGGCCTGCGCACCCTGGGCGTTCGCCTGCGTCAGCATCATGAAAGCAGCCTGCGCATCGCCGAGTGGCTGGCGCAGCACCCGCAGGTGGCGCGGGTAAACCACCCCGCCCTGCCCGGCAGTAAAGGTCATGAGTTCTGGAAACGTGATTTCACCGGCAGCAGCGGGCTATTCTCGTTTGTGCTCAGCAAGCGCCTCAATGATGCCGAACTGGCGGAGTATCTCGACAATTTCAGCCTGTTCAGTATGGCCTATTCGTGGGGCGGCTTTGAGTCGCTGATTCTCGCCAACCAGCCGGAGCAAATCGCCCATATTCGACCGGATGCTGAAGTCGACTTCAGCGGCACGCTGATCCGCCTGCACATTGGTCTCGAAAATGTTGACGATCTGCAGGCGGATTTAGCAGCGGGCTTCGCGCGTATCGTGTAAAGTGACAGTCAGTGGCAACAATAGCGGACGCTTTTTAGCAAAGCGGCCGCTTTTGTTGCGCCCGGGATCAAGGTGCTCGGGCCTCTTCAGGAGTACACTAGTCAACAATACGGTACCACTTAGGAAAGTCCATGGTTGTCATTCAAGAGATTGTCGCCGCGCTGTGGCAACATGATTTTGCCGCATTGGCGAACCCTCACGTTGTGGGCGTTGTATATCTGGTTATGTTCGCGACCCTGTTTCTGGAAAACGGGCTGCTGCCCGCCTCCTTTTTACCGGGAGACAGCCTGCTGCTGCTCGCCGGCGCGCTGATTGCTAAAGGCGTCATGGACTTTGTGCCCACTATCGCCATTCTGACCGCCGCCGCCAGCCTCGGCTGCTGGCTGAGCTATGTGCAAGGGCGCTGGCTGGGCAATACGCAAACGGTGAAAGGCTGGCTGGCGCATCTGCCGCATAAGTACCATCAGCGCGCCACCTGCATGTTTGACCGCCACGGCCTGCTGGCGCTGCTCGCGGGCCGTTTTCTGGCGTTTGTCCGCACCCTGCTGCCAACCATGGCCGGGATTTCTGGCCTGCCGAACCGCCGCTTCCAGTTCTTCAACTGGCTGAGCGCCCTGCTGTGGGTCTGTGTGGTGACGGGTCTTGGCTATGCGCTGAGCATGATCCCGTTTGTGAAGCGCCATGAAGATCAGGTGATGACCTGTCTGATGATCCTGCCGATTGCCCTGCTGCTGGCTGGCCTGCTCGGCACGCTGTTCGTGGTCATTAAAAAGAAATATTGCAGCGCCTGACGCTTATCTGCCGGGGGGCCTGCGCCCGCCCGGCCGCCCTTTCCCGGTATTACATCCCCTGCATCGTGCGAATACGCGCGGCGTCTTCTCCCGGCGTCAAACCGAAGTAGCGCTTAAACTCGCGGCTGAACTGCGAAGGGCTTTCATATCCCACGCGCATCGCCGCCGCGCTGGCCTTCATGCCGTCATGGATCATCAGCATTCGTGCTTTGTGCAAACGGTAGTTTTTCAGATACTGCAAAGGAGATGTGCTGGTCACCGCTTTAAAATTATGGTGAAACGCTGACACACTCATATTCGCTTCCGCCGCCAGCCGATCGACGCTGAGGTTTTCGGTGTACTGGCTTTCGATATGCTTGAGCACGCGGCTTATCAGGCTGAAGTGGGTCTGCCGGCTGACCAGCGCCAACAGCGCGCCGCCGCAGGGCCCCGTCAGCACATAATACAGAATTTCGCGGACGATTTGCTTGCCAAGGATCCGTGCGTCCAGCGGCCGCTCCATCACGTCAAGCAGCCGTTCGGCAGCGCACAGAATATCCTCCGAGAGTACCGCGGAGTTTATCCCGCTGGAGGCGACCGCGGGCTGAAACAGCGGATCTTCGCCAATATCCATCAGCAGCTCTTGCAGTTGCAGGATATCGACGTTCAGGCGCATCCCGGCGAGGGGCACCTCCGGGGTGGCAAAGGTTTCGCACTCGAAAGGTAGCGGCACGGTCAACAGTAAATATTCGTTTGTATCGTAGCGAAAAGTCCGTTCATTGATATAACCAATTTTATGGCCCGAAAAGAGAAAAACGATCCCCGGCTGATACATCACCGGCGTCCGGGGCCCCGGTTGCGTTCCGTACAGCAAACGGACGTCAGGCAGCAACGAACTTAACATTTCGTGCTTATCTTTCAGCAGGTTAATCTTCTCCGTTAATGTCCGACATATCTCTGCGTGTTGCATTGCCACCGTCTCTCCCGATGTTTCTTCACCTGTACATTGTGCGCAGGCCGCTACAAATTCTCCAGCCATATGGAGAAATAGGCAAGACATCGGCAGGAATGTGCATTGAGGGTCAACGGCGCCAGGACCACAATAACCTTCATCGGGCAGCGGTATCGTCCCTGTCGACGGTTTTACTCTTTGGAGGACTTAAGCAATGAATAATTTCGACCTGCATACCCCAACCCGCATTCTGTTTGGCAAAGGCGCGATTGAAAAGCTGCGTGAACAGATCCCGGCGGAAGCCCGCGTACTGATCACCTACGGCGGCGGCAGCGTCAAAAAAACAGGCGTCCTGGATCAGGTCCTCACCGCTCTGAATGGCCTGGATGTCCTTGAATTTGGCGGCATCGAGCCGAATCCGTCTTACGAAACCCTGATGAATGCGGTGAAACTCGCCCGGGAAGAGAAAGTGACCTTCCTGCTGGCGGTCGGCGGCGGTTCGGTGCTGGATGGCACCAAGTTTATCGCTGCAGCAGCCCACTACGACGCGGATATCGATCCGTGGGAAATTCTGGAAACCTATGGCAGCAAAATTGCCAGCGCCATTCCAATGGGCTCGGTACTGACTCTGCCGGCGACCGGTTCTGAATCCAACAAAGGCGCGGTCATATCGCGGAAAACCACCGGCGACAAACGCGCGTTTATGTCTTCGCACGTCCAGCCGCAGTTCGCGATCCTCGATCCGGTTTATACCTATACCCTGCCGCCGCGCCAGGTCGCGAACGGCGTGGTTGACGCCTTCGTCCATACCGTCGAGCAATACGTGACCTACCCGGTTGACGGCAAAATCCAGGACCGCTTCGCCGAAGGCATTCTCCTGACCCTGATCGAGGATGGCCCGAAAGCCCTGCAGGAACCGGAGAACTATAACGTGCGCGCCAATATTATGTGGGCGGCGACGCAGGCGCTGAACGGCCTGATCGGCGCAGGCGTGCCACAGGACTGGGCGACGCATATGCTCGGCCACGAGCTGACGGCGATGCACGGCCTGGATCACGCCCAGACGCTGGCTATCGTGCTGCCGGCGCTGTGGAATGAGAAACGCGATGCCAAGCGCGAGAAGCTGCTGCAGTATGCCGAGCGCGTGTGGAATATTACCGAAGGCTCTGACGACCAACGTATCGATGCCGCCATCGCCGCAACGCGTCAGTTCTTCGAGCAGATGGGCGTGCCGACCCGCCTTTCCGATTACGGTCTCGACGGTAGCTCCATCCCGGCGCTGCTGGCGAAACTGGAAGAGCACGGCATGACTAAACTTGGCGAACATCAGGATATCACCCTGGACGTCAGCCGCCGTATTTACGAGGCTGCACGCTAAGCGCTCCCCGCCTGATTCACCTCTCCTTACGTTAAACAAACGCCGGGGAGAGGTGTTTTTACTACCGTTTTTAGCTATTTCGTCCAGACTTAATGCTACCCCTCGGCGGATCCTGCTTCGCCGAGTTCATTAACAGGAGGAAGGCATGACACATCCAACCGTTATAAAACTGCACGACGGCAACCTGATGCCGCAGCTGGGTCTCGGCGTGTGGAAAGCTGGCAACGAGGAAGTCGTCTCCGCCATTCATAAGGCGCTGGAAGTCGGTTATCGCTCTTTTGACACCGCCGCCGCGTACCAAAATGAGACCGGCGTCGGCAATGCGCTGCACAGCGCTGGCGTCAACCGCGATGAGCTCTTCATCACAACCAAGCTGTGGAACGACGATCAAAAACGGCCGCACGAGGCGCTGAAAGAGAGCCTCAGCAAACTGAAGCTGGACTATGTGGATCTCTATTTAATCCACTGGCCGGTACCGGCTATCGGCCATTACGTCGAGGCCTGGCAGGCGTTGATCGAGCTGCAGCAGCAGGGGCTGACCAAAAGCATTGGCGTGTGTAATTTCCAGGTACCGCATCTGCAGAAGCTGATTGATGAAACCGGCGTCGCCCCGGTGATCAATCAGATAGAACTCCATCCACTTATGCAGCAGCGTCAGCTGCACGCGTGGAACGCCACCCACAAGATCCAGACCGAATCCTGGAGCCCGCTGGCCCAGGGCGGCGAAGGCGTCTTCGATCAAAAAGTCATCCACCAGCTCGCCGATAAGTACGGCAAAACGCCGGCGCAAATCGTCATCCGCTGGCATCTCGACAGCGGTCTGGTGGTGATCCCGAAATCCGTCACGCCGTCGCGTATTGCGGAAAACTTTGACGTCTGGGACTTCCGTCTCGACAAAGATGAGCTGGGAGCGATCGCGAAGCTGGACCAGGGTAAACGTCTCGGTCCTGACCCGGATCAGTTTGGCGGGTAATGCTCTCTCTTGCCATCGCCTTTAGCGCCTCAGCGTTAAAGGCGATCGCAGACCAGATGAATATCCTCTGGCTCCAGCGCAAACAGCGCCGGGTCGGGCTTATCCGCTAAGCGACATCCCTGAGCCAGATAAAAATCGACGGTGTTTTTGTTGGGGATCGACGAGATATAGAGGCCGGACGCCCCCATTTCTGGCAGCTGGTGCAGGGCATACTGAAACAGTCGCCGCCCCCAGCCCTGGCCGCGCTTTCCCGCCCCGACATAAAAGAATAATAGCTGGCGCAGCTCGCCATTCATGCCGCGAGGCAGCGTATCCAGCGCCGCTGCGGCAATCATCTGCTCATCGTCAAAAAAGGCGAAAAAAATACCGCCGCGATCGTAACAGGCCTCGTGAATCGGAGTATAAACCTGACGATCGTGAGGGTCCCAGCCACGCACGTCATAATATTCCTGATAAGCCCGCAGCTGACCGTTATCGAGACGGTAGAGCGTATCGATAATTTCGCTGCGGTCTATCTCCCAGAGCTGGTCCAGTTGTTGTCGCGACAGGATGACCGGCGTCATCACCTCTCTCCTTTTTTCACAGATGTTCCCGGCGAGCGATCCCGCCGGGCCAGCCGCTTAGCGTGATACGGCCTTCGGCTTAACGCGTTTTTTCGCGCCCGCAGCGGCAGGCGTCTGGCGCTGATGGGCGATCGGCGTGTGCTTGGTCAGCGCCGGACGAGTATGGCGGTTCTGGCGACGCGCTTCACGCATTTCGTCCAGGGTTGGCGCTGGCACCAGGCAGTCGCGACGGGAGCCAATCAGGTGCTTCTTGCCCATCGCCTCCAGCGCCTGACGGATCAGCGGCCAGTTTGCCGGATCGTGGTAGCGGAGCAGCGCTTTGTGCAGACGGCGCTGTTTATCGCCCTTCGGCACCATCACCTCTTCGCTCTTATAACCAATTTTACCCAGCGGGTTCTTGCCGGTGTAATACATGGTGGTCGAGTTCGCCAGCGGCGACGGATAGAAGTTCTGCACCTGGTCGAGACGGAAGCGATGCTTCTTCAGCCACAGCGCCAGGTTCACCATATCTTCATCACGGGTCCCCGGATGAGCGGAGATAAAGTACGGGATCAGATACTGCTCTTTACCCGCCTGCTTCGAATAGGTGTCGAACAGCTCTTTAAAGCGGTCGTAGCTGCCCATTCCCGGCTTCATCATCTTCGACAGCGGTCCCTCTTCGGTATGCTCCGGGGCGATCTTCAGATAGCCGCCGACGTGGTGGGTCGCCAGCTCTTTGATATAGCGCGGATCTTCGACCGCGATGTCATAGCGTACCCCGGAGGCGATAAGGATCTTCTTGATGCCCTTCAGCTCGCGAGCGCGGCGATAAAGATTGATCGTCGGCTCATGGTTGGTATCCATGTGCGGGCAAATATCCGGATAGACGCAGGAGAGACGGCGGCAGGTCTGCTCAGCGCGCGGCGATTTACAGCGCAGCATATACATGTTGGCCGTTGGCCCGCCGAGATCGGAGATCACCCCGGTAAAGCCGGGCACGGTGTCGCGAATGGCTTCGATCTCATTAATGATCGAATCCTCAGAACGGCTCTGGATTATGCGTCCTTCGTGCTCGGTGATCGAGCAGAACGAACAGCCGCCGAAGCAGCCGCGCATGATGTTGATTGAGAAGCGGATCATCTCATACGCCGGAATACGCGCATCGCCATAGGAAGGATGCGGCACCCGCTTGTACGGCAGCGCGAAGACGCTGTCCATCTCTTCGGTGGAGAGCGGGATTGCCGGCGGGTTGATCCAGATGTAGCGCTCGCCGTGCTTTTGCATCAGCGCCCGGGCGCAGCCGGGGTTGGTTTCGTGGTGCAAAATGCGCGAGGCGTGAGCGTACAGGACCTTATCGCCTTTCACCTTCTCGAAGGAAGGCAGCAGTACATAGGTTTTTTCCCACGGTTTGGGCCGCGGCGGTTGCACAGTAATGCTTTTCGCTTCCTGTTTTTTCGGCGCGACCGGTTTGTTATCGGCGCACGGCAGATCTTCACCGTACGGATGCGGGATGGGGTCAATTTTACCGGGCGTATCCAGACGGGTGGAGTCCACGCCGCTCCAGCCCGGCAGCGCCTCTTTCACCATGATGGCGGTATTGCGCACATCGCGGATCTGGTCGATGGTTTCGCCCATCGCCAGGCGATGAGCCACTTCCACCAGCGGACGCTCGCCGTTGCCGAACATCAGCATATCGGCCTTGGAGTCCACCAGCACCGAGCGGCGCACGGTGTCGGACCAGTAATCATAGTGGGCGGTACGACGCAGGCTGGCTTCGATGCCGCCGAGGATCACCGGCACATCTTTCCACGCCTCTTTACAGCGCTGGGTATAGACGAGGGTAGCGCGGTCCGGACGTTTGCCCGCCACGTTACCCGCCGTATAGGCATCGTCATGACGTAGTTTACGGTCGGCGGTGTAACGGTTGATCATTGAGTCCATGTTGCCGGCGGTCACGCCGAAGAACAGGTTCGGTTTTCCCAGACGCATAAAGTCGTCTTTGCTGTTCCAGTCCGGCTGGGAGATGATCCCAACCCGGAAACCCTGCGCTTCCAGCATGCGGCCGCAGATAGCCATCCCGAAACTCGGGTGGTCGACATAGGCGTCGCCGGTAACCAGAATAATGTCGCAGCTATCCCAGCCAAGTTGATCCATCTCTTCACGCGACATCGGTAAAAAGGGCGCAGGGCCAAAACAGGCAGCCCAGTATTGCGGCCAGGAAAAAAGGTCACGATCCGGTTGGATCAGGGATATTGCGCTCATATTGCTTCCGGGGAAAATGATAAAAAAATAACCAAAAGGGCGTGGATTATAAGCCGGAATGATAGTGGAAATGAAGGAGGATTTTCTCAAACCCTGACCGTGCGCCGGCCAGGGTCAAAGAGATTACGGCGCGGGATTCACCAGCATCTGGCCGATCGAGCCGCGATCGGCAAGCTCCAGCGTCTGGCTCAGATACTGGAACGGGAAGTGCGGCCACGACGGCTGGGCGTAATAGACCAGCAGCTCAACCTGCCCGTCGACCCACACGGTGTCCTTCCAGCCGCGATCTTCCGGGAAAGGAGACGAGCCGTTGACATTACGGATCTGGAACATCACCCCTTCAATATGGAACGACTGCGGGCGGTCGGCGCGCACCGTCCAGCGCTCCCAGGTCCCCTGCTGCGCCGTGATATCGATACGCTGCGGATCCCACAGCTGGCCGTTGATGCCCGGATCGTCGCCAAGGGTGATATCCCGGCTGCGGATCGGCGTACCGGAGAGCAGCTCGGTCGGCAGCAGGCGCACCGGCAGACTGTCGGTCACCAGCGGCAGCAGCCCGGTCGGACGCAGCGTCAGCACCAGCGTGGAGACCAGGATGCTTGACGGTTCAAAAAAACCGCGGATACGGTCGACGATGCTCGCCGCTTCGCCGCAGGTAATGGATACTTCATCGCCGTTAGTCATATCGACCAGAATTTCACGCCGCTCCCCCGGGGCCAGCGATAGCTGCTTGAGCGAAACCGGCGCCGGCAGGAACCCCTGATCGCCGGAAATCACATGCAGCAGTCGGCCATCGCTCATCTGCAGCTGATAGCGCCGGGAGTTGGAAGCGTTCAGCAGGCGCAGGCGCACCCAGCCGCGCGACACTTCAACATACGGGCTCTGCACGCCGTTAACCAGCAGCGTGTCGCCCACAAAGCCGCCGCTGCCCGGTTCGCTATATTCCGGCGTGCCGAAGTTATCCAGCCGTTTATCCTGAATAATCACCGGGAAGTCATCGACGCCATAGTGGTTAGGGATCGGCAGGTTCTTGCTGACCTCGTCTTCCACCAGCCACATGCCCACCAGACCGTTGTAAACCTGTTTCGCCATCCGGTTCGGCGTGTTGGCCTGATACCACAGCGTCGCCGCGCTCTGGCGGATAGGCAGCACCGGCGCCCAGTCGGCGTTCGGCGACATCATGCGCGCCGCGCCGCCAATCAGCGGGCCAGGCACCTGCAGACCGCGGATGGTCATCGCCACGTTCTCCGTCAGGCGGTTGCTGTAGATAAGCTTGACGTCGTCTCCGTTCCAGACGCGGATCGTCGGCCCCATATAGCGGCCATTGATCCCCCAGACGGGGGCGCGGGTGCCGGGGGTAAACGACCAGTGGGAACGCTGCAGCGTCAGAAACAGCGGCTGGCCGCGACGAGATTCCAGCAGCGGCGGAACCGGCAGCTCAGGCTGCTGGCCGGCGGCATGGGCCTTCAGCGGCGCGGCGCCAGCGCACAGCGCTACGCCGGAAGCCTTAATAAACTGACGCCGACTGAGTGACATATTAACTCCATGACATACTGACAAATGAAAAAGGGAATTCGTTTCCCGCCAGCAATACGCGCGCGTTGGCGGCGTTTCCTGTCTTATTGCTTTCCAGCCGCTTCGCGCTCGGCCACTTCGTTGTCCAGATCAGCGATTTTGGCGGCCATCAGCTCGCGGCAATGCGTCGCCAGCGCGCGCACGTTGTCTTTACCAAACTGAGTGGTATCTACCGGCGGCAGCATTTCCACAATCACCAGACCGTTGTTCCAGCGATTGAGCTTTATTTTATTCGATGTATTCGAGACACACACCGGAATAATCGGCACCCCAGCGGCAATAGCCGCGTGAAAAGCCCCGGTTTTAAACGGCAGCAGGCCGCGGCCGCGGCTACGGGTCCCTTCCGGGAACATCCAGAACGAAATTTTACGCTTTTTAAAAGCGTTGACGACTTCGGCAATAGTGCCGTGCGCTTTGGTTCGGTTATTACGGTCAATCAGCAAATTGCCCGTCAGCCAGTACAGTTGGCCAAAGAACGGGATCCACAGCAGGCTCTTTTTACCTACGGTGACCGTCGGAGCCTGCACGATATTCGACGCCGTCACCATATCATAGTTGTTCTGGTGGTTAGCGATGTAGATCGCGTTGCCATAGCTTTCCGCGTCGGCGGGTTTGCGTAGCTCTACCTTGAGGCCAAATACCGGAGATAAACGGCCAAACAGATGGCCGAAAGTGGCAACGTGTTTTGGATTACGTGGGCTGAACAAGCAGTACAGACAGCCAAGTACGCACACTACGATGCAATAAATGACCACGAAAATTACTCGAAAAATGAATAGCATAGCTACCTCTAAAACCCAAACCGCTTAGAATTATTCGCTGCTGGCAGAAGGCAGGCTCACAAGTTCTGCGCAGGCCGGGACCGTTCTTCCTGGGTCCCTGATGATGGACATTGTTAATCGCAACGCCTGAATAAACAACGATTTTGCGGCATTTTTTCGTCTCCTCCCGTCAAAGACGGGAGGAGACGCGCTTACTCTTCGCTATCGCCTGCCGCGGCACGACGCGGCGAGTCAATTTCCACGCGGTCAATTTTCTGCAGCCCGCGCATCAGCGAACCGCGGCGGCCGCGCTCGCCGGTGACTTTTTGTAGCTCTTCCGGACGCAGTTTGATCTTCCGTTTGCCGACGTGAATGGTCAGCGTACTCTGCGGCGGCAGAACAAACAGATGTGCCAGACCGTCCTGGCCGGCTGCGGCTTCCGCCGCCGGAATGCTGATAATTTTGTTGCCCTTGCCTTTCGACAGCTGCGGCAGATCGCTGACCGGGAACATCAGCATCCGCCCGGCGGCGGTGATGGCCAGCAGCATATCGGACTCATCCTCAATCACCAGCGGCGGCATCACGTGCGCGTTGTCAGGCAGGGTGATTAGCGCTTTCCCGGCACGGTTGCGCGCCACCAGATCGTTGAAGGTACAGACGAAACCGTAGCCCGCGTCGGAAGCCATCAGCAGTTTCTGATCGTCGCTTTCCATTAGCATATGCTCCACGGTCGCGCCCGGCGGCAGGGTCAGTTTGCCGGTAAGCGGTTCACCCTGGCCACGCGCGGAAGGCAGAGTAATCGGATCGATGGCATAGCTGCGTCCGGTGGTATCGATAAACACCACCGGCTGGTTGCTCTTGCCCTTCGCCGAGGCTTTCCAGCTGTCGCCCGCCTTATAGCTCAAGCCCTGGGCGTCAATGTCGTGTCCTTTGGCGCTGCGCACCCAGCCCATCTGCGACAGAACGATAGTCACCGGCTCAGACGGCAGCATGTCATGTTCGCTCATCGCTTTCGCTTCTTCACGCTCGTGAAGCGGCGAGCGACGGTCGTCGCCGAAGGCATCGGCATCGGCCTGCAGCTCTTTTTTCAGCAGGTTGTTCATCTTACGTTCAGACGCCAGAATCGCCTGCAGCTGGTCGCGCTCTTTTTCCAGCTCGCTCTGCTCGCCGCGGATCTTCATCTCTTCCAGTTTGGCGAGGTGGCGCAGTTTTAATTCCAGAATCGCTTCCGCCTGGGTTTCGCTGATGCCAAAGCGCGACATCAGGGCCGGCTTCGGTTCATCTTCAGTGCGGATGATCTCAATCACTTCATCGATATTAAGAAACGCCACCAGCAAACCTTCGAGGATATGCAGGCGCTTCAGCACTTTCTCTAACCGATGGTTTAGACGGCGACGCACGGTATCGCGACGGAACACCAGCCACTCGCTGAGGATCTCCAGCAGGTTTTTCACCGCCGGGCGGCCGTCAAGGCCGATCATATTGAGGTTGATGCGGTAGCTCTTCTCCAGATCGGTGGTGGCGAACAGGTGGTTCATCACCTGTTCCATATCCACCCGGTTGGAGCGCGGGACAATCACCAGACGGGTCGGGTTTTCGTGGTCCGATTCGTCGCGCAGATCGTCAACCATCGGCAGCTTTTTATTGCGCATCTGCGCCGCAATCTGCTCCAGCACTTTGGCGCCAGAGACCTGATGCGGCAGCGCACTGATCACCACCGCGCCGTCCTCTTTACTCCACACCGCGCGCATGCGCACTGAGCCGCGCCCGTTCTGGTAGATTTTGCGAATTTCCGCCCGCGAGGTGATGATCTCCGCCTCGGTCGGGAAATCCGGCCCCTGTACGATATCCAGCAGTTCGTCGAGGGTGGTTTTCGGCTGCTCAATCAGCGTAATCGCCGCTTTGGCCACTTCCCGCAGGTTGTGCGGAGGAATATCGGTCGCCATGCCTACCGCGATGCCGGTGGTGCCGTTCAGCAGGATGTTCGGCAGACGCGCTGGCAGCATTTTCGGCTCCTGCAGCGTGCCGTCAAAGTTTGGCACCCAGTCGACCGTCCCCTGCCCCAGCTCGCTGAGCAGCAGCTCGGCATACTTCGACAGGCGGGATTCGGTGTAACGCATGGCGGCGAAAGATTTGGGATCGTCCGGCGCCCCCCAGTTTCCCTGACCATCCACCAGCGGATAGCGGTAAGAGAACGGCTGCGCCATCAGCACCATCGCTTCATAGCAGGCGCTGTCGCCGTGCGGGTGATATTTACCCAACACGTCGCCGACGGTGCGGGCGGACTTTTTGAATTTCGCGCTGGCGTTCAGCCCCAGCTCGGACATCGCATAGACGATGCGACGCTGGACCGGTTTTAAGCCATCGCCAATAAACGGTAATGCCCTGTCCATGATCACGTACATGGAGTAGTTCAGGTAAGCATTTTCCGTAAATTCATGCAGCGCAAGGCGCTCTGCCATATCGCTCATTAATCGTGGATCCTCAATCTGGGTACCGACCGTTCGGACGGCAAAACTACCCGCGATAATACCCGATCTCACGCCCTGAGTCACAGGCCGTGAGATCGGCTGAGGATTCCGTCACGCTTAATCAGGCCAGCGGCAGATAAATATCGGTTTGCAGTTCATGCTCAGCCACCTCATGGACAAAATTGAGGTAACGGAAGTACACCGGAAAATCCCGTAACGTCTCGCCTGAAGCGGGTAACCAGTCGCGATAGAGAAACCAAACGCTGTTCGCCAGCGTGTCCAGCGAGCCGTGATGGCGCACGACGGCGCAGCGTCCGCCGGGGATTTCGCCGTTAATCACGCCAAAGGCGTTTTCACCAACCGGCCGATCGACCGTACCGCAGATATCAAAACGAAATGCCTCCTGCGGGGTGGTCTGCGGATCGTCCCAGGCGATCCCCCAGGTATCGCTGGTGGCGACGGGCGATAATCCGCTCGTCTTACGCCAGGCGATAAAACGCGCGGCGGTGGCGTTGACAAGGTCCGGGCTACCGCGATGTTGCAGTACGGCTATCCGGGTGGAGGTGCACGAAATAATGTTGACGTCCATCGACGTTTGCTCCTGTAGCGTATGTTTCGGTACGCGTCGATGCCACTCGGCCCAGTCCGGTTGTTGACGGAATTGGGTCGGGCTTTGGTCAAACGCGGTACGGAAGGCACGACTGAACGACTCCGCATTCTGAAATCCGGCATCAAGGGCAATATCAATGACTTTATCGCGGGGGTTGAACGCCAGGCGCCAACAGGCGCGTCGCAGACGCAACCACTGAATATACCGGTACAATGGAATGCCGGTATAAGCGCTAAATTGCCGGTGAAAATGGTAAGGCGAACTGTGCGCTATCGCGCTCAGCGTCTCCAACGACAGCGGCTCATCAAGATGGCGCGCAATGTACCTACAGACGCGCTGGAAGCGCCCGACATAAGCCGGGCTGGCCTTAATATCGTTCATCGTCTCCTCCTCGCGACATACTCTGACAGAGCGAGGATCGCGATTCCTGACCGATCTTGCGCTTATCCGACGGAGACTTATGGCGCGATTTTACGGATCTGTTTAACGTCGATTTCTACCGAGTTCCAGTCCTTATCGACTTCCCCCTGAATTTCTACTGTGTCCTGCGGGCCGACGGTCACGCCGTTCCAGCGCTTGTGGTCGATATCGACATTGATCACCCCGGAAGCATCCTGGAATTTATACAGGTCATCAGAGATGCGCTCGACGATTTTACCGCGCAGGGTCACCCAGGTGTCATCACGCAGCGACTTGGCGTTCGCCACGGTGGTCACCGCGCCGCTCGGCCCGGTGAAGCCGCCAGCCTGGGTGGTAGTGGTAGTAGACGGTCCGGTGAATCCTCCCTGCCCGGCGGCCAGTACAGGCATGGAAACCAAAGCAATAATCGCGGTCATCGCAGCAATTTTTTTCATCTTATATTCTCCCTTTTGTGTTGGTATGGCTCCTATTACGCCCGACAAAACTTAACGACTTCTTAAGCGGAAAAAAGAAATTTTAATGCTGTACATCACCCGCTTCAACGCGGTTTACTGCGCAAAGAAACGGGATCGTCGGAGGGAAACATGCGCATATTACTGGTGGAAGATGACAAGCTTATCGGCGACGGCATCAAAGCCGGGCTGAGCAAAATGGGCTTTAGCATTGACTGGTTTACCGCCGGGCTGGAGGGCAAAAATGCCTTATACAGCGCCCCCTACGACGCCGCAATCCTTGACCTCACCCTACCCGGCATCGATGGCCTCGATATTCTGCGCGAATGGCGCGATAAAGGCCGCCATGAGCCGGTGCTGATCCTCACCGCCCGCGATGCCCTCAGCCAGCGGGTGGAGGGCCTGCGCCTGGGCGCCGATGACTACCTGTGCAAACCTTTCGCCCTGATTGAGGTGGCAGCGCGCCTCGAAGCGTTGATCCGCCGCGCGCACGGCCAGAGCAGCAGCGAACTGCGCCACGGCAAGGTGATCCTCGATCCGAACCGCTTAACCGCCAGCCTCGACGGCGAAAGCCTGGCGCTGAAGCCGAAGGAGTTCGCCCTGCTGGAACTGCTTATGCGCAACGCCGGGCGCGTATTGCCGCGTAAGCTTATCGAGGAAAAGCTCTACACCTGGGACGACGAGGTCTCCAGCAACGCCGTGGAAGTTCACGTCCATCATCTGCGCCGCAAGCCCGGCAGCGACTTTATCCGTACCGTCCACGGCATCGGCTATACCCTGGGTGACGCATGAAACGACTTGCCCGCCTGAGCCTGCGCCTGCGCCTGACGCTGCTGTTTGCCGTACTGACCGCCGCCGCCTGGGGGATGGCCAGCGTTATCGCCTGGCAGCAGACCAGCAAAAAGCTGGATAAGCTGTTCGATACCCAGCAGCTGCTGTTCGCTCGCCGCCTGAGCGTCATGCATTTCGATGAACTGCGCGCCCCGCCCGCCTCGCTCGGGGAAAAGAAAAAGGTACGCCACGGGCACATCGACGACGACGCGCTGGCGTTCGCCATCTTCACCCGCGACGGCAAAATGGTGCTTAATGACGGCGAGAACGGAGAGGATATTCAGTGGAATTCGCAGCGCGAGGGATTCAGCGATGGCTATCTGCGTGACGACGATGACGAGTGGCGTTTCCTGTGGTTAACCACCGCCGACGGCCGCTACCGCATCGCCGTCGGCCAGGAGTGGGATTACCGGCGCGAAATGGCGATGGATATCGTGACCTCGCAGCTCACCCCGTGGATGGTTGCCCTGCCGCTGATGTTCGTGCTGCTTATCGTGCTGTTAAGCCGCGAGCTGGCGCCATTGAAAAATCTGGCGCGCACGCTGCGCCTGCGCGCGCCGGACTCGGCGGATTCGCTCAGCGTGGAGAAGATCCCCGCCGAAGTTCGCCCGCTGGTCGAAGCGCTGAATCAGCTGTTCCGACGCACTCACGACGCCATGCTGCGCGAGCGTCGGTTTACCTCTGATGCCGCCCATGAGCTACGCAGCCCGCTGGCGGCGCTGAAGGTGCAGACCGAAGTCGCTCAACTCTCCCTGGACGATCCCGAAGGGCGTGAGAAAGCGTTGGATCAGCTCCACCAGGGGATCGATCGCGCCACCCGACTGGTGGATCAGCTGCTGACGCTGTCGCGGCTGGACTCGCTCGCCCAACTGGATGATGTGCAGCAGGTCGCTATCGCCGATCTGCTGCAGTCGGCAGTGATGGAGATGTATCACCCGGCGCAGCAGTCCGGGATTGAGCTGCGCCTGCATCTTAATGCCAGCCATATCGTCCGCACCGGCCAGCCGCTGCTGCTCAGTCTGCTGGTGCGCAATCTGCTGGATAACGCCGTACGCTATAGCCCTCGCGGCAGCCAGGTCGATATCACGCTCAACGCCCGCGAGTTCCGGGTGCGCGATAACGGCCCAGGCATTAGCCCGCAGGCGCTCTCGCGCATTGGCGAGCGTTTTTATCGTCCGCCGGGGCAGGAGGCGCCGGGCAGCGGCCTGGGCTTGTCGATCGTCCGGCGCATCGCCTCGCTGCACGGCATGCAGGTTGATTTTGCCAACGCGCGCGACGGCGGCTTCGAGGCCCACGTGTACTGGTAGCGAGATTATTGCTCATTTGGCAAAAGACTTTGCACATTTTGCTCATTTTACTGCCCCGCTTCGCGGGGTAAGATCGTCGGCAAATTTTCATATATGAGGGTAAAAAATGAGCAACATCCTGATTATCAATGGGGCGAAAAAGTTCGCGCACTCTAATGGTCAACTGAACGACACCCTGACCGAGGTCGCGGAGAGTTATCTGCGCGACGCCGGGCACGATGTTAAAAGCGTTCGCGCCGAAAGCGAGTACGACGTAAAAGAAGAAGTACAGAATTTCCTGTGGGCCGATGTGGTGATCTGGCAGATGCCGGGCTGGTGGATGGGCGCTCCGTGGACGGTGAAAAAATATATGGATGACGTCTTTACCGAAGGCCACGGCTCGCTGTACGCCAGCGATGGCCGTACCCGCTCCGACGCCAGCAAAAAATATGGCTCCGGCGGCCTGGTGCAGGGGAAAAAATATATGCTTTCTCTGACCTGGAACGCGCCGATGGAAGCCTTCACCGACAAAGACCAGTTCTTCCACGGCGTCGGCGTTGACGGCGTTTACCTGCCGTTCCATAAAGCCAATCAGTTCCTCGGCATGGAGGCATTGCCGACCTTTATCGCCAACGACGTGATTAAAATGCCTGATGTCCCACGGTATATCGCAGAATATCGCAAGCATCTGGCGGAAATTTTTGGTTAACTAGAGGTCTAGCTCTACATATTTCGAGTTATTCGAACCTGGAGTATGACGAGATCCACACAGAAGGAGTTGAGTTAACCATGTTAACAGTGATTGCAGAAATCCGTACCCGCCCGGGCCAGCACCACCGCCAGGCGGTTCTCGATCAGTTCGCGAAAATTATTCCGACCGTTTTGCAGGAGGCCGGCTGCCACGGCTATGCCCCGCTGGTGGATCATGCCGCCGGCGTCAGCTTCCAGACCACAGCGCCCGACTCTATCGTCATGGTCGAGCAGTGGGAAAGCGTCGCGCATCTTGAAGCACACCTGCAAACCCCGCACATGAAAGCCTGGTCGGAAGCGGTCAAAGGCGATGTGCTGGAGACCAGCATCCGTATTCTGCAGGCTGGCGTTTAAGTCCGCCGACTCAGTAATGCCATGAAAAAGGGAGCCTGAGGCTCCCTTTTACGTCTGGCGCAGCGTACAGACTTACACTTCCAGATCCGCCATATCGCCCTTCTCCTGCAGCCAGTTGCGACGATCTTCCGAACGCTTTTTGGCCAGCAGCATATCCATTATCGCCGTGGTCTGCTGCTCGTCCTCATCGCTGATCACCAGCTGCACCAGGCGGCGGGTATTCGGGTCAAGGGTGGTTTCGCGCAGCTGCATCGGGTTCATCTCACCGAGCCCTTTAAAGCGCTGGACGTTTGGCTTGCCCTTCTTGCGCTTTAGCTGCTCCAGCACGCCGGTTTTTTCTTCTTCCGTCAGCGCGTAGTAAACCTCTTTACCGAGGTCGATACGGTACAGCGGCGGTAGCGCCACATAGACGTGCCCCTCTTTCACGAGGGTACGGAAATGTCTTACGAACAGCGCGCACAGCAGGGTGGCAATGTGCAGACCATCGGAGTCCGCATCCGCCAGAATGCAAATTTTACCGTAGCGCAGCTGGCTTAAATCATCGCTATCCGGGTCAATACCAATCGCCACCGAAATGTCGTGCACTTCTTGCGAAGCTAACACTTCATCGGAAGAGACTTCCCAGGTATTAAGGATCTTGCCCTTCAGCGGCATGATCGCCTGATATTCGCGATCGCGCGCCTGCTTGGCTGAGCCGCCCGCCGAATCCCCTTCGACGAGGAACAGCTCGGTACGGTTCAGATCCTGGGCGGTACAGTCCGCCAGCTTACCCGGCAGCGCCGGACCGCTGGTCAGCTTTTTGCGCACCACTTTTTTGGCGGCGCGCAGACGGCGCTGGGCGCTGGAGATGGCCATCTCCGCCAGCAGCTCCGCGGCCTGCACGTTCTGATTCAGCCACAGGCTGAAGGCGTCCTTCACCACGCCGGAGACGAACGCCGCGCACTGGCGCGACGACAGGCGCTCTTTGGTTTGCCCGGCGAACTGCGGATCCTGCATCTTCACCGACAGCACGTACGCGCAGCGATCCCAGATATCTTCCGCTGACAGCTTCACGCCGCGCGGCAGGATATTACGGTACTCGCAGAACTCACGCATCGCGTCGAGCAGCCCCTGACGCAGACCGTTAACGTGCGTCCCGCCCTGCATAGTCGGGATCAGGTTCACGTAGCTCTCGGTCAGCAGTTCGCCGCCTTCCGGCAGCCACAGCAGCGCCCAGTCCACCGCCTCCGTCTCGCCGGAGAAGGCGCCGACGAATGGTTTTTCCGGCAGCAGCGGCAGGCCGTTCACCGCTTCGCTCAGGTAATCGTTCAGGCCATCGGCATAGCACCAGCTCTGCTCGCTGTTGTTCACCTGGTCGCGGAAAACAATTTCCACGCCCGGGCACAGCACCGCTTTCGCTTTTAACAGGTGGGTCAGACGTGAAACGGAAAAGCGCGGGCTGTCGAAGAAGCTTTCGTCCGGCCAGAAATGGACGCTGGTCCCGGTATTGCGTTTGCCGCAGGTGCCGGTGACGTGCAGGTCTTCCACTTTTTCACCATTTTCAAAGGCGATGCTGTAGACCTGACCGTCGCGACGCACGTTGACCTCCACGCGTTTTGACAGGGCGTTGACCACCGAGATCCCCACCCCGTGCAGGCCGCCGGAAAACTGATAGTTTTTATTGGAAAACTTACCGCCCGCATGCAGCCGGCAGAGGATCAGCTCAACCGCCGGCACGCCCTCTTCCGGGTGGATGTCGACCGGCATCCCACGACCATCGTCAATGACCTCCAGGGACTGGTCGGCATGAAGGATAACTTCCACGCGTTTGGCGTGGCCTGCCAGCGCTTCATCCACACTGTTATCAATAACTTCCTGACCAAGATGGTTAGGACGAGTGGTGTCGGTATACATGCCCGGACGGCGGCGCACCGGCTCTAGCCCGGTGAGTACCTCAATGGCATCAGCATTATATGAAGATTGCGTCATGGTGTGTATTCGTAGGTCGTTCAGGGCCGTTTAGCGCAGGCCGAGAAATTCGATAATCTGAGTGAAATGATCGTCAAAGCCGACAAATGCGTGATTACCGCCCTCCTCTACCGTCTGCCGGCAAGAGGCGTAGTAATGCACGGCCTGGCGGTAATCAAGCACTTCATCCCCGGTCTGCTGCAGCAGCCAGAGTAAATCCGGCGCTTCGAGCGGGTCGATTTGCATGACTTTGAGATCGTAAATATGGCGAGACTCTAGCACATATTGCTGCCCGGTGTATGGATTCTCATTGTGGCCGAGAAAATTGTTTAGTAGTTCAAACGGCCGCACCGCCGGGTTAACCACCACCGCCGGCAGCATAAAGCACTGCGAAAGCCAGGTCGCGTAGTAGCCGCCCAGCGACGACCCTACGACCCCCAGCGGCTCGCCGCCGTGCTCCAGCACGATGGACTCCAACAGCTCCGCCGTTTCCGCCGGGTAAGGCGGCAACTCCGGCACCACCATGGTGATCTCAGGATAGTGCTGCGCCAGCCAGGTCTTTAACGCCGTCGCCTTCGCCGAGCGCGGAGAGCTGTTAAAGCCGTGCAGATAAAGGAGCGTCGCCATCAGTAGCCTTCTGAAGCAATATCCGGATGAAACGCGGCGCCTTCCAGGCGGCACACTTCGGTGGTCAGCGTCCCGTCAGGGTGAAGCTCCAGCCAGCGCCAGCCCGGTGACACCGTATCCAGAGTGAAATTGGCACAATGCGGTTTAAACTGGACGCAGGTCGACGGCGTCGCCATCATGCGCCGGCCATTCCAGTCGAGATCCAGTTCCTGATGAATATGGCCGCACAAAAGATGCTTCACCCGCGGCCAGGCGCTCAACGCGCTGTCCAGCGCGCCGGCATTGCGCAGACTATGCTGATCCAGCCAGCTGCAGCCGGCCGGCAGCGGATGATGGTGCAGCAGGAGTAAGGTATAGCGCTCCGGCGCCTCCGCCAGCTTATGTTCGAGCCACTCCAGCTGGAAGTCGCTCAGCTCGCCATGGGGAACGCCAAACACCTGGCTGTCGAGCAGCAGGATCTGCCAGCGATCGCCGAGAAACACGCGCTTGGCAGGGGAAATGCCCGCCTCCTGCAGGGTGCTGTACATCGCCGGCTGGAAATCATGGTTGCCCGGTAGCCAGACGCAGGGTGCAGCAAAACTCGCGATGCCCTCAGCAAAATGCTGATAGGCCGCGGAGGAGTGGTCCTGCGCCAGATCGCCTGTTGCGACAATCAGATCGCATGGACGCTGTGAGGCATGAATGGCCGACAGTACGGCCTGATAGCTATCCCAGGTATTGATGCCTAACAACGTTTCATGCTTTTCAGCAAACAGGTGAGTATCAGTAATTTGTAATATCCTGACTCTGGCCTCACCAGCCAGAGGTAGGTTTAACAGGCTTTCCAAATGGTGTCCTTAGGTTTAACGACGCTAACAAACCGGAATCGCCATCGCTCCATGTGCTAAACAGTAACGCAGCCAGTCGGCCAAAAACTGGTTAATTTGATGCTTTTCGTCGCGTTGATGCAACTTTTTATTAGGATAATCATATCGCGCTTTGAAGCGAAAGATCTGCTGACTCGAACACACTTCGGCCACCATGGCGTCATGGTAGAGGCGGACGGTCATCGATGGCAGGCTCCAGTAGCTCACTGCAGGCAGAGTCTGCTCTATTGCCACCAGTGTAGTGTAGCGGGTCGATTCAACTATCGTTAACCGATACTGCGCGCTTCCCACCTGATAGCTTACCTTCTCACCCGCTGCATCCGTTCGCGGCAACAGGCGGCGCAACTGCGCGAAATTGGTCTCGCACAGGCGCATCATCTCAGGG
Organism: Klebsiella sp. 64; assembly: GCF_018223915.1. Taxonomy (NCBI): domain Bacteria; kingdom Pseudomonadati; phylum Pseudomonadota; class Gammaproteobacteria; order Enterobacterales; family Enterobacteriaceae; genus Klebsiella; species Klebsiella sp. 64. Next base: position 105,256 of record NZ_JAGRQZ010000004.1, read on the forward strand.
AAGTCAGGTGTATAACGCTTCATTTTGTCCACTCATTTCGTAAATTGTGATAATGCAATTGCAGCCATTGCAAGGCGATGACAGAGGCTGCGTTGTCGATTTTCCCCTCTTCTACCCACTGGTAAGCCTGCTCCCGACTCACCACATGCACCCGAATATCCTCGTTTTCCTCGGCCAGGCCGTGAATGCCTTTTGCCGTCGATGCATCAACTTCTCCCACCAGGATCGATAACCGTTCGCTGGTGCCGCCGGGACTGGCCAGATAGCTTAATATTGGTTTCGTCCGCCCAACTTCAAGCCCGGCCTCCTCCAGCGCTTCCCGACGGGCAACATCTTCCACCGTTTCACCCGCTTCAATCATGCCGGCGACCATCTCCAGCAGCCACGGGCTCTCGCTGGTATCATAGGCGGCGATACGGATTTGTTCGACCAGCACCACTTCGTCGCGCACCGGGTCAAAGGGTAGCAAGACGGCGGCGTGCCCGCGCTCAAAAATTTCACGGGTGATTTCGCCACTCATGCCGCCGTTAAACAGGCGGTGGCGAAAACGGTATAAATCGAGCGAAAAAAAACCACGATATAGCGTTTCGCGTGCAATAATTTCTACATCATTTTTGGAGAAGGTAATTCCCTGCTGCGTGGGTTTGCTCATTGTCATGTCCTGCGAATCTGAAATTAGGGATTTCCAAACCGTTTGGCTACCGTTTTACGGTCCGTATGTTAGATTGGTGCAAATTACCGCCGGATGGCACGTAACGCCAACTTTTTACGGCGGCAGAATCGATACAATCAGCGGAATTTTTCTTAGAATTAGACCAGCGCTAAATGCTTCACAACAAGGAATGCAAATGAAGAAATTGCTCCCCATTCTTATCGGCCTGAGCCTGACCGGGTTCAGCGCCATGAGCCAGGCGGAAAACCTGCTTCAGGTTTACCAGCAGGCACGCATCAGCAACCCCGATCTGCGTAAATCGGCAGCCGATCGTGACGCCGCGTTCGAAAAGATCAACGAAGCGCGCAGTCCATTACTGCCTCAGCTTGGGCTGGGAGCGGATTATACCTATAACAATGGCTATCGCGACAGCAACGGCATCAATTCAAACGTCACCAGCGGCTCGCTGCAGTTAACGCAGGTTCTGTTTGATATGTCGAAATGGCGCGCCCTGACGCTGCAGGAAAAAACGGCAGGGATTCAGGATGTCACGTATCAGACCGATCAGCAAACACTGATTCTGAATACCGCGACGGCCTATTTTAAAGTGCTGGCCGCCATCGACACGCTCTCCTATACCGAAGCGCAGAAACAGGCTATTTATCGCCAGTTGGATCAAACCACGCAGCGCTTTAACGTAGGCCTGGTGGCGATCACCGACGTACAGAACGCCCGTTCACAATACGATGCCGTGCTGGCGAACGAAGTCACCGCGCGTAACGATCTCGACAACGCCGTCGAAGAACTGCGTCAGGTCACCGGTAACTACTATCCGGAGCTGGCCTCCCTGAACGTGAATGGCTTCAAAACCAACAAGCCGCAGGCGGTCAACGCCCTGCTGAAGGAAGCGGAGAACCGCAACCTGTCGCTGCTGCAGGCGCGTCTGAACCAGGACCTGGCTCGCGAGCAGATTCGCCAGGCGCAGGACGGCCATTTGCCGACGCTCAGCCTATCCGCGTCGAGTGGGATATCGAATACTAGCTACAGTGGTTCAAAAACCCATAATAATCCTCAGCAATACCAGGATAACGATGCCGGGCAGAACCAAATCGGCCTGAACTTCTCTCTGCCACTGTACCAGGGCGGCGCGGTGACCTCGCAGGTCAAGCAGGCGCAATACAACTTCGTCGGCGCCAGCGAGCAGCTGGAAAGCGCCCACCGCAGCGTCGTGCAGACTGTGCGTTCATCGTTTAACAACGTGAACGCCTCCATCAGCAGCATCAACGCCTACAAACAGGCGGTGGTCTCTGCGCAAAGCTCCCTGGATGCCATGGAAGCTGGCTACTCGGTGGGTACGCGTACTATCGTTGACGTCCTCGACGCCACCACTACGCTGTATAACGCTAAGCAGCAGCTCTCGAATGCGCGCTACAACTACCTGATCAACGAGCTGAACATTAAGTCGGCGTTAGGTACCCTGAACGAGCAGGATCTGGTCGCCCTGAACAACACGCTGGGTAAACCCATCTCCACCTCCGCAGATAGCGTCGCGCCGGAAAATCCGCAACAGGATGCCACCGCTGATGGCTACGGCAACACTACCGCGGCGGTGAAGCCGGCGTCCGCACGGACCACCCAGAGCAGCGGCAGCAATCCGTTCCGTCAGTAATTCTCATACTGTGATGCGCATCGCCTGTCCGTCGGACAGGCGATGCGTTAAACGTAAGGCAACGTAAAGATCCCCCGCTTAGCGCCCCTCTTCGCTTCATTTTCCACCACTCATCCTCTATCCTGAGCGTTAACACACGCCATACCACTGGGTCCTGGAAGACAAATATGAAACGGACAAAAAATATTAATCATTCGTCGTTCCGCAAAAGCTGGAGCGCACGCCATCTGACGCCGGTCGCGCTGGCCGTCACCGCGGTCTTTATGCTCGCCGGTTGTGAAAAAAGCGACGAAACGGTGTCGCTGTACCAGAACGCCGATGACTGCTCCGCCGCCAACCCGGGCAAAGCAGCCGAATGCACCACGGCCTACACCAACGCGGTAAAAGAGGCAGAGCGCACTGCGCCGAAGTATGCCACCCGCGAAGACTGCGTCGCCGAGTTTGGCGAAGGCCAGTGCCAGCAGACGCCAGCCCAGGCGGGCGTCGCCCCGGAAAACCAGGCGCAGGCGCAAAGCAGCGGCAGCTTCTGGATGCCGCTGATGGCTGGCTACATGATGGGCCGCCTGATGGGCGGCGGCATGGCGCAACAGCAGCCGCTGTTCAGCTCGAAAAATCCGGCCAGCCCGGCCTACGGTCAGTACACTGACGCCAGCGGCAAGAGCTATGGCGCCGCCCAGCCGGGCCGCACCATGAATGTGCCGAAAACCGCGATGGCGCCGAAGCCAGCCACCACCACCACCGTCACCCGTGGCGGCTTTGGCGAGTCGGTAGCGAAACAGTCGACCATGCAGCGTAGCGCCGCAGGCTCAACGTCCTCTTCTCGCTCAATGGGCGGCTAAGCAACATGGAAAGAGTCAGTATTACCGAGCGCCCGGACTGGCGCGAGAAAGCGACCGAGTACGGTTTCAACTTCCATACCATGTACGGCGAGCCCTACTGGAGCGAAGAGGCGTATTACAAGCTGACCCTCGCGCAGGTGGAAAAGCTGGAAGCGGTCACCGCTGAGCTACATCAGATGTGCCTCCAGGTGGTGGAAAAAGTGATCGCCAGCGATGAGCTGATGACCAAATTCCGCATCCCTAAACACACCTGGGGTTTTGTACGCCAGTCGTGGAAAACCAACCAGCCGTCGCTCTACTCACGTCTCGACCTGGCCTGGGATGGCGTCGGCGAACCGAAGCTGCTGGAGAACAATGCCGACACCCCGACCTCGCTGTATGAAGCGGCCTTCTTCCAGTGGATCTGGCTGGAAGATCAGCTCAACGCCGGCAAGCTGCCGGCGGGCAGCGACCAGTTCAACAGTTTGCAGGAAAAGCTGATCGATCGCTTCGGCGAGCTGCGCGAGCAGTTTGGCTTTCAGCTGCTGCATATGGCCTGCTGCCGCGATACCGTTGAAGATCGCGGTACCGTGCAGTATCTGCAGGACTGCGCCGCTGAAGCGGGGCTGGCGACGGAATTCCTCTACGTTGAAGATATCGGCCTGGGCGAAAAAGGCCAGTTTACCGATCTGCAGGATCAGGTGATTGGCAATCTGTTCAAGCTCTATCCGTGGGAGTTTATGCTGCGGGAGATGTTCTCCACCAAGCTGGAAGACGCTGGCGTCCGCTGGCTGGAGCCGGCGTGGAAAAGCATTATCTCCAACAAGGCGCTGCTGCCGATGCTGTGGGAGATGTTCCCCAATCACCCTAATCTGCTGGCGGCCTACTTCAGCGAAGATACTCACCCGGAGATGGAGAAGTACGTCATTAAGCCAATCTTCTCCCGCGAAGGCGCTAACGTGTCGATCGTTGAAAATGGCAAAGTGGTGGAGGCAGTAGAAGGCCCGTACGGGGAAGAAGGCACCATCGTGCAGGCGTTTTACCCGCTGCCGAAGTTTGGCGATAGCTATACGCTGATTGGCAGCTGGCTCATCAACGACCAGCCTGCAGGGATCGGTATTCGCGAAGACCGGGCGCTGATCACCCAGGATCTGTCGCGCTTCTATCCGCACATTTTCGTCGAATAATGCCGCGCTCCGGCGACGGTAAATGCCGCCGGAGCGCGCTATCATCAGGCGCCAACCAACACCGACAGCATGCTCAGCGAGCCCATCTCGATGCCATCGACCGGGATCGTCATCGCCTCAACTCCATCCCACGTCCCCAGGACATACAGCAGCGGCAGGAAATGCTCCGCCGTCGGGTTGGAGAGCGAGCCCCCTTCGTGTGCCAGGTAGTTAACCAGCGGGTGCTGCTCGTCCAGCCCCTGCCATTGCAGATTCGCTTTCACGTAATTATTGAAGGACTCTGCCCAAGGGTACGGCGTGTTCTCGCCATGCCAGCGGGCGGTGCGCAGGTTATGCACCACATTGCCGCTGGCCACCAGCATAATGCCTTCATCACGCAGCGAGGCCAGTTTCCGCCCCATTTCGAGATGCCCGGCCGGCGGTTTGGTGCTGTCGATGCTCAACTGAACCATCGGGATATCCGCCTGCGGATACATTTTAATCAGCACGCCCCACGAGCCATGGTCAAATCCCCAGGCTTCTGTATCGAGGGTGACCGGCACCGGCGAGAGCAGCTCCACCAGCCGTTGCGCCAGCGCCGGAGAGCCCGGCGCCGGATAATGCGTGTCATACAGCGCCTGCGGAAAACCGCCGAAGTCATGAATGGTCTTCGGCGCCTCCATCGCCGTTACGCCCGTACCGCGCGTAAACCAGTGCGCAGAGACCACCACGATCGCTTTCGGACGCGGCAGGGTTTCGCCCAGTTGAGCCCAGGCGCGGGTATAACGGTTGTCTTCCAGCACGTTCATTGGGCTGCCATGGCCGAGAAACAACGCGGGCATTCGGGTACGGGACATGATGATATCCTTAGGGTGTCAATGTGATGTGCTCACATTACGCGCTTTTGCGCCAGGATAAACTCAGATAACCATGATGATGATCGTCAGAAAATTTGAATGTAATTCGCGGTAAAGGGACGTGTCCCGTACGCGCATCCTCAGGCAATATACTCGTATGTAATTATTTTCACAGGGAGAGAAGCGATGTCATCACCCTTAATATTGACGCTGTTAGCCGGTAGCGCAACCTTCATTGGCGCCATATTCGGCGTGATTGGCCAGAAACCCTCTAACCGCCTGCTTGGCTTCTCCCTCGGCTTTGCCGCCGGGATTATGCTATTAATTTCATTGATGGAAATGCTGCCTGCCGCGCTGGCCGCCGAGGGCATGTCGCCGCTGCTCGGCTACGGAATGTTTGTTGTCGGCCTGCTGGGCTACTTTGGCCTTGACCGCCTGCTGCCGCACGCCCACCCGCAGGATCTGATGATTCCCGCCATGCCGCGCCCGCGCAACTTACGCCGCACCGCTATTCTTTTGACACTGGGGATCAGCCTGCATAACTTTCCGGAAGGGATCGCCACCTATGTCACGGCCAGCAACAACCTCGAGCTTGGCATGGGCGTCGCCCTTGCCGTCGCCCTGCACAATATTCCGGAAGGACTGGCGGTTGCCGGACCGGTGTATGCCGCCACCGGCTCGCGCAGCAAAGCGGTGCTCTGGGCCGGGCTTTCCGGCATGGCGGAAATTTTGGGCGGCGTGCTGGCGTGGTTGATTCTGGGGAGCCTGGTCTCGCCGCTGGTGATGGGCGCGATCATGGCTGCCGTCGCCGGGATTATGGTGGCGCTGTCGGTCGATGAACTGATGCCGCTGGCGAAAGAGATCGATCCGCAAAGCAATCCAAGCTACGGCGTCCTGTGCGGGATGTCGGTCATGGGGCTGAGCCTGGTGGTACTCCAGACGATGGGCATCGGTTAAAGCGCAGAAACAACACAGCCCACTAACAAGTGGGCTGTGCTCGGGCGTAGCGAACCGCTATTTAGCTGGCTTTACGCTCATGTTCGCGACGATAGGCCACCAGATCTTCAATCGTGACTACCGCCATATTGTGCTGCTGAGCGAACTTGATGCACTCCGGCGCGCGGGCCATGGTGCCATCGTCATTGGTCAACTCGCACAGCACGCCTGCCGGTTTAAAGCCAGCCAGGGTCACGAGGTCGATAGTGGCTTCGGTGTGGCCGCCGCGGGTCAGTACGCCGCCCGGCTGCGCACGCAGCGGGAAGACGTGACCTGGACGGTTGAGATCGGAAGGTTTCGCGCCGTCGGCGATGGCCGCGCGGACGGTGGTCACGCGGTCGGCAGCGGAGACGCCGGTGGTCACACCTTCGGCCGCTTCGATGGTCACGGTGAAGCCAGTGCCGTAGGCGCTGGTGTTGTTCTCTACCATCATCGGCAGATCCAGCTGTTTGCGGCGTTCTTCGGTCAGGCACAGGCACACAATGCCGCTGCCGTGACGAATGGTCAGTGCCATCTGCTCAACGGTCATGGTTTCGGCGGCGAAGATCATATCGCCTTCGTTTTCACGGTCTTCATCATCAAGCACCATCACGCCGCGGCCTTCGCGCAGGGCGTCCAAAGCGTGTTCCACGCGTTCAAAAGCGGTACCAAAAGAAGAAAGGAGCGTCTGATTCATGGTAAAAAAACCTCATTAAAATTATGGTTACCAGAATCAGGGCAGTCTTAGGAGCGCCGGTTTAGCGGCAAAAGTCAACGCGAGCGGGCCTGGGCCCGACTGTGCCGTTACTCTCTCCCATCCGGACTTTAACCGTCGGCCCCGGAATTACACCGGATCTGCTGACCTTCCCGTAGTCACAGGAAGCGCTCGCGGGCTTTCAACGCCATGGTTGATTTACCGCCGGTGGGGAATTTCGCCCCGCCCTGAGAATAAGCGAGATAACTATAACGCTATTGACTATCCTCGGCAATGCATAAGCTTCAAACATTTCTGGTTTATAGGCGGCCTGGTTCGCACTACAATGATCAATCATCCGACCCGAGCAGGAAACCACCATGATTGACCCGAAAAAAATTGAACAAATCGCCCGCCAGGTCCATGAGTCGATGCCAAAAGGACTTCGCGATCTGGGTGAGGATGTTGAGAAGAAAATCCGCCAGGCGCTACAGTCGCAGCTGACCCGTCTGGATCTGGTTAGCCGCGAAGAGTTTGACGTGCAGACTCAGGTGCTGCTGCGGACCCGGGAAAAACTGGCGCTGCTGGAGCAGCGCCTGAATGACCTCGAAAACCGCCCGGCGGCGACGCCGGGCAGCGAAGAGCAGCAGTAAAAAACGGGCCCCTGGGGGCCCGTTTTGCGTTTGGCTTAATGGGCAGCTTCCGCCTGGCTACTCACCTGGCGACAGTACAGTTCATAGCGCTGGCAAAACCATTCACGATGTTCTTCATCCATATTGCCGACAATGGCCTGAAGATCAACTGGCTGGCCCTGGGCGTGCATTCTGGCGAAACTCCGCGCCAAAAAATCAAAATTCTTCATTGAATACATATCGTTATGGTTCATGCGCATACTCCTTCAGCGGTGGATGTTCTGATAAGTCATATGCCTTTTACTCACTTCAGTATTTACGCTTACCTTAACGCGATTTGTACGAAAAATGCGCTTAACATGATTATTTATTGCGCTAAATCATTTTCCACATGATTAAATAAAAACGGCCCGCGATACGTCTATCGCAGGCCGTGATGCTTCACCGTACAAACCGGTGAATAGCGAAAAGCTTATTTGTCGCTATCTTTTTGTATTTTCTTAATAATATTGGTAGTTGAGCAGCCATCTTCAAAGTTGAGCACCAGCACTTCGCCACCGTTCGCCCAGACCTCTTCGCTGCCGGCGATCTGCTCCGGTTTGTAGTCGCCGCCCTTGACCAGCAGATCCGGCAGGATGCCAGCGATCAGGCGCTGCGGAGTATCTTCTTCGAAGGAGACCACCCAGTCGACGGCTTCCAGCGCCCCCAGCACGATCATCCGCTGTTCCAGCGGGTTCACCGGGCGGGTTTCGCCTTTCAGACGTTTGGTGGAGGCATCGCTGTTGACCGCCACGATCAGACGGTCGCCCAGCTTGCGCGCATTCGCCAGATAGGAGACATGACCGGCATGCAGAATGTCGAAGACGCCGTTGGTCATCACCACTTTCTCGCCGCGCTTGCGCGCCGCCGCAACCGCCTGTTTGAGCTCCTCTTCGCTCATCACGCCAAAGCCGGTCTCAGCCCGGCCGCGGACCGCGTTTTCCAGCTCGACAGGGGAAACGGTGGATGTACCCAGCTTACCGACCACCACGCCCGCCGCGGCGTTAGCGAAATAGCAGGCCTCTTCCAGGGTGTTGCCGGACGCCAGGGTCGCCGCCAGCACGCCAATCACCGTGTCGCCGGCGCCGGTCACGTCGTACACTTCCTGGGCCTGGGTCGGCATATGCAGCGGCGGACGCCCCGGCTGCAGCAGCGTCATCCCCTGCTCAGAGCGCGTCACCAGCAGCGCCGACAGTTCGAATTCGGCGATGAGCTTCATGCCGCGCTCAACGATCTGCGCTTCATCCTGGCACTTGCCCACCACCGCTTCAAACTCAGAGAGGTTCGGGGTGAGCAACGTCGCGCCGCGATAGCGTTCGAAATCGGTTCCTTTCGGATCGATCAGCACCGGCACGCCCGCTTCGCGTGCGAGTCGGATCATGGTCTGGACACTGGTCAGCGCCCCTTTGGCATAGTCCGAAAGGACCAGCGCGCCAATAGAGCCCAGCGCCTGCTGAATGCGCTCGTGCATCGGCTGCGGATCGACGCCGGAGAAGCCCTCTTCAAAGTCGAGGCGGATCAGCTGTTGATTGCGCGACAGCACCCGCAGCTTGGTGATAGTCGGGTGAGTCGGGACGGAGACGAAGTCGCACTTCACATTGACGTTGGCCAGCGCCTGGCTCAGCGCGCGGGCGGCGTCATCAATCCCGGTCAATCCCACCAGGCGCGAGGTTGCCCCCAGCGAGGCAATGTTCATCGCTACGTTTGCCGCGCCGCCAGGACGTTCTTCGATATTTTCCACCTTCACCACCGGCACCGGGGCTTCCGGGGAAATACGACTGGTGGGGCCGTACCAGTAGCGGTCCAGCATCACATCACCCACCACCAACACTCCTGCACGTTCAAACTCCGGCAGCGTTACTTTCATGACTCTCTCCTGCGAGACGCAAACTTTGCGCGCGATAATAGCACACCCGATTTTATAGTTAAGCCATCAGCCATTTCTGCCAGCTGGCGCTGACCTGCTCGCGCTCCCGGCTGAAGGCCTCTGGCGCCACGTGTCCCGGCAGCTCCTGCAGGGCCAGGTGATGGAGCGCGTCACGCAAGGTGGTGTACGCGTGCGTTAAGGCGCGCGCTTCCTCCTCGTCCATGATGTCGTTCTGCGCCAGCAGCTCGAGAATACGCACATTATCAGACCAGCGGGTCAGCTTCGGCTTGTCGCTGGCATAGCGTAGGACCAGATACTGGGTAATAAATTCAATATCCGTGATCCCGCCGGCATCGGCTTTGATATCAAAACGATTGGGATGCTTGTTGCCGAGGTGGGCGCGCATCTTCTCGCGCATCTCGCGAACCTCGGTCTGCAGGGTTGCGCCCTCCCGCGGGGTGGTCAGGATATCGCGACGAATGGCGTCAAAGCGCGCCTGCAACGCCGGGTCGCCATAGACCACGCGGGCGCGCACCAGCGCCTGATGCTCCCACGTCCAGGCCTCGTTCTGCTGATAGTCGGCAAACGCGTCAGCGGTGGTAACCAGCATCCCCGCCGCGCCGGAAGGGCGCAGCCGGGCGTCCACTTCGTAGAGAATACCGGACGAGGTGCGGGTGCTGAACAGATGCATGATCCGCTGGGCCAGCCGCAGGTAGAACTGACGGCCGTCAATCTCCCGCTCGCCGTCGGTCATCACCTCCGCCGGGCAGTCATGGAGGAACACCAGGTCGAGATCGGAGCTGTAGCCCAGCTCCCAACCGCCGAGCTTACCGTAGCCGACGACGGCGAAGCCGCGCCCCTGGCGATCGTGCAGATGGGTCGGCAGGCCGTAGCGAGCCACCATCTGCCCCCATGCCTGCTGCACCACCGCATCGAGGATCGCTTCGGCAAGCCAGGTTAAATGATCGCTGACCTTCATCACCGGCAGGGTGCCGGCGATATCCGCCGCCGCGATATGTAGCTGCTGCGCCTGCTTGAACTGGCGCAACGCCTCCAGCTGCTGCTCTTCATCCTCTTCCGGCACCCGCAGCAGATACTGACGCAGCTCGTCGCGATAGGCATCGGTCGCCGTCGGCTGATAGAGGGTGTTGGGATCCAGCAGCTCATCCAGCAGCAGCGGGTGGCGCGCCAGCTGGCTGGCGACCATCGGCGATGCCGCGCAGAGCGTAATCAGGTGTTTCAGCGCGCCGGGGAATTCGCTCAGCAGTTCAAGATAGGTGGTGCGGGTGACGATCCCGGTCAACAGCGGCGTGATCCGCGCCAGAGGCAGCGGCGCATCGGCGCGCGAGCAGATTTCGCTCAGCAGATGCGGCATCAGCTGATCCAGCACCTGGCGGCCGCGCGGGCCGATGGTGCGCCGATCCAGCTCTTTGCGGAAATCGGCAATCAGCGCCAGCACGCTGCGGCGGTCGGCGTCGTTTAAATGCGCCAGCGCCGGACTGGCGTCATCTTCTTCCAGCGCATCCTGCCACAGCTCGCGCCAGTACTCGGCCAGCTGCTCATCTGGCGACTGAGCCTCGTCATCGCCGATCAGTTCATTAAACACCCGCCGTACGTTGGCCATATGGTTCGCCAGCTGCGCGCTCAGCGTCTCCCAGTCATCGGTATGCATCCCCCACGCCAGTCTGGCGCGGTTCAGTTCATCCTGCGGCAGGGTCTGGGTCTGTTCATCGTTGATACTTTGCAGCAGGTTTTCCAGCCGGCGCAGGAACAGATAGGCCGCGCGCAGCAGCGTCGCGTCGCCTTCCGGCAGCAGATGCAGCTCATCAATCGCCGCCAGTGTCGGCAATAGCGCGCGCTGCTGCAGCGCAGGTTCGCGACCGCCGCGGATCAGCTGAAAGACCTGAACGATAAATTCAATTTCACGAATGCCGCCGGCGCCGAGCTTGATGTTGTCTTTCAGACCGCGACGCCGCACTTCACGGGCGATCATGCCTTTCATGTTACGCAGCGACTGGATCACGCTGAAGTCGATATAGCGGCGGAAGACGAAGGGGCGAAGCATCGCGCGCAGTTCGCTGGCGTAGGCGCCGTCGTTATCGCCCATGATCCGCGCTTTCACCATCGCGTAGCGTTCCCAGTCCCGCCCCTGCTCCTGGTAATAATCTTCCAGCGCCGCAAAGCTGAGCACCAGCGGCCCGCTGTCGCCAAACGGCCGCAGGCGCATGTCCACCCGATAAACAAAGCCGTCCTGCGTCGGCTGGTCGAGCGCCTTGATAAGCCGCTGCCCCAGGCGGGTAAAGAACTGGGCGTTATCCAGCTCGCGGCGGCCGCCGCGGGTGGCGCCATGCTCCGGCCAGGCAAAGATCAGATCGATATCGGAAGAGAAGTTCAGCTCGCCGCCGCCCAGCTTTCCCATCCCGAGGATCAGCAGCGGCTGCGGCTGACCCTCGGCGTTGCATGGCGTTCCCCACTCTTTACAGCAGGCGGCGTACAGCCAGTCGCGGGCGGCGACAATCAGGGTCTCCGCCAGGACGCTCAGCTGCTGCAGCGTCTCTTCTTCGCGCACCAGCGACAACGCCTGCGCCCAGGCGATGCGGACCATCATCTGGCGGCGGAAGAGACGCAGCTCTCGCATCAACCCCGCTTCGTCAGTGACGGCCTGCAGGCGCTCCTGCAGCCAGGCTTCGTAATGCCGCCACTCTTCCGCCGCCGGCGCGGAGTCCGCAAGCTCATTCAGCCAGCCCGGCTGAGCGATCACACTCTGTTCGACAAAATCGCTGAACGCCATCACCGACCTGGCCTGTGGGCTCAGTTCGGCAACGGGAAAATCCGTTGGCAGACGGTCAGCGACCGTCTGCCAGTGCTGCTGTAACTGCGGAGAAAGCGGCATCATAAGGGCTCCCTGGCCTGTAATTATCGTTTTCCACTATGCAGCCAGAACGGCTCGGCAGCCAGCGCCTGGCGACGGAAATATTCAAACACGCTGCGGTCGTCATGCTCTATCGCACGCTGAAGTTCCTGCCAGTTCTCCAGCCACGGCGCGACGGCGTCGCCATAGGCGCCCGCCAGCAGCTGGACGCTGTCGATGTCGCGGGACAGCTTCGGCAACTGGTCAGCGGCATCTTCTACCGCCAGATGCTGCACGGCGCTGCGCAGCTCGGCCGCCACCCGCGAGAGGTGAATATCGGCAAACCGTTTGAACGATCCGGCTATTTTTTTCTCTCCCGCCTCGTTGAGGAACGGACGCCACCCGCGCTGGACCAGCCATTCGGTCAGGGCCAGTTTGGCGCCAACGACCTCGGTGCGGAATAACGCTTCGTCGGCGGTGTCCGCAGCCAGCAGAACGGCGTCGGCGTCGTTCAGCAACGCGCGGAGGTGGGTGGTCGCCTTACGCGGCACGATGCCACCAAACAGCACGAGGGCATGGCGCACGCGGGCTATCGCCAGCAGAATTTCCGCTTTGGCTTTTGCGTTGCCGCGCAGCCAGATCTCGTCGTGATACAGCCAATGCGCCAGGGCGCTCTCCAGCGCCGCCTCCAGCCCCTGCTCCACGCTGGCCTTCGCTGCCACCGGCAGCACCGCCAGCCGGGTCACCGGACGCTCATTGTTACCTTGCGCCAGATGATACCCGCGCGCGGCTTTGCTCAGGCTCCCCTGACGCAGGACGCCGCTCTCCAGCAAACGATGCGCGAGGCGCAGCAGATCGGCGGTCTCCCCGGCGAGCAGCTCCAGCTCCAGTTCGCAGATCGGCTCCTGATGTTCGCCCGCCTTTACTTCGCCGCGATCGAGGGCAATCTCAATCTCACTCTTTCCTTCCTGGATCACCCAGCGTTCACGGGCAAAATCGGTGCTGAACAGCGGCTGGACATGCTCCGCCAGCGCGGCCGGAAGTTCCCCTTGCGGCCAGACCTCCGCCGGCAGGCGCTCAAGCGCCAGCTCCGGTTTATCCAGTGGAATATTATATTCCGGGCGCTGGTGCAGGCCGCCGACCACCCGACCGGCGATTTTCAGCGTCATCTCATAACACCCCTGATCGCCGCGGATGCGCAGCCCCATATCGTGACGACGCAGCCAGTTATCGGCGGTTTCGTAATAAATGTTCAGCAACTGGCCCGCGGGCGTATGTTTCGCTTCGAGCGCATTGAGCTGCTCGCGCAGCGTCTCTACCCCATCCTGAGCGACGATAAACTTGAGTTCGATTTCTTGAGCCATGACTGAATTCTTCCGCTTCTGTGCTGCGCCGACAAATTGCGGCGAACTTACGACAATATTTTTTGTCAGTAGATAGTATTTTGCGGCGAATCGCCATGCAACGCGCTTTTTGCCGGGCCACCTCCTGGATGATTCCGATTGTGGCGGAAAACTTTGCGTCGCTCTGGCGATGCCTCTACTATCGTTCCACTTTTTATGACCAAACGATGACCTGATGCCAAAATTACGCCTGATTACTTTTACTTTGCTCGCGCTTAGCGCCGCCACGGCGGTTCACGCAGAAGAAAAGCGCTACGTTTCCGATGAGCTGAACACCTGGGTTCGCAGCGGCCCGGGCGATAATTATCGTCTGGTCGGCACCATCAACGCCGGGGAAGAAGTGTCGGTACTGCAAACGAACGACAGCACCAGTTACGCGCAAATTCGCGATAGCAACGGCCGTACCGCCTGGATCCCGCTGAAAGAGCTGAGCAACGAGCCCAGCCTGCGCACCCGCGTCCCGGATCTGGAAAACCAGGTCAAAACGCTGACCGATAAGCTGAATAACATCGATGCCACCTGGAACCAGCGCACGGCGGATATGCAGAAGAAAGTCGCCGGCAGCGACAGCGTGATTAACGCGCTGAAGGACGAGAACCAAAAGTTGAAAAACGAGCTGGTTGTCGCGCAGAAGAAGGTGAATGCGGCAAATCTGCAGCTTGATGATAAACAGCGCACCATTATCATGCAGTGGTTTATGTACGGCGGCGGTGTGCTGGGCGTCGGTCTGCTACTCGGTCTGGTGCTGCCGCATCTGGTGCCAAGCCGCAAACGTAAAGACCGGTGGATGAACTAATTCGTCTTCTCTGCCAGACTTACGTATCATCTTGCGAAAAACGGATACGGGAGAATCAGGCGTGAAGAGTTATCTGGTCGGTGGCGCGGTGCGTGACGCGCTGTTAGGGCTGCCGGTCAAAGACCGAGACTGGGTGGTGGTGGGCGCCACCCCGCAACAGATGCTAGACGCGGGCTATCAACAGGTAGGCCGCGATTTTCCCGTGTTCCTCCATCCGCAAAGCCGGGAAGAGTATGCCCTGGCCCGCACCGAGCGCAAATCCGGCGCGGGCTATACCGGTTTTACCTGCTATGCCGCCCCGGACGTCACCCTCGAAGCCGATCTGCTGCGCCGCGACCTGACGGTCAATGCCCTCGCCCAGGATGCCGACGGCGCAATTATCGACCCCTACGGCGGACAGAACGATCTCCGTCAGCGCCTGCTGCGCCATGTCTCTCCCGCGTTTAGTGAAGATCCGCTGCGCGTGCTGCGCGTCGCGCGCTTTGCCGCCCGCTACGCCCACCTCGGTTTTCGCATTGCCGAAGAGACCCAGGCCCTGATGGCCGCGATGGTTGAGGCCGGCGAGCTGGCGCATTTAACGCCGGAGCGGGTGTGGAAAGAGACGGAAAGCGCATTAACTACTCGCAACCCGCAGGTCTTTTTCCAGACGCTGCGCGACTGTCAGGCCCTCAAGGTGCTGTTCCCGGAGATTGACGCCCTGTACGGCGTGCCGGCCCCGGCGAAATGGCATCCGGAAATCGATACCGGCCTGCACACCCTGATGACCGTCACGATGGCCGCGATGCTGTCGCCGGATGTCGACGTACGTTTCGCCACCCTGTGCCATGACCTCGGCAAAGGGCTGACGCCGAAGGCGCTCTGGCCGCGTCACCACGGCCATGGTCCAGCGGGAGTCAAGCTGGTGGAGCAGCTCTGCGCGCGTCTGCGGGTGCCGAACGATATCCGCGATCTCGCGAAACTGGTGGCGGAGTACCATGACCTAATCCACACCCTGCCGATTCTGCAGCCGAAAACCCTCGTCAAACTCTTCGACAGCATTGACGCGTGGCGCAAACCGCAGCGCGTGCAGCAGATCGCGCTCACCAGCGAAGCCGACGTCCGCGGACGCACCGGTTTCGAGGCCAGCGATTACCCGCAGGGGCGCCTGCTGCTGGAGGCCTGGGAAGTGGCGCAGTCGGTCTCCACTAAAGAGGTCGTGGCGGCGGGCTTTAAAGGGGCGGAAATTCGCGAGGAGCTGACGCGGCGGAGAATTGCGGCGGTAGCGCAGTGGAAGGAACAGCGTTGCCCCCAGCCGCAAGGCTGAGGGCGCAGGCCTTAGAAGAAGACCACGTACACCGCTGCCGCGACGATAAAGCGGTAGATAGCGAACGGAATGAACGAGATCCGTTTGATCAGCTGCAGGAAGGTTTTAATCGCAATCAGCGCCACGATAAACGCCATCACGAAGCCGACGGCGAACATCGGGACATCGCCCATGTTCAGGAAGCCGATGCTCTTGTAGACGTCCAGCACGGTGGCGCCCATCATCATCGGTACCGCCAGCAGGAAAGAGAACTCCGAGGCCGCATAGCGGCTGACGCCCATCAGCATGCCGCCGGAGATAGTCGCCCCCGAGCGGGAGAAACCTGGCCACAGCGCCAGGCACTGAAAGCAGCCGATGACGAACGCCTGACGGTAGGTCATATCGTCAATCCCGACCGCGCGCGGCTGTTTCGGCTTCAGCACTTCCGCTGCAATCAGCAATACGCCGCCGACAATCAGGGCGTACATCACGTTCACCGGGTTAAACAAGTATTTAATGGTGTCATGGAAAATCAGCCCCATCACCACCGCGGGGATCATGCCGAGAAGGATATGGATAAGCGACAAACGGCCGCTGCCCTGGCCTTCATGCGCCGGCGGTTTCCCGAAATGGATGCCGATCAGGCCGAACAGGCGACGCCAGAACATCACCACCACGGCGAGTATCGAACCTAACTGAATCACCACTTCAAAGGTATTTGCGGTATCACCTTCAAACCCCAGCAGGTGACCAACAATAATCATATGACCGGTACTGGAAACAGGTAAAAACTCTGTCAAACCCTCAACCACACCCAATATTGCCGCCACCAGCAGCGAGTGTATATCGCTCATCCAATTAAACCCTTTAAAAAAGTAAAATGAAAAAAACCAGGAACACGGTATCGTTCAACAGGCACAACCCGGCTGCCAGAGCGCGCGTAATCCGCAGCGTACAGGAAGTACACACGGATTCGTCCACCGTTCTGGAAGGACATCGCCAGTAAAATTGCCTGATGACCGGATGCTATGACCGGTATAAACGCAATTTGTTTAACAAGTATGACCTGAAAAGTTTTGTTTCAGATTAAGGCCACGTTCAATAATCACCCCGACGTTTGCCGCGCGAGCCACGGCGCCAGGTTTGCTGACTTTTATGCGCACCCAGGGCGACTGGAATGTTTCCAGCAGCAGGTCGGCCACCTCTTCCGCCACCCGCTCCACTAACGCAAATTTTCCCCCCTCCACATGCGCGATCACGCGCTCGCTGATATCAGCATAGCTGAGGCAATCGCTGACATCATCGCTGGCGGCCGCCTTGCGGTTATCCCATGCAATTTCGATATCGAACACCAGCTTCTGCTCAATGGTTTGTTCCCAGTCATAAACACCAATGGTGGTGATTACCGAAAGTTGCTCTATAAATACAATATCCATCACGCCCTGCCTGCTTTTTAGCTAAACCGGATACCACTTCCGGCGAATTATGCGTATTATCCACAGATGCAGAGAATACAACGACATTTTCAAAACGGAACAGCGTTATGAGTGCAATCGCGCCTGGACTGGTACTCCTCGCCTACCTCTGCGGCTCCATTTCCAGCGCCATTCTGGTATGTCGCCTTGCTGGCCTGCCCGACCCACGCGACAGCGGCTCAGGCAACCCCGGGGCCACTAACGTACTACGAATTGGCGGAAAAGGGGCGGCCGTAGCGGTACTTATTTTTGATGTGCTGAAGGGCATGCTCCCGGTGTGGGGCGCCTGGGCGCTGGGCCTTACGCCGTTCTGGCTGGGGTTAGTGGCGATTGCCGCCTGCGTGGGCCATATCTGGCCAGTCTTCTTTCATTTCCGCGGCGGTAAAGGCGTCGCCACGGCCTTCGGCGCTATCGCCCCCATCGGGCTCGATCTGACCGGGGTGATGGCCGGGACCTGGCTGCTGACCATCCTGCTCAGCGGTTACTCTTCCCTGGGCGCTATCGTCAGCGCGCTGATCGCCCCGTTCTACGTCTGGTGGTTCAAACCGCAGTACACCTTTCCGGTGTCGATGCTCTCCTGCCTGATCCTCCTGCGCCATCACGACAACATTCAGCGTCTGTGGCGCCGCCAGGAGAGCAAAATCTGGACCCGCGTGAAGAAGAAAAAAACGCCAGAGCAGAAGTAATCTCCCCTCCCGGCTCCGCCAGCCGGGGAACTCCCCTGCGCTAATCGCGCCTTTCATCCGCCCTTTTACGCCTCCTCGCCATCAAAGGCGATCATCGTCATATCCCCCTTTTGTAACAATACGTTAGCAGCATGGAAAGGCAAAAGTTGCGCTGGCGGCTGGCGGCGCGGCGCAACCCGATCCGCCGCCTTTTCCGCCGCGCCCAGGCTGCGGATCAGGATATTGACGGCAAAGATTATCCGGGTGAATAATCCGGAGCGGTTATGCCGCTTTCCCCTCGCGCCCGTCGCGACGCTCCGGGTTACGGATGACATAAGCGTTTCGTATGACCGGGATAAACTCCCGCCGATCAATACTCATTGCTGCTGTTTTATCTTGATTTTGCAGGGGCGCAACATTGCACGGCACCGTGTTACCACCACTCAAAAAAGGCTGGCAGGCTACGCTGGATCTCCGCTTTCAGCAGGCCGGCGGCAAGACCGTTCTCGCCAGCGCCCAACACGTCGGCCCGCTGACCGTCCAGCGCCCGTTTTACCCGGAAGAAGAGACCTGTCACCTCTATCTGCTTCACCCGCCCGGCGGCATCGTCGGCGGTGATGAGCTGACAATTAGCGCGCACCTTGCCCCCGGCTGCCATACGCTGATAACCATGCCTGGCGCCAGCAAGTTTTACCGCAGCAGCGGCGCGCAAGCGCTAGTTCGCCAGCAGTTGACCCTTGCCCCGCAGGCGACCCTGGAGTGGCTCCCGCAGGATGCCATCTTCTTTCCCGGGGCGAATGCCCGGCTGTTCACTACCTTTCATCTTTGCGCCTCCAGCAGGCTGCTGGCCTGGGATCTGCTCTGCCTTGGCCGCCCGGTGATTGGCGAAACCTTCAGCCACGGCACCCTCAGCAACCGGCTGGAGGTATGGGTGGACGATGAGCCGCTGCTGGTCGAGCGCCTGCAGCTGCAGGAGGGAGAGCTCTCCAGCGTCGCCGAACGTCCCTGGGTCGGCACTTTGCTGTGCTATCCGGCTACCGATGCCCTGCTCGACGGGGTGCGCGACGCGCTGGCGCCGCTCGGTCTCTACGCCGGCGCCAGCCTGACCGACCGCCTGCTGACGGTGCGTTTCCTCAGTGACGATAATCTGATTTGCCAGCGGGTGATGCGCGACGTATGGCAGTTTCTGCGCCCTCATCTTACCGGCAAATCTCCCGTACTTCCCCGAATCTGGCTGACTTAAGAGAACGTTATGGAACTGACCCCCCGAGAAAAAGACAAGCTGTTGCTGTTTACCGCCGCGCTGGTGGCGGAGCGTCGCCTGGCCCGCGGCCTGAAGCTCAACTATCCGGAGTCCGTGGCCCTGATCAGCGCCTTTATTATGGAAGGCGCTCGGGACGGCAAAAGCGTGGCCTCGCTGATGGAGGAAGGCCGACATGTCCTGACCCGCGAGCAGGTGATGGAGGGCGTCCCGGAAATGATCCCGGATATCCAGGTCGAAGCCACCTTCCCGGACGGCTCGAAGCTGGTCACCGTTCACAACCCGATTATCTGAGGTAGCGCCATGATCCCCGGTGAATATCACGTTAAGCCCGGTCAGATAGCCCTGAATACCGGCCGGGCAACCTGTCGCGTGGTCGTTGAGAACCACGGCGATCGGCCGATTCAGGTCGGTTCGCACTACCATTTCGCCGAGGTTAACCCGGCGCTGAAGTTCGACCGTCAGCAGGCCGCCGGCTATCGCCTGAATATCCCGGCGGGCACGGCGGTACGCTTTGAACCCGGCCAGAAACGCGAGGTCGAGCTGGTGGCCTTCGCTGGTCACCGCGCCATCTTCGGCTTCCGCGGCGAGGTCATGGGCCCTCTGGAGGTAAACGATGAGTAATATTTCACGCCAGGCCTATGCCGATATGTTCGGCCCCACCGTCGGCGACAAGGTGCGCCTGGCGGATACCGAGCTGTGGATCGAGGTGGAGGACGATTTGACCACCTACGGGGAAGAGGTCAAATTCGGCGGCGGCAAAGTGATCCGCGACGGCATGGGCCAGGGGCAGATGCTGGCCGCCGACTGTGTCGACCTGGTGCTCACCAACGCGTTGATCGTCGATCACTGGGGGATCGTTAAGGCCGATATCGGCGTGAAGGACGGCCGGATCTTCGCCATCGGCAAAGCCGGCAACCCCGACATCCAGCCCAACGTCACCATCCCCATCGGCGCCGCGACGGAAGTGATTGCCGCCGAAGGAAAAATTGTCACCGCCGGCGGGATCGATACCCATATTCACTGGATCTGTCCGCAGCAGGCGGAAGAGGCGCTGGTCTCCGGCGTGACCACCATGGTCGGCGGCGGCACCGGCCCGGCCGCGGGCACTCATGCCACCACCTGCACCCCGGGCCCGTGGTATATCTCACGCATGCTGCAGGCGGCCGACAGCCTGCCGGTCAATATCGGCCTGCTGGGCAAGGGAAACGTTTCTCAGCCGGATGCCCTGCGCGAGCAGGTGGCGGCGGGCGTTATTGGCCTGAAGATCCATGAGGACTGGGGCGCCACCCCGGCGGCGATCGACTGTGCGTTAACCGTCGCCGATGAAATGGACATCCAGGTCGCCCTGCACAGCGACACCCTGAATGAATCCGGTTTTGTGGAAGACACCCTCGCCGCCATCGGCGGACGCACCATCCACACCTTCCATACCGAAGGGGCCGGCGGCGGCCATGCGCCGGACATCATCACCGCCTGCGCCCACCCGAACATTTTGCCGTCGTCCACCAACCCAACGCTGCCCTACACCCTCAACACCATCGATGAACATCTCGATATGCTGATGGTCTGCCACCATCTGGACCCGGACATCGCCGAGGACGTGGCCTTTGCCGAGTCGCGCATTCGCCGGGAAACCATCGCTGCGGAAGACGTGCTGCACGATCTCGGTGCCTTCTCGCTCACCTCCTCCGATTCGCAGGCCATGGGCCGCGTCGGGGAAGTGATTCTCCGCACCTGGCAGGTGGCGCATCGCATGAAGGTGCAGCGCGGAGCGCTGGCGGAGGAGACCGGGGATAACGACAACTTCCGCGTGAAGCGCTACATCGCCAAATACACCATCAACCCGGCGCTGACCCACGGCATCGCACACGAAGTCGGATCCATTGAGGTGGGTAAGCTGGCTGACCTCGTGGTCTGGTCGCCAGCCTTCTTCGGCGTGAAACCGGCCACCGTGATCAAAGGCGGCATGATCGCCATCGCGCCGATGGGCGATATCAATGCCTCTATTCCGACCCCGCAGCCGGTGCACTACCGCCCGATGTTTGGCGCGCTGGGCAGCGCCCGCCATCACTGCCGCCTCACCTTCCTGTCGCAGGCGGCGGCAGCCAATGGCGTTGCCGAGCGGCTGAACCTGCGCAGCGCGATCGCCGTGGTGAAAGGCTGCCGTACGGTGCAGAAAGCCGACATGGTGCACAACAGCCTGCAGCCTAACATCACCGTCGACGCCCAGACCTATGAGGTGCGGGTGGATGGCGAACTTATCACCAGCGAGCCGGCAGACGTTCTGCCGATGGCGCAACGATATTTTCTGTTTTAAGGAGAGCGGATGCTTTATTTAACTCAACGTCTGGAGATCCCCAGCGCCGCGACCGCCAGCGTTACGCTGCCGATTGATGTTCGCGTCAAAAGCCGGGTTAAGGTCACCCTCAACGATGGCCGGGAAGCCGGCCTGCTGCTGCCCCGCGGCCTGCTGCTGCGCGGCGGCGATGTGCTCAGCAACGAAGAAGGCACCGAGTTTGTGCAGGTGATTGCCGCTGATGAAGGGGTGTCGGTAGTGCGCTGCGACGATCCGTTTATGCTGGCGAAGGCCTGCTACCACCTCGGCAACCGTCACGTGCCGCTGCAGATCATGCCTGGCGAGCTGCGCTACCATCACGATCACGTGCTGGACGATATGCTGCGCCAGTTCGGCCTGACGGTGACCTTTGGCCAGCTGCCGTTCGAGCCGGAAGCCGGCGCTTACGCCAGCGAGAGCCACGGTCATCATCATGCTCATCATGACCACCACGCTCACAGCCACTAGCATGTCGACAGCGGAACAACGCCTGCGGCTGATGCAGCTGGCCAGCAGCAACCTGCCGGTAGGGGGTTACAGCTGGTCCCAGGGGCTGGAGTGGGCTGTGGAAGCCGGCTGGGTGCCGGACGTCGCGGCCTTCGAGCGCTGGCAGCGACGCCAGATGACGGAAGGCTTTTTTACCGTTGACCTGCCGCTGTTCGCCCGCCTGTACCGCGCCTGCGAACAAGGCGATATCGCTGCGGCCCAGCGCTGGACCGCCTATCTGCTGGCCTGCCGGGAAACTCGTGAACTGCGGGAGGAAGAGCGCAACCGCGGCGCGGCGTTTGCCCGTCTGCTGAGCGACTGGCAGCCGGACTGTCCGCCGCCGTGGCGCTCCCTGTGCCAGCAAAGCCAGCTCGCCGGGATGGCCTGGCTCGGCGTGCGCTGGCGTATCGCCCTGCCCGAGATGGCCCTCAGCCTGGGCTATAGCTGGATTGAGAGCGCCGTGATGGCCGGCGTCAAGCTGGTCCCCTTCGGCCAGCAGGCCGCCCAGCAGCTGATTTTACGTCTTTGTGACCACTACGCGGCCGAGATGCCCCGCGCGCTGGCCACGCCGGACGGCGATATCGGATCGGCCACCCCGCTCGCCGCCATCGCCTCTGCCCGGCATGAAACCCAATACTCTCGATTATTCCGTTCCTAGGAGAAGCCATGAACTCTTATAAACACCCGCTGCGCGTCGGCGTCGGCGGCCCGGTCGGCTCCGGTAAAACCGCTCTGCTGGAAGCACTGTGTAAAGCGATGCGCGATACCTGGCAGCTGGCGGTGGTCACTAACGACATCTATACCAAAGAAGATCAGCGCATCCTCACCGAAGCGGGCGCGCTGGCGCCTGAACGCATCGTCGGTGTGGAAACCGGCGGCTGCCCGCATACGGCGATCCGCGAAGATGCCTCAATGAACCTCGCCGCCGTGGAAGCGCTGAGTGAAAAGTTCGGTAACCTCGACCTTATCTTCGTGGAAAGCGGCGGCGATAACCTGAGCGCCACCTTCAGCCCAGAGCTGGCGGATCTGACCATCTACGTCATCGATGTGGCCGAAGGGGAGAAGATCCCGCGCAAAGGCGGACCGGGGATCACCAAATCCGATTTCCTGGTGATCAATAAAACCGACCTTGCCCCCTATGTGGGCGCGTCGCTGGAGGTGATGGCGAGCGATACCCAGCGTATGCGCGGCGATCGCCCATGGACCTTCACCAATCTGAAGCAGGGCGACGGCCTGAGCACCATTATCGCCTTCCTCGAAGACAAAGGCATGCTTGGCAAATAGGCCTGTTGCACCAGCCGGGCGCAAGCGCGTCCGGATGGTGCAGCCTCTGCTCTCTCTTTATATCATCCTGCCTCCACCTCCGCGCCACGCCTGCCCTGCAATATGGCATAAGGTTTGCTAATTCAAGTCATGCCTAACCATTAAGGAATGACTATGTCATCACTGGATCTTAACCCTGAATTACCCGCGACAACGCGGACTTCCGGCTCCCGGGAAACCTTAGAAGATTACACCTTACGTTACGCCCCGCTGAGCTTTCGCCGCTGGGGTCCGGGCGTCGTCGCGGTCACCGCGCTGGGCGGCATTGCCTATCTGGCCGACTTTTCCATCGGCGCCAGCATCGGTATGGCCTGGGGCACCAGCAACGCCATCTATTCGATCCTGGTGGCGGCGCTGGTGATCTTCCTCACCGGCATTCCGCTGGCGATCACCGCCGCGCGCTACAACATTGACCTTGACCTGATCACCCGCAGCGCCGGCTTCGGCTATTTCGGCTCGGTGATCACCAGCATTATTTTTGCCGGCTTCACCTTTATCTTCTTCGCCCTCGAAGGCTCGATCATGGCCCAGGGCCTGCTGGTGGGCCTCGGGATCCCGCTGTGGATGGGATATCTGATCGCCACCCTGATGGTGCTCCCGCTGGTGGTCTATGGCATGAAAGCCCTGACCCGCCTGCAGGTGTGGACCACGCCGCTGTGGCTGGTGCTGATGGTGGTGCCGGTGGTGTGGCTAATTGTCAAAGATCCGCAGCTGGTGGACGGCTTCCTGCATTTCGCCGGTAAAAACAGCGCGTCGACGGTGGATATTACCGCCATCATGCTCGGCGCCGGGGTATGCCTGTCGCTGATCATGCAGATTGGCGAGCAAATTGATTACCTGCGCTTTATGCCGCCTAAGACCGCGGAGAATCGTAAAAGCTGGTGGCTGGCGGTCTTTTCCGCCGGCCCGGGCTGGGTGGTGTTAGGGGCGATCAAACAGATCATCGGCGCCTTCCTCGGCTTCTATCTGTTGACCCGTTTCCCGGCGGTGCACAATACCGAACCGGTGCAGCAGTTCGTCAGCGTCTTCGATAACCTGGTGCCCGGCTGGCTGGCCCTGACGCTGGCGGTGGTGCTGGTGGTGATCTCGCAGATCAAAATTAACGTCACCAATGCCTACTCCGGCTCGCTGGCGTGGACCAGCGCCTGGACCCGCACCACCAAACGCTATCCGGGACGGATTATTTTTGTGGTGGTCAACCTGGCGATTGCCCTGGCGCTGATGGAGGGCGATATGTTCAGCGCCCTGTCGTGGATCCTCGGCTTTTACTCCAACTTCGCCATCGCCTGGGTCGTGGTGGTGGCGACCGACATCACCTTTAATAAAGGCTTGCTCAAGCTGGCGCCGGCGCAGCCGGAGTATCGCCGCGGCATGATCTACAACGTTAACCCGGTGGGCGTGGTCTCCTTTGGTCTGGCCGCCGGGCTGTCGATCTGCGCCTTCTTCGGTCTGCTGGGGGCGACGCTGGCGCCGTTCTCGCCGCTGATTGCGCTGGTCGTTGCCTTTGTCATGACCCCGCTGATGGGGCTCCTTACCCGCGGGCGCTACTATATTAAGCAGGTGGATGACGGCATCGCCGAGCCGCGCTATGACGCGGCGGGGAACGCCTCCACCACCGTGTATCAATGCGTTAGCTGTGAGGAAGAGTACGAGCGCCCGGACGTGATGCACTCGCACAAGCATCAGGGAGCCATCTGCTCGCTGTGTAAAAGTATGGAGTAGTCAGGAAGGCAGGCCGACGTGACGTCGGCCTGTTTCAGGATGCGTTAGGCGGCAGGCAGTTCGGCCAGCGGCCAGCGCGGGCGAACCGTCACGCCGAGCTCGGCTTTGGCGCCGGTTTGCAGACGCACCATGCCGGCGTAGGCGATCATCGCGCCGTTGTCAGTACAGAACTCAGGGCGGGCGTAGAACACCTCGCCGCCGCGTTTTTGCATCATCTCCGCCAGCTTCGCCCGCAGGGTACGGTTGGCGCTCACGCCTCCCGCCATCACCAGACGCTTAAAGCCGGTTTGCTCCAGCGCGCGGCGACATTTAATCATCAGCGTATCGACGACCGCATCCTCAAACGCCCGGGCGATGTCGGCGCGGGTTTGCTCATCGTCGCCGTTGCCGCGAATGGTGTTGGCGGCGAAGGTCTTCAGGCCGGAGAAGCTGAAGTCCAGCCCCGGACGGTCGGTCATCGGCCGCGGGAAGACAAAGCGGCCTTCGGTGCCCTGGGACGCCATTTTCGACAGCATCGGCCCGCCGGGATAATCCAGTCCCAGCAGCTTCGCCGTCTTATCAAAGGCTTCGCCCGCCGCATCGTCAATCGACTCGCCCAACAGTTCATACTGACCAATACCGGTGACGCTAATCAACTGGGTGTGGCCGCCGGAAACCAGCAGCGCGACGAACGGGAACGCCGGCGGATTATCTTCCAGCATCGGCGCCAGCAGATGCCCTTCCATATGGTGTACCGGGATCGCCGGCACGTTCCAGGCGAAGGCCAGCGACCGGCCAACGGTCGCCCCGACCAGCAGCGCGCCGACCAGGCCTGGACCCGCCGTATAGGCGACGGCGTCGATATCTTTCGCCGTCAGACCGGCTTCTTTCAGCGCCGCCTGGATCAGCGGCACCGTTTTGCGCACGTGGTCGCGCGATGCCAGCTCCGGCACCACGCCGCCGTAATCCGCATGCAGTTTCACCTGACTATACAATTGGTTGGCTAACAGACCTTGCTGGTCGTCATAAATCGCGATGCCGGTTTCATCGCAGGATGTTTCAATGCCCAGTACACGCATGAGTTGTTTTACCTCGCTTCAATACCGCGCAGTGTAGGTCCAATGACCGGCGATGTAAAACTTTGCTCACCCCTGGTGCTCTCTTCGTGTATACTCCTCACCCTTATAAAAGTCCCTTTCAAAAAAGGCGCCGGTGCTTTACAAAGCAGCAGTAGTTGCAGTAAAATTCCGCACCATTTTGAAATAAGCTGGCATTGCGGCCAGCGGCAAACCGAATTAATCAAAGGTGAGAGGCACATGCCGGTAATTAAAGTACGTGAAAACGAGCCGTTCGACGTAGCTCTGCGTCGCTTCAAGCGTTCCTGCGAAAAAGCAGGTGTTCTGGCGGAAGTTCGTCGTCGTGAGTTCTATGAAAAACCGACTACCGAACGTAAGCGCGCTAAAGCTTCTGCAGTGAAACGTCACGCGAAGAAACTGGCTCGCGAAAACGCACGCCGTACTCGTCTGTACTAATCTGTTGAGAGCGACGCTCTCAATTCAGACCGAGTTGTAGTTGTAAGGCCGTGCTTCCGAAAGGAATGCGCGGCTTATTTTCGTTTATAGTCATCAGAAATAACGGGGCTTATGGCTGGACGAATTCCACGTGTATTTATTAGCGATCTGCTTGCCAGAACCGACATCGTCGATCTGATCGATGCGCGGGTAAAGCTGAAAAAGCAGGGCAAAAATTTTCACGCGTGCTGTCCGTTCCATAACGAAAAAACCCCCTCTTTCACCGTCAACGGTGAAAAACAGTTTTACCACTGCTTCGGCTGCGGGGCGCACGGCAATGCTATCGACTTCCTGATGAACTACGACAAGCTCGAGTTCGTGGAAACGGTCGAAGAGCTGGCCGCCATGCACAACCTCGAAGTGCCTTATGAAGCAGGCAACGGACCCAGCCAGATAGAGCGCCATCAACGGCAGAACCTCTACCAGTTACTGGATGGTCTGAATGCGTTTTATCAACAGTCTCTGATGCAGCCCGCCGCCGATCCTGCGCGCCAGTACCTGGCGAAACGGGGGTTAAGCAGCGAGGTGATTACGCGCTTTGCCATCGGCTATGCTCCCCCAGGTTGGGATAACGTTTTAAAACGGTTTGGCGGCAATCAGGAAAACCGCCAGTCGCTTATTGATGCCGGCATGCTGGTCACCAACGATCAGGGACGCAGTTACGACCGCTTCCGCGAACGGGTGATGTTCCCCATCCGCGATAAGCGAGGCCGGGTGATTGGGTTTGGCGGACGGGTGCTGGGCGATGCCCTGCCGAAGTATCTGAACTCCCCGGAAACCGACATATTCCATAAAGGCCGCCAGCTGTATGGCCTGTATGAAGCGCAGCAGGATAACCCCGAACCACCGCGTTTGCTGGTTGTCGAAGGGTATATGGACGTCGTGGCGCTGGCGCAGTACGACATTAATTATGCCGTGGCCTCGCTGGGTACCTCGACCACGGCCGACCATATCCAGCTGCTGTTCCGGGTGACGAATAACGTCATCTGCTGCTACGACGGCGACCGGGCCGGCCGCGATGCCGCCTGGCGCGCGCTGGAGACGGCGCTGCCGTACATGACCGATGGTCGCCAGCTACGCTTTATGTTTCTGCCTGACGGCGAAGACCCGGATACGCTGGTGCGTAAAGAGGGCAAAGCGGCGTTCGAGGCGCGGATGGAGCAGGCTCAGCCGCTCTCCACGTTCTTGTTTAACAGCCTGCTGCCGCAGGTCGATCTGAGTACTCCGGACGGGCGTGCGCAGCTGAGCACGCTGGCACTGCCGCTGATAACCCAGGTCCCGGGCGAAACGCTGCGCATCTATTTGCGTCAGGAGTTGGGCAATAAGCTGGGCATTTTAGATGACGCGCAGCTTGAACGATTAATGCCAAAACAGGCGGAAAATGGCGCGCCGCGTCCCGCACCGCAGCTAAAACGCACGACCATGCGTATACTGATAGGACTGCTGGTGCAAAACCCGGATCTGGCGCCGTTAGTCCCGCCGCTGGAGGGACTGGACTCGCGCAAAATGCCGGGGCTGAGCCTGTTCAGCGAACTGGTGAAGAGCTGTCTGGCGCAGCCTGGTCTGACAACCGGGCAACTTTTAGAGCAATATCGCGGCACAAAAGAGGCGGCAACCCTTGAAAAACTGTCGATGTGGGACGATATAGCAGATAAAGACATCGCTGAACAAACCTTCACCGACTCGCTCAACCATATGTTTGATTCACTGCTGGAACTGCGACAGGAAGAGTTGATAGCTCGCGATCGCACACACGGTTTAAGCAGTGAAGAACGCCGGGAGCTCTGGACCATCAGCCAGGAGCTGGCGAAAAAATAAATGACAGACAATATCCTTCACGTTGTATCAAAGCAGTAAGAAAACGCAGAACAACGTGAAGGAAAAGTATTTAACGGCTTAAGTGCCGAGTATCGATCGGGAAGCCCCCGACAGCCGCGCAGAGGCGCAGCGGCAATAATATAAGTACGCCCTCGCTTTAAATGTCGACAGCCCGTCTGCCGACACCAATCAAACGAATTAAGTGTGGATACCGTCTTATGGAGCAAAACCCGCAGTCACAGCTGAAGCTTCTTGTCCAACGTGGTAAGGAGCAAGGCTATCTGACCTATGCCGAGGTCAATGACCATCTGCCGGAAGATATCGTCGATTCCGATCAGATCGAAGACATCATCCAAATGATCAACGACATGGGTATTCAGGTGATGGAAGAAGCACCGGATGCCGATGATCTGATGCTTGCCGAAAACACCGCGGATGAAGATGCTGCCGAAGCCGCCGCGCAGGTGCTCTCCAGCGTGGAATCCGAAATCGGGCGCACGACCGACCCGGTGCGTATGTACATGCGTGAAATGGGTACCGTAGAGCTGCTGACCCGTGAAGGCGAAATTGACATCGCCAAACGCATCGAAGACGGCATCAATCAGGTGCAGTGCTCCGTTGCCGAATATCCGGAAGCGATCACCTACCTGCTTGAGCAGTACGACCGCGTTGAAGCGGAAGAAGCCCGTCTGTCCGATCTGATCACCGGTTTCGTCGATCCGAACGCCGAAGAAGATATGGCGCCAACCGCCACCCACGTTGGCTCCGAGCTGTCTCAGGAAGAGATGGATGACGACGAAGACGAAGACGAAGATGAAGACGCCGACGACAACAGCGATGACGACAACAGCATCGACCCAGAGCTGGCCCGTGAGAAATTCGCCGAGCTGCGTACCCAGTACGAGCTGACGCGCGACACCATCAAAGCCAAAGGTCGTAGCCATGCCGCCGCCCAGGAAGAGATCCTGAAGCTGTCTGAAGTCTTCAAGCAGTTCCGCCTGGTGCCGAAGCAGTTCGATTACCTGGTCAACAGCATGCGCAGCATGATGGATCGCGTTCGTACTCAGGAACGTATCATCATGAAGCTGTGCGTTGAGCAGTGCAAAATGCCGAAGAAAAACTTCATCACCCTGTTCACCGGCAACGAAACCAGCGAAACCTGGTTCAACGCCGCGGTGGCAATGAACAAGCCGTGGTCTGAGAAGCTGCTGGAAGTGAAAGAAGATGTGCAGCGCGGCCTGCAGAAGCTGCAGCAGATTGAAGAAGAGACCGGCCTGACCATCGAGCAGGTTAAAGATATCAACCGTCGCATGTCCATCGGCGAAGCGAAAGCCCGTCGTGCGAAGAAAGAGATGGTTGAAGCGAACCTGCGTCTGGTTATCTCTATCGCCAAGAAATACACCAACCGCGGTCTGCAGTTCCTCGACCTGATTCAGGAAGGCAACATCGGTCTGATGAAAGCGGTCGATAAGTTCGAATACCGTCGCGGCTACAAGTTCTCGACCTACGCCACCTGGTGGATCCGTCAGGCCATCACCCGCTCTATCGCGGATCAGGCGCGCACCATCCGTATTCCGGTGCATATGATTGAGACTATCAACAAGCTCAACCGTATCTCCCGTCAGATGCTGCAGGAGATGGGCCGTGAACCGACCCCGGAAGAGCTGGCTGAGCGTATGCTGATGCCGGAAGACAAAATCCGTAAAGTGCTGAAGATCGCCAAAGAGCCTATCTCCATGGAAACGCCGATCGGCGACGATGAAGATTCGCATCTGGGGGATTTCATCGAGGATACCACCCTCGAGCTGCCGCTGGATTCTGCGACCACCGAGAGCCTGCGCGCGGCAACGCATGACGTGCTGGCCGGCCTCACCGCTCGTGAAGCGAAAGTGCTGCGTATGCGTTTCGGTATCGACATGAACACCGACCACACGCTGGAAGAAGTGGGTAAACAGTTCGACGTTACCCGCGAACGTATCCGTCAGATCGAAGCGAAGGCGCTGCGTAAACTGCGCCACCCGAGCCGTTCTGAAGTGCTGCGTAGCTTCCTTGACGATTAATCGTCGCGGGGCATCGTCTACAGCCTGTTAAAAAGCTCCCTGCGGGGAGCTTTTTTTATGGCGTTCAGGTGGCCATCCCGGGAAAGTCGCCTCTCTCCGCTACTGGCCGCGGGTTGCCAGGGCATCGTCCAGTTCACGATAGGCCGCCACCAGCTTATCGAGCGTCGCCCGGTTTAAGCCGCTGGGATTAGGCAGCACCCACACCTGGGTCGTCCCGATGGTCATGGCCTGTTTCCCCCACTTCGCGCCGCGCTGGTTAAAGGCCAGCTCGAAGGCCTGCTTGCCGAGCACCGCCAGCGCCTGCGGCTGATACTCCTCAATCTTCCGCACCAGCTCACGGCCGCCGCTGCGTAACTCCTGCAAGGCGATCTCGCTGGCCTGCACCGTCGGACGCTCTACCAGCATGGTGATGCCGCAGCGCGTATCCAGCAGCTGCAGCTCCTCTTCCGGCCTGAGCTGCCGATCGGTGAACCCGGCCTGATGGATGACCTTCCAGAAGCGATTGCCAGGATGGGCAAAATGAAAGCCGGTATGGGCGGAGGACTTCCCCGGGTTGATACCGCAAAAGACAACGCGCAGGCCCGGCGCAAGGATATCGCTAATCATGTTTTCTCCGGCTGTATGGCTAAAACATGATTATAAAGGATTGAAAATGCATTGTTTATAAAAACAGCAGCTGCGCGCTTTACGCTGGATTGCAATCGCCAGTTACTTTATAATCCCTCGCCACGGCCCCTTAGCTCAGTGGTTAGAGCAGGCGACTCATAATCGCTTGGTCGTTGGTTCAAACCCAACAGGGGCCACCAGACACAGCAAGGGCTGGCGAGAAATCGCCAGCCCTTTTGCTTTTTTCGGGGGGGCCATGGGGGTGCCATCTATAAGTAAGGTTAGGTATAAGTCGCTTGGTAACTTTGACGATACCATCGAGCCTAAACGAAAAAAAGCCGCAAACGCGGCTTAAATAAAACTGACTGCTTTAAAGACCAAGACTTCTTTTCACTAGCTCGCCAACGATCGGCCACATAACCGGTTGTACGGATTCCCAGACTGGACCGCAAACCTTAGCCAGCAAAGATTTGGCTTCTTTACCATCTCCTTCATTAGCAGCTGCGACAGCTGCTTCAATGTCTGAACGTTGATCGTTGTTAACTACTTGGCCCTGGCTTTCAAGGATGGATATCAGCTTTGCAACTATTTCGGTATCAGAACTAGGGAAGGTGCGAACAAGTTCC
>NZ_JAGRQZ010000033.1:0-46064 GCF_018223915.1 Klebsiella sp. 64
CGACGCTGCTCTATACCAACCGCAATATTCTGCTGTCGAGCATGGTGAGGATCATCAATACCCTCTCGCTGTTCGGCTTTGCGGTGATTATGCCGATGATGTTTGTCGATGAGCTGGGCTTCAGCACTTCAGAATGGCTCCAGGTATGGGCAGTCTTCTTCTTCACCACCATTTTCTCTAACGTGCTGTGGGGGATCCTCGGGGAAAAACTGGGCTGGATGAAGGTGGTGCGCTGGTTCGGCTGCATCGGGATGGCGCTCTCCAGCCTGGCGTTTTACTACATTCCTCAGCACTTTGGCCATAGCTTTGCGATGGCGCTGATCCCCGCCATCGCCCTCGGGATCTTTGTCGCCGCCTTCGTGCCGCTGGCGGCCGTGTTCCCGGCGCTGGAGCCGAAGCATAAAGGTGCGGCCATTTCGGTCTATAACCTGTCGGCGGGGATGTCGAACTTTCTCGCACCGGCTATTGCCGTGGTGCTGCTGCCGTTCTTCAGCACCATCGGGGTGGTGATCGCCTATACCGGATTGTACGTGGTGGCCTTTTTCCTCTGCGCCTTTATCCGCGTGGAGCAGCCGGGGTTCTCCCACAAGGAAGCAACCGCCCGCGAGCAGGTTGAATTCTCATAGGTACTGCGGCTGGCATGCGCTTCATGCCAGCCTTAATGAGGTGAACGAATGAGTATGCAGGCGGTTATTTTTGACATGGATGGCGTGATTATTGATTCCGAGGCGCTGTGGCGTCAGGCGCAGATTGACGCCCTCGCGCAGTGGGGGGCAACGGCGAGCGTTGCTGAATGTGAAACCCTGACCAAGGGCAAGCGCCTCGACGACATTGCCGGCACCTGGTGCCGCTATTTTCAGCTTGATCTCGCTCCGCAGCGGCTTGAAGACGCGATATTGCAGCGTATTACCGGCCTGATCGCCACCGAAGCCGAGCCGATGCACGGCGTGCATGAGGCGTTACGCTATTTTCGTGAGGCGGGCTATCAAATTGCGCTCGCCACGTCATCATCCCGCCAGGTTATTGCCGCTGTGCTGAACAAGCTCTCGCTCTGGCACTTTTTCGACGTGGTTTGCAGCGCAGATGATGAAGAACGTGGAAAGCCACATCCGGCGGTTTATCTGACGACGCTGCGCAAGCTCAATCTCAACGCCAGCCAGTGTCTGGTGATTGAGGATAGCTTTACCGGCTTTTGCGCGGCTCAGGCCGCCGGTATTCCCACGGCGGTGGTTGCCGAAGATAGCCGACAGGGGCGCTATCAGGCCGCCGCTGGCCGCTATCAAACCTTACCTGAACTGCTGGAAGCGCTTAGCGCGGAGCCAGCGGCGGCGGTTTAAGTCAGCCATTTGTGGGCGCAGACATTCCCGGGATGTAGCTGGTCGGTTAATCTCTTCTCTGCGCTCACGCCCTTTTTTCTCCTGGTCGATCTGCCTCACATTTCGCTCATCTTTTGTGAAAACAGTCACGTCTTGTTGTGCCAATGCCCAAATTTATGGCCTTGCTTAGCGGTGTTTGTCCGAGGCACTACTACGAAGTTGTGCTTAGATTATATATTGAAACGTATTTTCAATAATGTGAAACCGCTTTGCCGATCTGCTTGTGTCGATCGGATTTGGCCGTGATAAGGACCGAGCATGAAAATTGAATCTGTGAATGTCACCGTTTTCCAATATCCCACTCGTCGGGTTTCCGACAGCGCCGGGCACTCCCATCCGGGGGTTGAAAGCATGGCCAAAATGGCGATGCTGACCATCACCGCTGATGATGGGGCGCAGGGCTTTTCGTTTGCGCCTCCGGAAGTCGTGCGCCCGTTCGTGGTGAATACTTTTTTTCGCAAAGTGCTGGTGGGACAGGACCCGTTTAACCGTGAGCGTATCTGGCAGGATCTTAACCACTGGCAGCGCGGCAGCGCACATCAGCTAACGGAGCGCGCGCTGTCGTTTGTTGAACAGGCGCTGTGGGACCTGATCGGCCGCAGCCTTAAGATGCCGGTTTATAAGCTGCTCGGCGGCTATCGCGACACTGTCCCGGCTTACGGTAGCACCATGTGCGGCGACGATCTGCCGGGCGGCCTGTCGACCCCGGAAGAGTATGCCGCTTTTGCTGAGAAGCTGGTCGCCCGCGGCTACAAGGCTATCAAACTGCACACCTGGATGCCGCCAATCTCTTTTGCGCCCAATCCCAAAATGGACATTAAAGCCTGCGCGGCGGTGCGCGAAGCCGTAGGGCCGGATATTGACCTGATGATTGATGGCTATCACTGGTACAGCCGCGCCGAGGCGCTGTGGATCGGCAAAGAGCTGGAAAAACTCAATTTCGCCTGGTTTGAAGAGCCGATGGAGGAGGATTCGATGTCTTCCTATGCGTGGCTGGCGGAAAACCTGTCGATTCCCATCGTCGGGCCGGAGAGCTTCGGCGGCAAGCACCACATGCGCGCCGAATGGGTGAAAGCCGGGGCCTGCGACATTCTGCGCGCCGGCGCTAACGGCGTGGGGGGGATTACACCGACCATGAAGGTGGCGGCGCTGGCGGAATCTTTCGGCATGGATTGCGAAGTCCACGGCAACGGAGCGGCAAGCCTGGCGGTGGTGGGCGCGATCCGCAACTGCCGCTGGTACGAGCGCGGCCTGCTGCATCCGTTCCTCGACTACGATGAACCGGCGGCCTATCTCAACAGCATTGTCGACCCGATGGATGACCAGGGATTTGTGCATTTGTCACAACGTCCGGGTCTCGGTGAAGACATTAATTTTGCGTATATCGAAGCCAATACCGTTAGCCACGACTGATTTAAAAAAATAAATACCCGATGGCGCTGCGCTTATCGAGCCTGCGGCCCGGTAGACCGGATAAGCCGAAAATGCCGCCATCCGGCAACATGTACCCTACAGTACAGGCAAACAGAGATATGAAAAAAACCTCCTTACTGGGAGCGTGTATTCTCGCGCTCGCCATGTCGATGGGGAGCGGGGAGGCGGTGGCGAAAACGCCGCCCGACCAGCTGATCATCGGCATGAATATGAATAACCTGCTCACCCTTGACCCGGCGGCGATGACCGGTAACGAAGTGGTGGGGATCGTGGTCAACCTCTACGACTCGCTGGTGGAGCTTGACCCTGAGCAGCTCACCACCGTCAGGCCCGCGCTGGCGAAATCCTGGGATATCAGCCCCGACGGCAAAACCCTGACCTTTCATCTGCGCGATGACGTTAAGTTTCACTCCGGCAACCCGCTGACCGCCGCCGACGTCGTGTGGTCAATGCGGCGCATCCTGCACCTCAACCTGGCCCAGGCCTCAGTATGGAAATCCTATGGCTTCAGTAAGAAAAATATCGACAGCCAGGTCAGCGCGCCGGACCGCTTCACGGTGCAAATCGTATTACCCAAAGATAACGATCCGCAGCTGGTGATTTACTCGCTGGCGGCGCTGGGCAACCTCGGAGTGCTGGACAGTAAAACGGTGCAAAGCCACCAGCAGGATAACGACTGGGGTAACCGCTGGCTAACCACCCATGAAGCCGGTTCCGGGCCGTTTATCCTCGAAACTTGGCAGGCGAAAGATGTGCTGCGCATGAAGCGCAACCCTGACTACTGGCGCGGCGAGGCGAAAATGAGCCGCGTGGTACTGCGTCATTTCCAGGAGTCGCAAACTCTGCGCCTGATGACCGAAAAAGGCGACCTTGATATTGCCAACAATATGGCGGTTTCCGATATCAACGCCCTGCGCAGCGACCCGCAGCTGACCCTCGATGCGGTGCAGCGCGGCACCATGTACTACGTGGCGATGAGCATGAAAGAGGCGCACTTCGCCAATCCGAAAGTGCGCGAGGCGGTGCGCTATCTGATTGATTACCAAGGTATCAATAAAGCGCTGATGCCGGGCTACGGCGTGCTGCACCAGCGGCCTATCAAAGCGGGAATGCCGTCCACGCTACCCGATCCCGGCTACAGGCTGGACGTGGCGCGGGCGAAAAAGCTGCTGGCGGAAGCGGGATATCCCAACGGCTTTGATACCACGCTGCGGGTACTCTCCGATCAGCCATTTCTTAACATCGCTATCGCCGTGCAGTCGACGCTGATGCAGGCGGGGATTAACGCCAAAATCATCACCGGCACTGGTAACCAGATCTACGGCGCAATGCGCGAGCGTAAATTTGACCTGCTGGTAGGTCGCGGCGGCAGCGGGATGGAGCCGCATCCGTACTCCAGCCTGCGCGCGCTGGTCTATAACCCGGATAACAGCGATAAGGCGCGCCTGACCAACTTCCAGGGCTGGCGTACCGGTTTTTACGACCCGCAACTGAATACGATGATTGACCAGGCCCTGCTGGAACGCGATCCGCAAAAACAGGTGGCTGACTACCAGGCCATCCAGACACGCTACGACCAGCTGGTTCCGGCTTTAATTCCGCTTTCACAGATGGTTGATTCGGTCGTCGTGCGCAACGAGGTACGGGAGTATCAGCCGCACCCCTCCGCCACCACTTTTCTGCGTGACGTCTATAAAGTCCGCGAAGGAGAGAAAGGATGAGTACCGCAATCCTTGCGCCCGGCTCACGCGGCCGGCGCTTATCAAAACGGCTACTGCAGGTGGTGATTACACTGTTCGGCCTGCTGCTGCTGACCTTTACCATTGGCCGCGTCATGCCCATCGACCCGGTGCTGGCGATTGTCGGCCCGGATGCTGACCAGAGTACCTATCAGCAGGTTTACCAGCAGCTGGGGTTTGATAAATCGCTGACCACCCAGTTTGGCATCTATTTCGTCAACCTGTTGCACGGCGATCTGGGCAACGCGCTGCTGACCGGGAAACCGGTGGTGGACGATATTATCCGCGTCTTCCCGGCCACCATGGAGCTGGCAACGATGGCGATTATTGTCGGCGCGGGTCTAGGTATTCCGCTGGGCGTGTTGGCGGCGGCGCGGCGCAATAGCGTCTCCGATTATGTGGTACGCATTATCAGCCTGGCGGGCTACTCGACGCCGATCTTTTGGGTCGGGATGATGGGGCTGCTGGTGTTCTATGCCTGGCTTGGCTGGGTAGGCGGCGCCGGGAGGGTAGATCTCGGGCTGGATGGTGTGGTGCCGCGCCGCACCGGGCTGATCACCGTTGATGCGCTGCTGGCCGGCAACGGCCAGGTGTTCTGGAACGCCATTAATCATCTGATTCTTCCCGCCTCGCTGCTGGGTTTTCACTCGCTGGCTTATATCAGCCGTATGACCCGCAGCTTTATGCTGGCCCAGCTGTCGCAGGAGTTCATTATTACCGCCCGGGTGAAAGGGCTGACCGAGCGCCAGGTTATCTGGAACCATGCGTTTCGTAACATCCTCGTGCAACTGCTGACGGTGGTGGCGCTGGCCTACGGCGCGCTGCTGGAAGGCGCGGTGCTGATTGAAACCGTCTTCTCATGGCCGGGGTTTGGCTCCTACCTTACCGGAAGCTTGCTGCTGGGCGATATGAATGCGGTGATGGGCTGCGTGCTGCTGGTGGGGGTGATCTTCGTGATGCTCAACCTGCTCTCCGACATGCTGTATCAATTCTTTGACCCGAGGACAAAATCATGACCGTTTCTCTGGATTCGCCGCTTTCGGGTGGTGCGGGCGAAGGCCGTCAGCGGCTGCAACGCGCGGCGGCGCGGGCCGTCGGGTTTATCGGCAAAATGGCGCGCAATCCGCTCACGGCCATCGGCGGAGGAATTATCTTTATGCTGCTGGTGGTGGCGATTTTCGCGCCGCTGATTGCGCCTTATAACCCGCTGGTACAGCACCTGAATAGTGCGCTGGTCGCGCCGAATGCGCAGCACTGGTTCGGCACCGATGAGTTTGGCCGGGATATCTTTAGTCGCCTGGTGTACGGCTCCCGCATCACGCTCTATATCGTGCTGCTGGTCTCAGTGACCGTCGGTCCGCTCGGACTGCTGCTGGGCGTCAGCGCCGGTTATTTCGGCGGTAAAGTCGATATGGTGCTGATGCGCGTCACCGATATTTTCATCTCCTTCCCGAGTCTGGTCCTGGCGCTGGCGTTTGTCGCCGCTTTAGGACCGGGGCTGGAGCACGTGGTTATCGCCATCACGCTGACCGCCTGGCCGCCGATTGCCCGTCTGGCGCGCGCCGAAACGCTCTCTCTGCGCCAGGCTGATTTTATCTCCGCCGTGCGTCTGCAGGGCGCTTCATCGGCCCGCGTCCTCTGGCGCCATATCGTGCCGCTGTGTCTGCCCTCGGTCATTATCCGTATCACCATGAATATGGCCGGGATCATTCTGACCGCGGCCGGCCTCGGCTTTCTCGGCCTCGGCGCGCAGCCGCCAGAGCCGGAGTGGGGAGCGATGATCTCCAGCGGGCGCACTTATATGATGGAGTGCTGGTGGGTCGTAACCATTCCGGGGCTGGCGATTTTGATCAATAGCTTAGCGTTCAACTTCTTAGGAGATGGCCTACGTGACATCCTCGATCCCCGTAGTGAATAATGCACCGCTGCTCGACGTGCGCGATTTGTGCGTCGACTTTGTTAACGGTAGCGCGGTGACCCACGCCGTGCGCGGCGTCTCCTTCCAGCTGGGACATGAGAAGCTGGCTATTGTCGGCGAGTCCGGTTCGGGTAAGTCCACCGTTGGGCGCGCGCTGCTGCAGCTGCATCCGAAAAAGGCCCGCGTCAGCGCCAGCCGGATGCAGTTTGCCGACCTCGATCTGCAGCATCTTAGCGAAGCGCAGATGCGCGGCGTACGCGGCAAACGTATCTCGATGATTATGCAGGATCCGAAATATTCGCTGAATCCGGTGGTCTGCGTGGGTAAGCAAATCGCCGAGGCCTGGCTTACTCATCATCCCGGGCGCAAAGATGAGGCGAAAGCCAGGGCGCTGGAGATGCTGGAGGTGGTGCGTATTCGCCAGCCGGAGCGCGTTTATCAGCTTTATCCGCATGAAATATCCGGCGGACAGGGACAGCGCATCATGATCGCCATGATGCTGATTACCGACCCGGAGCTGATCATTGCCGATGAGCCCACCTCCGCGCTGGACGTGTCGGTGCGCCTGCAGGTGCTGGGCCTGCTGGATGACCTGGTTCAGTCGCGCGGGCTGGGGCTGATTTTTATCAGCCACGATATCAACCTGGTGCGCAGCTTCTGCGACCGGGTGCTGGTGATGTACGCCGGACGGGTAGTGGAGTCCATCGCCGCTAAAGATCTCGATCACGCCCGTCACCCCTACACTCAGGGATTGATTAACTCGCTGCCGGATATGCAGCATCGTCGCCCGATACTGCCGGTGCTGCAGCGTCAGGCCAGCTGGTTAACGGATTAAGGAGCGGATAATGATTGAAGTTCAACATCTCAACCTCGCGTTTGGCGAGGGGGAGAAGCGTAACCAGGTGCTGTATGACGTCAGTTTCCACGTTAAGCCCGGCGAGATCTACGGTCTGGTAGGAGAGTCCGGTTCCGGTAAAACGACGGTGCTCAAGTGCCTGGCGGGGCTGTTTACCCACTGGCAGGGGGAACTGACCATCGATGCTCAGCCCTTAGGGCATGAAATTAGCCGCGAGCGCTGCCGTCAGGTGCAGATGGTATTTCAGGACCCCTACGGATCGCTGCATCCCCGTCACACCATTGGCGATATCCTCGAAGAGCCGCTGCAGATCCATCGTATCAACGACCGCGACCGGCGGATCAATGTGCTACTGGATAAAGTTGGCCTCAACCGCGCCTTTCGCGAGCGCTATCCGCATCAGCTCTCCGGCGGGCAGCGGCAGCGCGTGGCGATAGCCAGAGCGCTGATTCTTGAGCCTCAGGTGCTGCTGCTGGATGAGCCGACGTCGGCGCTGGATGTGTCGGTGCAGGCTGAGATCCTTAACCTGCTGGCGGAACTGCAGCGGGAGGCTAAGCTCACTTACCTGATGGTCACCCACGATCTTGGGGTTATTGCCCACTTATGCCAGAAAGTGGCGGTGATGCAGTACGGGAAGATCCTCGAAACCCTGACGGTCGATGCGCTGGTCAGCGGCCAGGCGCAGACGGCCTATACGCAGATGCTGGTTAACGCCAGTCGGCAATATACGCGCGAAATGGCGCGCGAGGTGGCGGAATACTAAGCTTTATGGCGCATTGTCTCACGGCAGATGCGCCCATTTTAATAGGTAACTATTTGATATAATAGTTTTTTGTGGTTGTGGGTATCGTCTATTAATGTAAGCGCGGTGTTTGGATCGATATCCTGCCCAGGTTTTTCCTGCAGCCGCAGGCGCCGTTTTACCTTAACATTCAGAGGCTCAATCAACGAACCCGGCTGCTGTATACCAGCCGGGCGCCGTCTTTGCTTTGCGAAGCCTGATCAGCGTAGCAGCGGGCAGTCGGGCGGCAGCCGGCAGCGCAGGGCCGCCGGCAACAGCTCCATACGGAAGGTTTTGCCGCTGAGCGGCTCGCCGTCGAGGTTAAAGGTCATCTCATGGGGCGCGGTTATTTCAAACCACGAGGAGACACCGTCAACAATAT
This sequence comes from Klebsiella sp. 64, assembly GCF_018223915.1. Classification (NCBI taxonomy): domain Bacteria; kingdom Pseudomonadati; phylum Pseudomonadota; class Gammaproteobacteria; order Enterobacterales; family Enterobacteriaceae; genus Klebsiella; species Klebsiella sp. 64. The sequence goes on from NZ_JAGRQZ010000033.1 coordinate 8,487, forward strand.
TCGGCGAGTTTTCCGGATTCGCCAGGGTGCTGAACAGGGCAGGGATCAGCTCTTCGCCGGTGAAAATGCGCAGATGCAGCAGACCATCGTTTATCAACGCCTCCGGACACAGCTGCTGACCGCCGCCGGCCTGGCGGCCGTTGCCGATGCCGATGACCAGCGCATCGCCCTGCCAGTGAAAGTTCTCCCCGCGGATCTCGCAGCGGTCCGGCTTCAGGGTATCCATGCGCATCAGACCGTGGATTAAATAAGAGACACCGCCGAGCGCGGCCTTGAGTTTTTCCGGCGTTTCGGTGGTGATCCGGGTGCCGAACCCGCCGGTCGCCATATTAATAAAGCCGGTTTTATCATTCACCCGGGCGATATCTATCGGCACATCGCGGCCGACGATCGCCAGCTTGAGGGCGCTGGCCAGGTCCTGCGGAATACCGACGCTGGTGGCAAAGTCGTTAGCCGTGCCCAGCGGTAAAATCCCCAGCGCCATCTTGCCGCCGCGCTCCACCAGCGCGGTCGCCACTTCATTAATGGTGCCATCGCCACCGCCGGCGATCACCGTTTCAACGTTCAGCTGCAGGGCTTCATCGATAAACCGAGCGGCATCGCCCTTTTCCCAGGTCACGCGGACGTGAATATCAATCCCTTCATCGCGTAACAGGTTAACCGCTTCGCGTAGCTGCGGTTCATTGGCACCTTTGCCGTTAAGGATCAGTAAGCTGGCAGGAAACGTAGACATCATCAAGGGAACCTTTATTGCTCAATGTTGCATAAAGTGTACCGCATGACGAAAGCGAAGACCGGAGGAGAGGCAAAAAAATAAGCCCGCGTAAGGGAGATTACGCAGGCTAAGGAGGTGGTTCCTGGTACAACTAGCATTTATGGGTTATGTTTTTCAGCGAAATGGATGATACCTGTTTCGATCGAAACGGTATGTGATCCGATTCTAATATCCTTACATCGTGGAAAAATAACGCAAATTAACTAGTTACCGTGCGGATTTCTGGTTGTTTGACCAGTAAAGTTGCGCATCAGCAGGGCATACTGCAGGGGCAGGTCGTCCGGCACAGGCAACCAGACGGTATAGCCATCGCCCGGGGCCACCGGCATGGTTTCGCCTTTGCCATTCTCCATATGCTCAAGGGTGAAATTGACGTTACCCTGCGGGGTCATCAGCTCAAGGCTGTCGCCGACGCTGAACTTATTTTTGACCGCCACGGCCGCCAGCGGGCCGTTACGCTCTCCGGTGAATTCGCCGACAAATTGCTGGCGCTCGGAGACGGAGTAGCCGTACTCGTAGTTCTGATAATCATCATGGGTATGGCGGCGCAGGAAGCCTTCGGTGTACCCGCGGTGGGCCAGCCCTTCCAGGGTCTCCAACAGGCTGGTATCGAACGGTTTGCCGGCGGCGGCATCGTCGATCGCCTTGCGGTAAACCTGAGCGGTGCGCGCGCAGTAGTAGAAGGATTTGGTGCGGCCTTCGATCTTCAGCGAGTGAACGCCCATCTGGGTCAGACGCTCAACGTGGGCGATAGCCCGCAGATCTTTCGAGTTCATGATGTAGGTGCCGTGTTCGTCCTCAAAGGCGGTCATGTACTCGCCCGGACGTTTGGCTTCCTCAATCATAAAGACTTTATCGGTCGGCGCGCCGATGCCGAGGGTGGGCTCCACGGTCTGCACCGGGATCGGCTCATATTTGTGGACGATGTTGCCGACGTCGTCCTCTTTGCCTTCCGCCACGTTGTATTCCCAGCGGCAGGCGTTGGTGCAGGTCCCCTGGTTCGGGTCGCGCTTGTTGATATACCCGGAGAGCAGGCAGCGGCCGGAGTAGGCCATGCACAGCGCGCCGTGGACGAAAATCTCGATCTCCATCTCCGGCACCTGGCGGCGAATCTCTTCGATTTCATCCAGCGACAGTTCACGCGACAGGATCACGCGGGTCAGCCCCATCTGCTGCCAGAATTTGACCGTCGCCCAGTTGACGGCGTTGGCCTGCACTGAAAGATGGATCGGCATCTCCGGGAAGTGTTCCCGCACCAGCATGATTAAACCAGGATCGGACATGATCAGCGCGTCCGGACCCATCTCCACCACCGGCTTCAGATCGCGAATAAACGTTTTCAGCTTGGCGTTATGCGGGGCGATGTTGACCACCACATAGAATTTTTTACCCAGCGCGTGGGCTTCATTGATGCCGAGCTGCAGATTTTCGTGATTGAATTCGTTGTTACGCACGCGCAGCGAGTAGCGCGGCTGGCCGGCATAAACGGCATCGGCGCCATAGGCGAAAGCGTAACGCATATTCTTCAGCGTTCCCGCCGGGGAGAGGAGTTCTGGTTTAAACATGGTGTTCTCGTTCTGATGACAGGTCAGATTCGCCGCACCTGGTGCGGCGAGTTGGGGAGTGTCCCCACATTAAGGGCGGGCATTGTAGCGCCGCGGCGAAGGGGAGTAAATATCAGATAGGTATCTTTCAGTATGGCTAATTTGTTTGCCATTTTGAACCTGGGCAGTACTCACACTGACAGCGTTAATAACGCCTGGTGGGATAGGCTCTAGGGAGTTCCCCGGGTTGCGGCGTAAACGCCTTACCCGGGCTACGGATTGCAGATGGCGGTGAACGTGTAGCCCGGCGAAGCGCAGCGCGAGCCGGGAAAAGGCTAACTACGCCAGCCGGCAGGCGTCCGCTTCCCAGCGGTAGCCAACGCCATACACCGCGCGGATAAACGACTGCTCGGCGTCCAGCGCCTCCAGCTTGCGCCGCAGGTTCTTGATGTGGCTGTCGATGGTGCGATCGGTGACTACCCGATAATCGTCATACAGATGGTTGAGTAGCTGTTCGCGGGAGAACACTTTGCCCGGCTCCTGGGAGAGGGTTTTCAGCAGCCGGAACTCGGCGGGAGTGAGGTCCAGCAGCTTGTCGCGCCAGGAGGCCTGAAAACGACCTTCGTCGACAATCAGCGGGCTCTGGGCGTCCAGCGCCTGCAGATCGCGCTGCGGCTTGCAGCGGCGGAGGATGGTTTTTACCCGGGCGACCACTTCCCGGGGGCTGTAGGGCTTGCAGATATAGTCGTCGGCGCCTATTTCCAGCCCCAGCAAACGGTCGATCTCTTCGATTTTCGCCGTCACCATCACCACCGGAACATCGGAGAAGCGGCGAATTTCCCGGCACAGCGTCAGACCGTCGGTACCGGGCAGCATCAGATCCAGCAGGATCAGGTGCGGCGGCGTCTGGCGGACGTAGGGCAGGACCTTGTCGCCGTGGTTAATCAACGCAGGCGCATAGCCGGCGGCCTGCAGATAATCAATCAGCAGTTGGCCGAGCTTCGGTTCATCTTCCACGATAAGGATGCGTGGGGTGTTTTCATCTACAGGCAATTCAGTCATACGTCTCTCGGTAAATCATGTTCCAGAGGTAACTCAACTTTAATGCTAACCCCGCCAAAAGGCGAATGGTCGGCACGCAGGGTGCCGCCGTGGGCCGCTACGATATTGAGGCAAATCGCCAGCCCGAGGCCGGAGCCGCCGCTGGCGCGGTTGCGCGATCCTTCCGCCCGGTAAAAGCGTTCGCACAGGCGGGCCAGCTGCTCATCGCTGACGCCGGGGGCGCTGTCGGCGAAGTCAATCACCAGCATCCGGCCGCTGCGGCGGGCGGTAATGTGCAGGCTGCCGCCGCTGTCGGTATAGCGCAGGCTGTTCTCCAGCAGATTGTTGAAGAGCTGCATCAGGCGGTCGCGGTCGCCGAAGATCATCGCCTGCTCCGGGAGCGACACCTGAATGCTTAGCTGCCGGCTGGCGAAGCGCTCGCGAAAAGCGCCCGCCGCCACTTCCAGCAGGGTGATGATATCCAGTGAGGTTTTCTGGTAGGCCAGCGCCCCCTCGTCGGACATCGACAGCTGATGGAGGTCGTCCACCAGCTTGGTGAGGGTAGCCACCTCAGCCTGCAGAGAAGGAATCGACTCGGGGGTAAAGCGCCGGACCCCGTCCTGAATCGCCTCCAGCTCGCCGCGCAGCACCGCCAGCGGGGTACGCAGCTCATGGGAGATATCGGCCATCAGATCGCGACGCATCTGCTGGTTGCGCTCCAGGGTGCTGGCGAGCTGGTTAAAATCCTGCGCCAGGCGGCCGAGCTCATCGCCGCCGGTCACCGTCACGCGGGTGGAAAAGTCGCCTGCCGCCAGCTTATGGGTGCCTTCCACCAGCCGCTTCACCGGCGCCAGCAGACCGCGGGCCAACGGGAAAGTGGCCAGCGCGGCAAGCAGGGTGGCAAGGGCGACAATCAGCCAGCTGGTGCGCTTTTGCTGCCGGTCGAAGTTAATGTCGGTATTGCGCGTCAGCCGCTCTACCGGCGAGGCGATCACTTTGCCCACCTCCGCGCCGTTGACCACGATGCTGCGCTGGGTGCCGTCCTCCGGGACGCGCTCACGCGGCCCCACCAGCACGCGCCCCGACTGATCCACCACCCAGAACATGGTGCGCCAGCCGTGGGGCGGCATTTCCGGCCTCGGGCGCGGGCCGTCAGGGGGGCCATCCGGCGGCGGCCCGTCCGGGGCGGCGTCCGGCTTCATGGCGTGCCCCGGCGGCGAGCGGTCGTCGTTATCCCGTTCGAAGGTGCGCAGCAGCTGGAAGATAAAGCGGTCATTATTGCGCAGAAACGCCCAGCTGCCATGCTGGGCATACTGCTCGCTCAGCGCGTCGCTGAGCATGGTTAAGCGTTGCTCATTGCCGCGCTTGATATAGTCGATAAACCCGCGTTCAAAACTAATGCGCACCGCCCAGTGCATGCTGATCAGCAGCACGATGCAGGTGGCGAATATAGCGAGGAACAGCTTGCCGGTAATACCCGGGCGCCAAAATTTCACGATCCACTCCTGTTGCGTCGACGGAGGACGGTATTGCTGCCGACGTCATCCGGTACCCGGGAAAAGATGAGCGCCGGCAGGGCGATGATCGCCGCCATGCTCAGATAGGTGTAGAGAAAGACCTGATGGGTGCTGGCGGCGTCGAGACTCATATGCTGCTGGCCATACAGCCCCAGCAGCAGCCCGGCGATGGTCACGCCGATACTCATCGACAGCTGCATCACCATCGACAGCAGGCTGTTGCCGCTGCTGGCCAGATCGTCCGGGAGATCTTTCAGCGTCAGGGTATTCATTGAGGAGAAGCGGCTGGCGTTGATCATCCCCTGCAGAAACAGGACCAGCGGCAGCACGTAATACCACCCGGCCAGGGCGCTAAACATAAACAGCAGGCTGACCGCCGCCAGGCCCAGGGTGCTGGCTACCAGCACCCGACGGTAGCCAAAGCGGTTGACCACCTGGACCACGATCCGCTTCATGCCCATGCTGCCGAGCACCATCGGGATCATCATCAGCCCGGCGTGAAAGGGGGAGAAGCCGAGGCCGATCTGCAGAAACACCGGGGTCATAAACGGCAGCATGCCGCTGCCGATGCGTCCGGCGAAGCTGCCGCCGAGGCCGAGGGAGAAGGTGCGGTTGCGAAACAGGTTAAGGCTAAACAACGCCCGGGCGTTACCGCGGGCGTGCCACAGGTAGAGCAGCAGGGCGCAGAGGCCGACGGCCACCAGCCCCGCCAGCCAGGCAGGGGAAATGCCGAGCCCTTTCTGGCCGTCGAGCGCCAGGGTCAGGGTCGCCATTCCAGCGGCCAGCAGCAGAAAGCCGGAGAGATCGAAGCGCCGGGTCTGCATGATGTAGTTGGGCATCAGACAGAGGGTGGCGATAGCGCCGACGATCCCCACCGGGATATTGATGAGGAAGATCCAGTGCCAGGAGGCGTACTCCACCAGCACCCCGCCCAGCGCCGGGCCGAGCAGCGGACCGACCTGGCCCGGCAGGGTGACGAAGGTCATCGCCGCCATATACTGATTGCGCGGGACGATCTTCATCACCGTCAGGCGGCCGACCGGCACCATCATCGCGCCGCCGACCCCCTGCAGCACCCGCGCCATCACCAGCTGGTCGAGGGTGCTGGCCTGGGCGCAAAACAGCGATCCGGCGGTAAACAGCACGATGGCGGTGAAGAAGATATTGCGCACCCCGACCCGGTCGGCCAGCCAGCCGCTGGCCGGCAGCATCACCGCCACCGTTAACACATAGGAGACGATAATCATATGCATATGCAGCGGACTCTCCCCGAGGCTTTTGGCCATCGAGGGGAGGGCGGTATTAACGATGGTGGTGTCCAGCGACTGCATAAAGAAGCCGAACGCCACTATCCATAGCTGCCAGCGCACGCTGGCCGGGAGGTCTGTCATGTTATTCGCTTACCGGTTGAGAGGAGTGACGCGAAAAACGCAGCCGCAGACGGTCAAAGAAAAGATAGACCACCGGCGTGGTGTAGAGCGTTAACAGCTGGCTCATCACCAGACCGCCGACGATGGTGATCCCCAGCGGCTGGCGCAGCTCAGAGCCATCGCCCCCGGAGAGCACCAGCGGCAGGGCGCCGAACAGCGCGGCGAGGGTGGTCATCATAATCGGCCGGAAACGCAGCAGGCAGGCCTGGAAAATCGCCTCTTCCGGCGTCAGGTTGCCGTTACGCTGCGCCTCCAGGGCAAAATCAACCATCATGATGGCGTTTTTCTTAACGATACCAATTAATAACATAATCCCAATCAGGGCGATTAGGCTGAACGGGGCATCGAAGATCTCCAGCGCCAGCAGAGCGCCCACCCCGGCGGAGGGCAGCGTCGAGAGGATGGTCAACGGATGCACATAGCTCTCATATAGCACCCCCAGCACGATATAGACCGTGGCGATAGCCGCGAGGATCAGGATCACCTGCGCGTTCATGGTCTGCTGGAACACCTGAGCGGTACCGGCAAAGGAGCCGCGCACGCTCGACGGCACCCCGAGCTGGGTCATCGCGCGGTCAATGGCCTCGCTGGCTTCCGACAGCGAGCGGCCGGTGGGCAGGTTAAAGGAGATAGTGGATGCCGCCGACAGCCCCTGGTGGTTCACCGACAGCGGGGCATTGGCCGGCTGCCATTTAGCGAAGTAGGCCAGCGGGATCGGCTTGCCGTCGCTGTTAATGACGAACATCTTATCCAGGGCGCTGACGTCCTGGGTGTAGGCCGGATCCACCTCCATCACCACCTTATACTGGTTGAGCGGCTGGTAGATGGTAGAGATCTGCCGCTGGCCAAAGGCGTTGTTCAGCAGGTTGTTGGCGTCCTGGACGCTGATGCCGAGGCGCGACATGGTATCCCGGTCATAAACCAGGTCCATTTCGGCGCCATTGTCCTGCTGATCCGAGTTGACGTCCGCCAGCTCCGGCAGCGCCGCCAGCGCTTTGCGGATCTTCGGCTCCCACTCGCGCAGCGCCGACAGGTCGTCGGACAGCAGGGTGTACTGATAGCTGGCGTTCGACTGCCGGCCGCCGACGCGGATATCCTGCACCGCCATCAGGAACAGGTTGGCCCCGGGCTCGTTGGCCAGCTTTTTGCGCAGCCGGTCGATCACCTGCTGCGCCGTCTCGTGGCGCTGGTCGCGCGGCTTGAGGGTGATAAACATCATCCCGCTGTTGACCCGCGAGCCGCCGGTAAAGCCGGTGACGTTATCCACCGCCGGATCTTCGCGAATGATCTTCATAAAGTCCTGCAGCTTGCCGCGCATCGCCTGGAAGGAGATGCTCTGGTCGGCCTGAATGCCGCCCATCAGCACCCCGGTGTCCTGCTCCGGGAAGAAGGTTTTCGGGATCGAAATGTAGAGCCAGACGCTGAGGGCGATGGTGCCGAGCACCACCAGGCCGGTCAGCCGGCTGTGCCTGAGCACCCATTTTAACGATTTCCCATAGCCGCCCTGCACGGCCACCAGCAGGCGGCCAAAGCCGCGGTTGCGCGTCGGCTGGTGGGGCTTACCGCTTTTCAGCAGCCAGCCGCACATCATCGGTGTCAGGGTGAGGGACACCGCCAGCGAGATGCCGATCGCCACCGACAGGGTGACGGCGAACTCGCGCAGCAGGCGGCCGGGCAGGCCGCCCATCAGCAGCAGCGGCAGAAACACCGCCACCAGCGACAGGCTCATCGACAGCACGGTAAAGCCGACCTCGCGGCTCCCCTGCAGCGCCGCCTGCAGGGGTTTCATCCCCGCTTCCAGATGGCGGGAGATATTCTCCAGCACCACGATAGCGTCATCCACCACGAAGCCGGTGGCGATGGTCAGAGCCATCAGCGACAGGTTATTGAGGCTGAAGCCGCACAAATACATCGCGGCGAAGGTGCCGATTAAGGAAACCGGGACGGCGACGGCCGGGATCAGCGTGGCGCGCCCCGAGCGCAGGAACAGGAACACCACGAGGATCACCAGCGCCACCGAAATCACCAGCGTCTGCTCCACCTCCTCCAGCGAAGCACGGATGGTCGGCGAACGGTCCTGGGCGATCTGCAGGTCGATAGCCGCCGGAATGGTCTGCTGCAGCTCCGGCAGGCGGGCGCGGATGCTGTCCACTGTCTGGATAATATTGGCTTCCGGCAGTTTGCGGATCATCAGCAGGATCGCCGGTTTGGCGTTGGTCATCCCGGCGTTGCGCACGTCCTGCACCGAATCCGAGACGGTGGCGACATCCCCCAGCCGCACTGCGGCGCCATTCTGGTAGTGGACGATCAGCGGCTGATAGTCGGCGGCGGTCTTCAGCTCATCGTTGGTCTGCACCTGCCAGCGGTGCGCGCTGTCCTCCAGCGCCCCCTGCGGTTTGCGCACGTTAGCGTCGCTGATGGCGGTGCGCACCGCGTCCAGCGACACGCCCTGGTTGAACAGCGCCTGCGGGTTGAGGTCGACGCGCACCGCCGGCAGGGAGCTGCCGCCGACGTCGACATCACCCACGCCGTCGATCTGCGCGATGGTCTGCGCCAGCTGGGTGGAGGCGAAATCATACAGCTCACCCTGGGAGTAGGTGTCCGAGGTCAGCGTCAGGATCATGATCGGCGCATCCGACGGGTTGGCTTTGCGGTAGGTCGGCCGGCTGGGCATCCCGCTCGGCAGCAGGCTTTGCGCGGCGTTGATCGCCGCCTGAACGTCGCGCGCCGCGCCGTTGATATCGCGGTCGAAGTTAAACTCAAGAATGATGCGCGTACTGCCCAGCGAACTGGAGGAGGTCATCTCATTGACCCCGGCAATCCGTCCCAGGGAGCGTTCCAGCGGGGTGGCCACCGACGAGGCCATGGTCTCCGGGGAGGCCCCCGGCAGCGAGGCGCTAACCATGATCACCGGGAAGTCCACCTGCGGCAGCGGGGCTACCGGCAGCAGCCGGAAACCGAGAATGCCGCACAGGGTGATGGCCAGCGAGATGAGGATCGTCGCCACCGGGCGGTAAATGAAGAGGGCGAAAAACTTCACTTACGCCTCCTCTTCCTGACGCGGGAAGCGGCGCTTCAGGTGCAGCGACAGGCGGTCGAACAGCAGATAGATCACCGGGGTGGTGAACAGGGTCAGCACCTGGCTGAGCATCAGACCGCCGACCATGCCGATCCCCAGCGGACGCCGCAGCTCCGCGCCGACGCCGGTGCTCAGCATCAGCGGCAGGGCGCCGAGCAGGGCGGCGAGGGTGGTCATCAGGATCGGCCGAAAACGCAGCAGACAGGCCTGGTAGATCGCTTCCCGCGGCGGCATGCCCTGCTCGCGTTCGGCGGCCAGCGCGAAGTCGATCATCATGATGGCGTTCTTCTTCACGATGCCGATCAGCAGAATGATGCCGATGATGGCGATCACGTCCAGCTCGCTGCCCGCCAGCCACAGCGCCAGCAGCGCCCCGACCCCGGCGGTGGGCAGGGTGGAGAGAATCGTAATCGGATGGATAAAGCTCTCGTACAGCACCCCCAGCACGATATACATCGCCACCACCGCGGCGACCACCAGCCAGACGGTGCTGCCGAGCGCCGACTGGAAGGCCAGCGAGCTACCCTGGAACTGGGTGCGAATATCGGTCGGGAAATCCAGCGACTGTTCGGCGGCGAGGATCGCCTCCACCGCTTCGCCCAGCGAGTAGTTGTCCGGGACGTTAAACGAGATGGTGGTCACCGGGAACTGATCGAGGTGGTTCACCGACAGCGGGGTAAAGCGCTGCTCCACCGTGGCGATGGCGGTCAACGGCACGATGCCGCCGTCGCTGCTGGTGAGGCGGATATTCTCCAGCGCCGCCAGGCCCGGCGTCGCCTCGGTATCCTGCTCGAGCACCACGCGATACTGATTCGCCTGAGTGTAAATAGTGGAGATCAGCCGCTGGCCGAAGGCGTTGTACAGCGCGTTATCGACATCGGCCATTGAGATGCCGAGGCGGCTAGCGCTGTCGCGATCCACCTTGATATAGGCGGCCAGGCCTTTGTCCTGCCAGTCGCTGCTGACGTCGGCCAGCTGCGGCTGGGCCTGCAGGCGGCTGAGCAGCGGCGGCACCCAGGTGCTCAGCGCCTCGAGGGAGTTTGCCTGCAGGGTGAACTGATACTGGGTGCGGCTCACCGTGGTGTCGATGGTCAGGTCCTGGGTCGGCTGCAGGTAGAGCGCCACGCCGGGGACGCCGTCCACCGCCTGCTGCAGGCGGCTTATCACCGTCTGGACGCGGTCGTCGCGTTCATCCAGCGGCTTGAGGTTGATCTGCAGACGGGCGCTGTTCAGCGCCGGGTTGGTGCCGTCGACGCCGACGAAGGAGGTCAGACTCTCCACCGCCGGATCCTTAAGGATAATGCTGGCCACCTGCCGCTGGCGCTCGGCCATGCTGGCGAAGGAGACCGACTGCGGCGCCTGGAGGGTACCCTGGATAATGCCGTTATCCTGGATCGGGAAAAAGCCTTTCGGGATAAAGACCCACAGGATAATCGACAGCGCCAGGGTGCTCAGGGCGACGCCGAGCGTCAGCCACGGATGATTCAGCACCCGGCTCAGCCAGCGGCCGTAGACGGCGATCACCCGTTCGAAGAAACGCTCGCTGGCCTGCGAGAATCGGTTCTGCTTACGCAGCGATTCGTGGCTTAACATGCGGGCGCACATCATCGGCGTCAGGGTCAGGGAGACCACCGCCGAGATAAGAATAGCGACGGCAAGGGTGACGGCGAATTCGCGGAACAGGCGGCCGACGATATCGCCCATAAACAGCAGCGGGATCAGCACCGCGATCAGCGAGAAGGTGAGGGAGATGATGGTGAAGCCGATCTCCCCCGCGCCCTTCAGCGCGGCGGCCAGCGGCTTCTCGCCTTTTTCGATATAGCGCGAGATGTTCTCGATCACCACGATGGCGTCATCCACCACGAAGCCGGTGGCGATGGTCAGGGCCATCAGCGTCAGGTTATTGATCGAAAAGTCGAGGAACACCATCACCGCGAAAGTGCCCACCAGCGACAGCGGCACCGCGACGCCGGGAATAATGGTCGCCGGCACGTTGCGCAGAAACAGGTAGATGATCATCACCACCAGGGCGATGGCCAGCATCAGCTCAAACTGGGTGTCGCGCACCGAGGCGCGGATGTTGGTGGTCCGGTCGGAGAGGACCTGCACCTTCACCGATTTCGGCAGGCTCTCGGTGAGCTGCGGCAGCATCTGGCGAATGCTGTCGGCGGTGTCGATGATGTTGGCCCCCGGCTGGCGCTGGACGTTCATCACGATGGCCCGCTGCTGGTTGGCCCATGCCCCGAGCCAGCTGTTTTCGGCCCCTTGTTCGACGCTGGCGACATCGCCGAGCCGGATCGGCGCCCCGTTCTGATAAGCGATAATCAGCCGGCGATAATCCTCAGCGGACTGCATCTGATCGTTAGCGGAAAGCGTCACCGCGCGGGCCGGGCCGTCGAGGCTGCCTTTCGCGGAGTTAACGTTGGCGCTGGTGATAGCGGTGCGCACGGTTTCGCTGGTCAGGCCGAGGGCGGCGATGGCCTGGGCGTTAAGCTTCACCCGCACCGCCGGGCGCTGGCCGCCGGCGAGGGTCACCAGACCGACGCCGGAAACCTGGGAGATCTTCTGCGCCACCCGGGTCTCCACCATGTCCTCAACCTGGGTCATCGGGATGGCGGAGGAGGTGACGGCGAGGGTCATGATCGGCGGATCCGCCGGGTTCACCTTGCTGTAGACCGGCGGGTTGGGCAGATCGCTCGGCAGCAGGTTGGTGGCGGCGTTAATGGCCGCCTGCACTTCCTGCTCGGCGACGTCCAGCGGCAGGGTCAGCTGGAACTGCAGCGTGACTACCGAGGCGCCGCCGGAGCTTTGCGACGACATCTGCTTAAGGCCTGACATCTGGCCGAACTGGCGCTCCAGCGGGGCGGTGATGGCGGAGGTCACCACGTCCGGGCTGGCGCCCGGATAGAGGGTGACTACCTGAATGGTCGGGTAATCGACCTCCGGCAGGGCGGAGACCGGCAGAAAGCGGTAGCCGATGATCCCGGCCAGCAGGATAGCCACCATCAGCAGAGTGGTGGCCACCGGACGCATAATAAACAGCCGGGACGGGCCGCCGGTGCGGCCTGGAGGTAACACCTGCATCAGGAACGCGCTCCGTGTTTACCGCTCTGGCGCGGGGCGGGCTGCGCCTGCTCGCCGCTGCTGGCGGTGACAACTTCTACCTTCGCTCCCTCGGTCAGACGGTCAATCCCGTCGGTGACCACGCGATCTCCGGCGGAAAGCCCGGCGCTGATGACTACTTTCTGGCTGTCCTGGATGCCGGGCGTCACGCTGTGTTTGCTGACCTTATTCTCATCGTTCAGCACCCATACGAAATGCCCTTCGTTGCCCATCTGCAGCGCGGCGGCAGGGATCACCACCGCGTTCTGCTGGGTGTCCACCAGCAGGCGGGCGTTAACGAACTGATTGGGGAACAGCGCGTCGTCCAGATTGCTAAAGCGCGCCTTCAGCTTGATGGTCCCGGTGGTCGCATCGATCTGGTTATCGAGGCTCAGCAGCTCGCCGACGCTGATTTTCTGCTTATTGGTGCGATCCCAGGCTTCGACGCTGAGCGTTTTGCCCGCTTTCTGCGCCTGCACCACCGTGGCGATGCTGCTTTCCGGCAGGGTAAAGACCACGTCGATCGGGTGCGTCTGGGTAAGGACCACGATCCCGGTGGTATCCCCGCTGGAGATCTGGTTGCCGATATCGACCTGCTTTAAGCCGACGCGGCCGTCAATTGGCGCGGTAATGCGGGTCCAGTCGAGCTGCAGTTGGGCGCTGGCGACGGCCGCTTCATCAGCTTTCACCGTGCCGCCGGATTCCACCACCAGCGACTGCTGAGTGTCGAGCTCCTGGCGGGAGACGAGGTTGGTCTTCACCAGCTGCTGGTAACGAGCGAGATCGCGGCGGGCGTTGGCAAGGGTGGCCTGATCTTTCGCCAGCTGACCCTGCGCCTGGGCGAGGGCGACTTTAAACTGGCTGGGGTCGATCTGCGCCAGCAGGTCGCCGGCTTTGACCTGCTGTCCCTCCTGGAAGTGAAGGCTCAGCAGTTGGCCGTCGACCCGGCTGCGGACGGTGACGGTGTTGGCCGCCGTCACCGTACCCAGCCCGGTGAGATAGCGCGGGACCGCTTCTTCGGTGGCGGTAGCCGCCTGCACCGGCGCCAGCGCGGCGCCAAAGCGGCCATGGCGTGCGCCGCCCGGCCCCTGCGGGCCCTGTCCGGCGGCGGGAGCCCCGCTGCCGCTCGTCCCGCGATCGTGCCAGAACCAGTAGGCGGCCCCGGCGATAATCACTACCGCCAGCGCGGCGCCCCAACGACGTATGTTACTGCCTTTCATTAGTTTACGGTCTCATCCTGAAGCGTTTCGCTGAATGATACTAGTTTAGTGAGGGAAGGGGCCGTAAAAATGGAGGAATTATGAAAAGAAGGTTGAGAAATGTCTGGATAACCGCCGCGACGCCGGGCGCTCCCGCGGCCGATATCCGGGGTGATATCAACTTTTAGTTTAAAAAAGCAAAAAATAGTTGTATCCGCGGGGGCTTTAATTAGATTTATGCGGTGAATAAATCAGTGCATTCTCATAATAATAAAATATGCACTTAAAAATCAACGTGTTAAATAATCAGGGGTCATTGCTGTGGCAAACGCAAACAAACTCACGCTCTTCATCGTCATTTTTATGCTGATGGGGATCCTCTCCGGCGCGGCTATCCATGCCTACGCGACGCCAACCACCGTCTCCGCCTGGGCGGACAACATTACGCTGCTCACCGATCTGTTTCTGCGGTTGATCAAAATGGTCATCGCGCCGTTGGTGTTCAGCACCCTGACGGTCGGCATTATGCGCCTCGGCGAGACGGCGACCATCGGCCGGGTAGGCGGGAAGGCGATGGTCTGGTTCATCACCTCCTCGGTATTATCCATTCTCGTCGGGCTGGTGATCGTCACCTTCCAGCACCCGGGCGCCGGGTTAAACCTGGCGGTGCCGAAAGAGGCGGTGGATACCGGCCTGGCGGTCAGCGGCATGAGCCTGAAAGGATTCCTGTCGCACACCATCCCCACCAGCATCACCGAGGCGATGGCCAACAACGAGATCCTGCAGATCGTGGTGTTCTCGATGTTCTTCGGCATCGCCGGCGCGTCGCTGGGGGAGAAGTTTAATGCTCCGCTGGTGGCGGCCCTTAACGTGGTGTCGCACATTATGCTGAAGGTGACGGGCTATGTGATGTACGTTGCGCCGCTGGCCATCTTCGCCGCCATCTCGTCGGTGATTGCCTCCCAGGGGCTGGGGATCCTGCTCAACTATGCTTCGTTCATCGGCGGCTACTACCTGGCGGTGCTGTTGACCAGCGCGGTGCTGATTGCCGTCGGCTATATGGTGCTGAAAAAAGAGGTTTTCCGCCTGCTGAACATGCTGAAAGATCCGGTGCTGGTGGCCTTTACCACCAGCAGCTCGGAAGCGGCCTATCCGAAGACCCTTGAGCGACTGGTGAAGTTTGGCTGCTCGCGCAATATCGTCTCGTTCGTCCTGCCGATTGGCTACTCGTTCAACCTCGTTGGCTCGATGGTCTACTGCTCCTTCGCCGCGATGTTTATCGCCCAGGCCTATAACGTGCCGCTGAGCTTTAGCGAGATTACGGTCATGATGCTGACCCTGATGCTGGCCTCGAAAGGTATCGCCGGGGTGCCGCGTTCGGCGCTGGTGGTGCTGGCGGCGACGATCCCCAGCTTCAATATACCGGTCGCCGGGATCCTGCTGCTGATGGGTATCGACCATTTCCTCGACATGGGGCGCTCCGCCATCAACGTGCTGGGTAATGGCATCGCCACCGCGATGCTGTCGAAAAATGAAGGGTTGCTGACCGACGAGGAAGCGCAGCCGGACTGGGAAGTGGAGAAAGCGGAAGCCTGATCCTGCCGCGCCCTTTCACTGAGGGCGCTATTCCACACGGAAAAAAGACCCCTGACAGGCACGTCAGGGGCAATGTGACGAAGTATCAGTTTTCCTCGTGTAGCGTGTTTTTTATTATATAAAGACGGGCGGTAACGTCTTTATACCGAGGAAGCGTCAGAGTTTAACGTTATGTCCGCCAGCGCTGGATATTTTTTAGCATCCTGCGACTATTTTCGGATTTCCGACAATATAGACAGGTCAATATCTTATTTTTTTGTGCTGCTGTTTGCCTACCAGCGCTCACGTAAAAGATTCATAAACTGGAAAAATTCATGATTATTATTCAGGCTGTATTTTTCCATGATCTTATTCTTATGATAGGCGGCGGTGCGGGGACTCACACGCTGCAGGGCGGCGATTTTACTCATATCCAGCCCTTCGAGAATACCGTGCACTACGGCGGTCTGCGATCGCGATAACACGCGATGCGGACAGCTGGCGCAGCTGAGTTCCCGGCCTGCGGCGTCGGTAGCCGTGGGGGTCATACAATGCTGAAGCTCGCTTTTAATGATCGTCAGCAATTGCGGAATACTGGCCGTTTTTAGCGAAACAAAAATGACCCCTTTCAGGCAGTTAATCATGAACTCATCTTCCGGCAGCTGGTCATAGCTATGGAGGATAATCAGCGAGCTTCCTCTTTTTCTGTTCTTAATCAGGGTATTACACAGGTATATTTCCCCGGGGATCACTTCGCAGATAATGATATCTTCAGCTGACAGATCGGTGTTACGCCAGGAAAAACGCGCCCGCAGATCGCCCCGGGTGAGGTCATTGACCATGGCCACCAGCGATTCACGGACAAAGGCATTGCGGGTGTTGATGGTGACATTAATGTTTCTCATGGCGTTATTTCCTTACGCAAAACATAACGCCATGCTGTGACAAATCCTCCGGGCGTATGCGGTGTGTTGAAGATATAAAAGCACCTACAATAATTTTTTATTATTTTAAAGTGAATTATTTACGACGCATCGAACGCTTATCGTTAAAAGTAAATTTCTGCCGCCTCCTGTCTTTCAGATAGGAAATAAAACTGTATACAGAGATGCTGAAGAAAAAAATGCATAGCAATAAAACTAACCACGTTTGCATGGCCATCGTTTTTACCCTGATTGTGTTGCATGGTGTCAGAATTTGCCGCGAACGGCTAATACGTTTTGTTATATGCTTTTCTGTCCCGCGAAAATCTTACGCCATCATCCTGATGTGCTAGCACTATAAGAAAGTTCTTAAGGTCATCGTCAGTCTCATTCCTCTCATTTCTCTCAGAAAATGAGAAAAATTAACACTTGCGAGTTTTTTATATCCCGCGCGGCCGCCGACGCGCCCCGTCGTTCAGGAAATAAAGGCCAGTCCCTTACCAAAGATTGCGCGAACGGGCAGGTGGATCCCCTGCTGGCGTGCCTTGTGACGCAGGCGGCTAACCACCACGTCGATCCGGTGCAGGTCAGGCTCGCTTTCATGGGAAAACAGGCAGGCATGGAGATCCAGTTTGCTGCACACTTCGTTGCGATTGCGCATCAGGAGCTCCACCAGGCGATATTCCTGCTGGGTTAACTCCAGCGTCCGGGCGTCGGGTGAAATCAGTTTATCCTCTTGCAGACGCCAGCTGCCGGTGGAGACGGCCGGCGGCGTGCCGATCGCCTCCGCAGGCGGAGCCGCCGGACGGTCCTGGCGCAGGCGCGCGCCGAGGGCGGTGAGGGTCTCGGCAAGATGGGCGAAGTTTACCGGTTTGATCAGATAGGCATCGGCCCCAAGGCTCAGCGCCTGCAGTTTATCCTGTTGCTGACCGCGGGCGCTGACCACCACCAGACCGTAGTGCCCCAGCTCATGCAGATAGTTCAGTACGCTGAAGCCATCCTCGCCGGGCAGGCCGATATCAACCAGCACGATATCCACCGGATGGCTGTGCAGTTGCCGCCAGAAGGCTTCGGCGCTGCGCGTCCCCCACACCTCGAAGCCGCGATAGCCCAGCCAGGCCAGCAGTTCATCCAGCAGATCGGCGTTATCTTCAATTATCGCCAGCCGTAAAGCCATACGTCGTTCTCCTCTTAAGCAACCGTGGGGAGGGTGAGAATAAAGGTGCAGCCGTCCGGGCCATGCTCGGCCAGCCACAGTTTGCCATCATGAGCCTGCACTATCTGACGCGCAACATACAGTCCGAGACCGGTGCCGCCTGGTACCGGCGATGTGTGCTCGCCGCGGCGGTAGCGCTCAAAGATCAGTTCCGCCTGTCCGGCGGGGAGTCCCGGGCCGTGGTCGCGAATGCGTAGCTCCGTTTGCCCGGCATCGGAATGAATATCGATGGCGATTTCACCGGGGGGCGAATACTTGACGGCGTTATCCAGCAGATTAGCGATGGCGATGCACAGCAGGCCGGCATCGGCCTGCAGCTGCGGGCTTTCCACCGCGCCGTGCTGGCGGATGTTCAGGTAGTGATCATGGGAGATGGCCACCACCGAGGCGGCCATGTTGATCACCGTCAGCAGGGCGGTCTGCTGGCGCTCGACGTGCAGATCGTGGGAGGCGAGCCGGGCGTCGGCAAGGCAGTTATCGGTGAGCTGCACCAGGCGGGTGGCGGCGCGGCCGATGCGATCGAAGCGCGCCTCCTGGCTGGTCGAGGCCGCCGAGAGGCGAAGATTCTCCAGCGCCGCCTGGATCACCGCTAGCGGGGTGCGGAATTCGTGCGCCACCATGCCCATAAACTGCCGCTGGTGGAAGCTGGCTTCACGCTCAATCTGCAGTTCGCGCGCCAGGCGCTGCTTCTGCTCCAGCTGGCGGTTTTCAGCACGCACCCGCAGGATGGCAATGATCAGCACCGTAATGATGTGGACGATCAGCGCGTACTGCCAGAGGGAATAGATCGCCATATGGAACGGGATAATCCCATGGATCGACAACTGCACCAGCACCGCGGCGACGACATAGAACGGCGGCAGCAGACCCAGCAGCAGGGTGGTACGATCGATAGCTTTTTTGCGCCACAGCCACCAGGAGGTGAACAGCAGCACCGGGGTGATAATGATGAATACTACCCCTTCAATCTGCATCGCGAAGCCGTAAAACCCGAGCGGAATACTGACCTGCAGCATCAGGTTGAGTATCACGGCGGCGATCAGCAGCTGATGAAGTCGCGGCATATTCTTCTTCAGATCAAAAATCTCGCTGTGCAGCCAGAGGGCGGTAGCATAGCTGAACAGGGAGAGGCTGCTGATCATGAAGTCCTGGAACGGCAGCGCCGCGTGGCCGAAAAACCACTCCGGGAAGCCGTGCAGGGCGGCCACCAGCGGATAATTGAGCGAGAAAAGACAGATGCCCCACAGCAGACGCCGGCGCAGGGCCAGCGCCAGCCACAGCGCCACGCCGCTGGCGACAGCGGCCAGGCCGAAATAGAAGCTCCAGAACGCGGTGTCGGCGGTCGCCCGCTGTACAAATTCCTGCGGCGAAGAGAGCGAGGCCAGCAGGATCAGAGTGCTGGTGCTCTGCAGGCGAAAGACCACCTCATAGCCGGCGGCGGTCGGCGGCGGGGGGAGGATCAGCACGCTTTCGCGGCAGTGCAGGTCGCTCTCGCGGGCGCCGTCGCGGTCGCCAAAGGTGCGCTGTGCCCAGGGGGCATCGCTGCCCAGAGGCCGGTAGTAAATAGTCAGATGGTCGACAAAAGAGGGGCCCAGCTGCAGCCAGCGCGGCTCCCCGGCAAACCACGTTCCCGGCAGTTCGCTGCGCAGCCACCAGGTTTTTCGCGAATAACCAAAGGAGGGGATCTGCCGGGTGGTGGCGAGCTGGTCTGTGGGCAGGGCGGCGAAGCGATCGATGGTCATCTGGCCGCTGGCGTCCGCGTACCACTGGACCGGAATATCAATGCCCACCTGGCGCGTCGCCGCCTGCGCCTGTGGGGCGACCAGCAGCAAGAGTAATCCACAGCTGAGCAGCCAGCCTGCCAGGAACTGCGGCCGGCAACGCCGGACCGCCGCGAAGATCGCAGACACCCTTTTCAATCACGCCCCCTTGCGGCAAGCCAACGATACAGACCGCAGACATCTGGCTACGGTATGGATAATACGCCCCCGGAAGGGGGAAAAGTGGACAGGCCTGTCCGGACGAACAGGCCATTTTGCGTGGGAGACCAGGAATATTCCAGCGTAATCTGCATCGGCAGGATCAGGACAGACCTGCTGCGCGGCGGCGGTGGGCTGGGGTTAGCGGAAAACCACCTGCGCCCAGCGGGCCAGCCCGGCGGTTACCGAGCCAAAATCATCGCCACCGGCCAGCGGAATCCCCGGCAACTGGGCGGTCAGCGCCTTTTTGATCAGCGGCGAGCGGGCACTGCCGCCGGTAAGATAGATCACGTCCGGGGTGGTCTGGCTGCTGTCGAGCGCGAGCTGCACCTGTTCCATAATGCGGGTCAACGGTTGATCCAGCGCGGCTTCCAGACCCTGCTGGGCGATGGCGGTGGCCAGCTCGTCCTGAATAAACGGCAGCGCGGTTTCGACGCTGGCGGCGCTGGAGAGGGCGATTTTGCTCTCTTCGGCGCTGCGCACCAGACGATAGCTGAGACGCTGGCGCCAGACCTTCAGCAGCAGAGCCACCTTGTCGGCATCCCGGGCGCTGCGCAGCAGATCGTTCAGCAGGCGGCCGTTGGCGGTGCTGTAGAAATCGCTCTGCGCCGGCACGTCGTTGATCGCCACCGCGTTCCACCATGGGAGGATCGGCAGCGCGGTGCCTTTTTCCGTTTCGCCGCCCATGCCGAGGAGGGGCATCAGGCATTTGAAGGCCAGGGCAATGTCGAGATCGTTACCGCCGATGCGGCAGCCGCTGTGGCCGAGCAGGCTCTGCTGGCGGTCGGCGCGCTCCCGCCACTGCGGGCCCATCAATAGCAAGGAACAGTCGGTGGTCCCACCGCCGATATCGACGACCAGCACCCGCTTTTCTTCATTGAGGGTCGCTTCAAAATCGAGCCCGGCGGCAACCGGTTCAAACTGGAAAACCACATCGCGGAAACCGGCGCGGAGAGCCGCCCGCTCAAGGATCCCCTGCGCCTGGGCGTTCGCGTCGTCGCCGCCGAGGCCCTGGAAGTTAATCGGTCGGCCAATCACCGCCTGGTCGATCTGCTCGGGAAGCTGGCTTTCGGCCTGCAGTTTGATGTGCAGCATCATGGCGCAGACCAGGTCTTCAAACAGGGCCACCTGCTGCGGCTTCAGCCCGCTGGCGCCGAGGAAGGATTTTGGCGATTTAACGAAGTAGACCTCTTGCGGATCTTCAACATACTGATGCAGCGAGGCGAGACCGAACTGCACGCTGTTGCGCAGCACCTCGATGTCTTCGTCGCGGTTGGCGGCGATGGCCCGACGCAGCAGCGCCTGGTTTTCGTCGCTGTGGGTGGGGACATCATGATGGCGATAGAGCCACTCGCTGACCGCTTCGCGCGTTGGCGCGCAGAGCATCGAGGGCAGCAGGGCGCTGCCGTTTTCCAGTGTCAACAGCTGAGGGGTGTTTTCCCGCATCACGGCCACCGAACAGTTGGCGGTGCCGTAGTCAAAACCAATAAACATCGTCTGCAAAATCCCCATGCCGGTGAAGAAGGGGGGCGACTTTAGCGGATCGTCGCCATGCCGACAACCGGAATTTAAAAGCAAGGCGCTTATGGTCAAGGGCGACTATCATTGAAACGCTATATAAAGGAGAGCTTATGGTGCTGTTACCCTGGACCCCGCCCTATGACTGGGCGTGGATGGTTGGTTTTCTGCAGGCGCGCGCGGTTGCCGGCGTCGAGCGTTTTCACGATGGGGGCTACAGCCGCAGCTTTGGCGTGGAAGGCCACCGCGGGCTGATTCATCTGGCGCCGGACGAAGAGGCGCAGGGCCTGCGGGTGACCCTTTCCCCCGGGCTGCAGCCGGTGGCGGAGATCTGCTATGCGCGAATTGGCCAGCTGTTTGATTTAGCCTGCGACCCGCGGCAGGTCGCTCGCACGCTGGGCGACCTGGCGCAGGCGCGGCCGGGGCTGCGCCTGCCGGGGGCGCTGGATGCCTTCGAGCAGGCGGTGCGCGCGGTGCTGGGCCAGCTGGTGAGCGTGGCGATGGCCGCCCGGCTCACCGCCAAAGTGGCGGCTGGCTGGGGCGAACCGCTGGCGGAGGCACCCGGCTCTGTTTTGTTCCCGACGCCAGAGGCCCTGTCCCGGGCCGATCCGCAGGCGCTTAAGGCGCTGGGGATGCCGCTGCGGCGCGCGGAGGCGCTGATCCACCTCGCCCGGGCGGCGCTCAGCGGCGAGCTGCCCCTGACGGCGCCGGCGGATATTGACGCCGGGCTGCGTCAACTGCAGACCCTGCCCGGGATTGGCCGCTGGACGGCAAACTACTTTGCCCTGCGCGGCTGGCAGGCGAAAGATATCTTTTTGCCGGATGATTACCTGATTAAACAGCGCTTTCCGGGAATGACCCCGGCCGCCATCGCCCGCTATGCCCGCCGCTGGCAGCCGATGCGATCCTACGCGCTGTTGCATATCTGGTATACCGATGACTGGGCGCCGGCGGCGGAATAGCCGCCCGGGGCGCATACCACTGGTATCGGGACGCTGAAATCCCTATAATTGCCGCGTTTGGCGGTCCGCCGCCACCCTCCATCTCTATCCAGGTTAATCAGGTCGCAAAAATTTATGACTGATATGTCCCATCAGTGCGTCATTGTAGGCATCGCCGGCGCATCGGCTTCTGGCAAAAGTCTTATCGCCAGTACTCTCTATCGCGAATTGCGTGAACAAGTTGGCGACGAACATATTGGCGTCATTCCGGAAGACAGCTATTACAAAGATCAAAGCCATCTGTCGATGGAAGAGCGCGTCAAAACCAACTATGACCACCCGAGCTCAATGGACCACAGTCTGTTGTTCCAGCATTTGCAGATGCTGAAAAGCGGCCAGCCGATTGAACTGCCGGTATATAGCTACGTCGAGCATACCCGCACGCCGAACACCATTCACGTCGAGCCGAAGAAGGTGATTATCCTTGAAGGGATCCTGCTGCTGACCGATGCGCGCCTGCGTAACGAGCTCAACTTCTCTATTTTCGTCGACACCCCTCTCGATATTTGCCTGATGCGCCGTATTAAGCGCGACGTTAACGAGCGCGGCCGCTCCATGGACTCGGTGATGGCCCAGTATCAGAAAACCGTGCGCCCGATGTTCCTGCAGTTTATTGAACCGTCGAAGCAGTATGCCGACATCATCGTGCCGCGCGGCGGCAAAAACCGCATCGCTATTGATATTCTGAAGGCCAAAATCAGTCAGTTCTTTGAATAACCTGGCCGAATTGTGTAACGTGCAAAGAGTAGCCCTGTTGCCCTCTCCGCCGCGAAGCGTGCGGGAAGCAGCCTTATAAGGAGAAAGCCCATGCGTCTGTGTGACCGAGATATCGAAGCCTGGTTGGATGAAGGGCGACTCGCCATCAATCCGCGTCCGCCCGTTGAGCGTATTAATGGCGCGACGGTTGATGTACGGCTGGGTAATAAATTCCGCACCTTCCGTGGCCACACGGCGCCGTTTATCGATTTAAGCGGCCCGAAGGCCGAGGTCAGCGCCGCGCTGGACCGCGTGATGAGCGAAGAGATCGTCCTGCCGGAAGGGGAGGCCTTTTTCCTGCATCCGGGCGAACTGGCGCTGGCGGTGACCTACGAGTCTGTCACCCTGCCTGCCGACCTGGTAGGCTGGCTGGACGGACGCTCCTCGCTGGCGCGCCTGGGGCTGATGGTGCACGTTACCGCGCACCGTATCGACCCAGGCTGGTCCGGCTGCATCGTGCTTGAGTTTTACAACTCCGGCAAGCTGCCGCTGGCGCTACGCCCGGGGATGCCCATCGGCGCGCTGAGCTTTGAACCGTTATCGGGCCCGGCGGCCCGGCCGTATAACCGCCGTGAAGACGCCAAATATCGCGACCAGCAGGGCGCGGTGGCGAGCCGAATCGACAAGGATTGATAACGTCAACGGGGTGTTGCTGAGGGTGCCATGAGACGAATACTGACAACGCTGATGATCCTGCTGGCGGTCATTGTCGCCGGGCTTACCTCGTTGGTATTGCTGGTCAATCCCAACGATTTTCGCGCCTATATGGTGCATGAGGTGGCAGAGCGCAGCGGTTATCAGCTTGACCTTGATGGCCCGCTGCGCTGGCACGTCTGGCCGCAGCTCAGCATTCTCAGCGGACGGATGACGCTGACCGCCCGAGGCGCCGAAGAGCCGGTGATCCGCGCCGACAATATGCGCCTCGACGTGGCGCTGCTGCCGCTGCTCTCGCATCAGCTGCAGGTGAAGCAGGTGATGCTCAAGGGCGCGGTGATCCAGCTGACCCCGAAAACCGAGGCGGTTCGCGACAGCTCAGCGCCGGTGGTGCCGCATGACAACACCCTGCCGCTGGCCCCGGAGGATCGCGGATGGTCCTACGATGTGCGTCAGCTGCAGGTGGCCGACAGCGTGCTCTTCTTCCAGCACGAGAACGGCGAGCAGGTGACCGTGCGCGATATCCGTCTGCAGATGGAGCAGGATGAGAATCACCGGGCCACCGTGGATTTCTCCGGCCGGGTGAACCGCGACCAGCGCGACCTGGCGCTGAACTTCTCCGCCACCGTGCAGGGCGGCGATTATCCGCACTCCTTAAAAGCCGACTTTACCCAGCTTAGCTGGCAGCTGCGCGGCGCCGAGCTCCCACCGGACGGCATTAATGGTCAGGGAAGTCTGCAGGCCAGCTGGCAGGAAGATGACAAGACCCTGCGTTTTGACAACCTGAATCTGATGGCTAACCGCAGCACCGTTACCGGCAGCGGCAGCGTGGTGCTGGGGGATCGCCCGGACTGGTCGCTGGATTTGCACGCCACCACTCTCGATCTCGATAGTCTGCTGGCGCAAAGGTCGCCGGCGACGGACAGTAGTGCCAGTCAGCAGGGCCAGAGTCAGACGCGACCGCTGCGCCCGGTGATCGCCGACAGCGATGAGCGCGAAGATTACCAGAGCCTGCGCGGCTTCAACGGCCGAATGGCCCTGAGCGCCGACCAGCTGCAGTGGCGCGGTCTGAACTTCACCCAGGTGCAGAGCGAAATCAGCAACCAGCAGGGGCTGCTGACGGTCAGCAAAATGCAGGGCAATCTTGACGGCGGGCAGCTCTCTCTCCCTGGCACCCTGGATGCCCGCGGCGACACGCCGCTGGCGACGTTCCAGCCGGCGCTGCAGAATGTGGAGATCGGTTCGCTGATCAAAGCCTTTAACTATTCCTTAAACCTGACCGGCAAGCTGTCGCTGAGCGGCGAATTTTCCGGAACGCGCATTGACGCCGATGATTTCCGTCGCCACTGGCAGGGACAGGCTCAGCTCCAGATGGCCGATACCCGCACCGAAGGGCTGAACTTCCAGCAGCTGGTGCAGCAGGCCGTGGAGCGCAGCACCAACGTGCGGGCGCAGGAAAATTACGACAATGCCACCCGCCTGGATTCCGTGAGCAGCCGGCTGACGCTGGATAACGGGCTGGTGACGCTGAACCGCCTGCAGGGGCAGTCCGACGTGATGGCGATGACCGGCGAAGGACAGCTCGATCTGCAGAAAGAGAACTGCGATATGCGCTTCAACGTGCGCGTGCTCGGCGGCTGGAAAGGGGAGGGCAAGCTTATCGACCGCCTGAAACAGACCGCTATCCCGCTGCGCATCTACGGCGAGTGGCAGTCGCTGAGCTACAGTCTGCAGGTCGACCAGATCCTGCGCAAACAGCTGCAGGATGAAGCGAAGCAGCGCCTCAACGACTGGGTTGAGCGTAATAAAGGCAGCAAAGACGGCAACGATGCCAAAAAGCTGCTCGATAAGCTGTAATTCCTACCACCGCGGCCCGGAAGTTTCCGGGCTGTGTTTATCGTCAAAGCGTAATGTCACAATGATGCCGGGTGGCGGCTGCGCCTGACCCGGCCTGGGATGTGCGCAATATCATCCGTTTGCGTCGCCACTTAATGTAGGCCTGATAAGCGAAGCGCCATCAGGCAGTGTGGCGGCTACGCCTGGCCCGGCCTGGATTATACGGTGGGTGTCATACCCCGATTAGTTCGCCATCCCGTAGGCCTGATAAGCGAAGCGCCATCGGGCAGTGTGGCAGCTACGCCTGACCCGGTCTGGATTATACGGTGGGTGTCATACCCCGATTAGTTCGCCATCCCGTAGGCCTGATAAGCGAAGCGCCATCAGGCAGTGTGGCGGCTACGCCTGACCCGGCCTGGATTATACGGTGGGTGTCATCCCCCGATTAGTTCGCCATCCCGTAGGCCTGATAAGCGAAGCGCCATCAGGCATTAAACAGGATATCTGGCTATCAATTTTACGGCCCGGGATACCCCGGGCCGTTTTATGCCTGACGATTACACCTCATAATCCAGCTCATCCTGCTTTACCGGCGGGACGATCTGCACCTTCTGCACCCGATGGCTGTCAACCTGCAGCGTGCGCAGGGTATAGCCGTCAATCTCAATGGTTTCCCCCACCTGCGGCACATGCTGCAGATACTCCATCAGCAGACCGGCGACGGTGTGGTACTCCCGTTTATCATCCAGCGGCAGCGGAACGTACTGCACCAGATCCTCCAGCGGCATATGGCCGTTAACCGTCCATGAGCCGTCCTGATGATGCTGAATATCGTGCCGGGCATCGATCTCCTCCACCTCGTTGGGCAGATTACCGGCGATGGTCTCCATCACGTCGCTGAGGGTCACAATCCCCTCGACGGAACCAAACTCATCGACCACAAAGGCAAAATGGGTGCGGGCCTGGCGGAACTGCTCGAGCGCCGAGAGGAGCGGCAGGCCCTCCGGGAAGACCAGCGGTTGACGCACCAGCGCCTGCAGATCCAGCGGCTCCTGACGCAGGGACTGCTGGAGCAGGTCAATAACATGCACCACCCCCAGCAGATCTTCATTATCCTTCCCGCCGGTCACCACCAGCCGGGTATGCTGATTTTTCTCTACCAGGCTGCGGATCTCTTCCTCCGGCGCGCTGAGGTTGATGCGCTCGATATCATGGCGCGACGTCATAATACTGCTGACGCTGCGCTGATTAAGGTTCAGCACCCGCTCAATCATCAGTCGTTCCTGCGGATTAAACAGAGGATGTTGATCCTGATCGGCGACCAGCGACGCCGTGTCAGCATCCAGTTCAGCTTTTTCTTTCTGCCCGCTCAGCAGATTCATCACCGCTTCGGTAGTGCGCTGACGCAGCGTCATATTGGCGGAGAGGAAGCGACGGCGGTTAAATTGCGCCAGCTGGTTAAGCGCTTCAATCATGACCGAGAAGCCAATGGCCGCATATAAATAGCCTTTCGGAATGATAAAGCTGAAGCCTTCAGCAATCAGGCTGAAGCCGATCATCAGCAGGAAGCTCAGACAGAGGATCACGATGGTCGGGTGGCTGTTAACGAAGCGCGTCAGCGCCTTGCTGGCCATCAGCATCAGACTGATGGCGATAACCACCGCGGCCATCATCACCGCCAGGTGATCAACCATGCCGACGGCGGTGATCACCGAGTCGAGCGAGAAGATGGCGTCGAGCACCACGATCTGCGCCACGACGGCCCAGAATTTCGCCCCTTTGCGCTGGGTGGGGTTATCGCTGTCTTTCCCCTCCAGCCGCTCATTAAGCTCGACGGTCGCTTTAAACAGCAGAAACAGGCCGCCAAACAGCATAATCAAATCGCGGGCGCTAAAGCTGAAGTCGTGAAAAACAATCAGCGGTTTGGTCAGGGTGACCAGCCAGGAGATAGAGGCCAGCAGCAGGAGACGCATGACCATCGCCAGCATCAGGCCAGTGATCCGCGCGCGGTCGCGCTGGGTGGGAGGGAGTTTCTCGGCGAGGATAGCGATAAAGACCAGGTTATCGATACCCAATACCAGTTCGATAACCACCAGCGTGACGAGACCTGCCCAGATTGACGGATCGGCAATCCATTCCATATGTATTAAAACCTGTACGACTGCGGTATGTGTTACCACGATCATGGATAAGATGAGTCTAAAATGCAATAACGACGCGGATATCGCCCTGCCGTGGGTGGATATATTTCCAGCGGATTAAGCGAACCGATAAGAATTATGTTCCGGAAAAGAACAGTGAAAAAATAACACCATGGCGGCGACCATGGAATAATCTTGCCGATATCAGAACTTTTTCCGCTGCGTTTCAGCGAGGGCGGCAAAAGGCCTTCCTCCCGCGGTTCGTCACGGCGAGCGCGGATGCGCAGAGCAGAAACGAAGCGCGAAGCCCGCTCACAAAACCGGCATAATTCATATTATGAAGTGAGTGCAGAATAGGGCGGATCGCAGTTCACCGCCGCGGATTCAGGCTAATATGTCGTCATATCCGGCTGTTTATGCTGAAATATATTGCCTGGCGAAATTTATTATCTATATCTATTCTTTCCAGGCATACGCGCGGCGCGGCGGGGCCGGCGGCCAACAGACCCCGATAGACGGGCCTCTCAGCCACATCGCGCGGCGCAAGGGAACGAGCCGCTGAATAACCTGAACGAAAATAAGATTATTCTCACTTCTAACTGTTGGTATAAGGGAGTTGTGTGTATTCTTTTACGTGACAGTGAATTTAAGAATTTGGCGGGCAGATGCCCGGGCAGTATCCGTGTATTATCAGTTTCAATGGATTTGTGACATGTACAATTTTGCAAAACCGCGTGTTTTGCAACCAAACAGGTGAAGATGAATATGGCGAATTTGAAAGCGGTTATTCCGGTCGCAGGACTAGGCATGCATATGCTGCCGGCCACAAAGGCAATTCCAAAGGAGATGCTGCCGATCGTTGATAAGCCAATGATTCAGTACATCGTTGACGAAATCGTCGCCGCCGGGATCAAAGAGATTGTTCTGGTGACGCACTCCTCGAAGAACGCGGTGGAAAACCACTTCGACACCTCCTACGAGCTGGAAGCCCTGCTGGAACAGCGCGTGAAGCGCCAGCTGCTGGCGGAAGTGCAGGCCATTTGCCCGCCGGGCGTGACCATCATGAACGTGCGTCAGGCGCAGCCGCTGGGCCTGGGCCACTCCATCCTCTGCGCCCGCCCGGTAGTCGGCGACAACCCGTTTGTGGTGGTCCTGCCGGATATCATCCTTGACGGCGGCACCGCTGACCCGCTGCGCTATAACCTCGCCGCTATGATCGCCCGCTTTAACGAGACCGGTCGCAGCCAGGTGCTGGCGAAACGCATGCCGGGCGATCTCTCCGAATACTCCGTCATCCAGACCAAAGAGCCGATGGTGGCTGAAGGCCAGGTGGCGCGTATCGTCGAGTTTATTGAAAAACCGGACGAACCGCAGACCCTGGACTCCGATCTGATGGCGGTGGGGCGCTACGTGCTGTCGGCGGATATCTGGGCCGAACTGGAACGTACCGAGCCGGGCGCATGGGGCCGTATCCAACTGACCGACGCCATTGCCGAACTGGCGAAGAAGCAGTCCGTCGACGCGATGCTGATGACCGGCGAAAGCTACGACTGCGGGAAGAAAATGGGCTACATGCAGGCCTTCGTCACCTACGGGATGCGTAACCTGAAAGAAGGCGCCAAATTCCGCGAAAGTATTAAAAAACTGCTGGCCTGAGCGCCAGCCTGAAACCGAGCGGCAAGGCTGAAGCATTCGTCCTGCCGCTCATAACGTTATGCAGAAATTATTCATAACGCGAATGTTATAACGATTGTAAAGAAACGTATGGCTTCGTAGACTTCTGGTAGTTTGTCTCTGGCCTCTGTGGTGCAATGGTCGGAGTAGCGGCAATAATGCTTTATGAATAGTCACTTAGTGCGACAATTCCTAAAGCGAAGGGAAAGCGGTCAACGACAGCCAAAAATAAAACTTGACTGCGATCATGTTTCCGCTTTAAACATCTCACTTGCATGCATAAAAATGTGAAATGAATTGGCATGCGAGCTGGTACAGACATTACGGATAATCCCTGAGCACGGCAGTGGACATCATCGAAGGATCACAGGTATATGAACTGGCAACTCATCTCATTTTTTGGCGATAGCACCGTTTTGCTGCCCAGCGCAGCGGCGCTGTTTATTGTCCTGATGCTGCGTAAAACGTCGCGGTTGCTGGCGTGGCAGTGGAGTTTGCTGTTCGGCATCACCGGCGCTATCGTCTGCGCCTCCAAACTGGCCTTTATGGGCTGGGGTCTGGGTATTCGTGAACTGGATTACACCGGCTTCAGCGGCCACTCCGCGCTCTCCGCGGCCTTCTGGCCTATATTCCTGTGGCTGCTCAGCGCCCGTTTCTCCGTCGGTCTGCGTAAAGCGGCCGTTATTACCGGCTATGTTCTGGCCGCCGTGGTGGGCTATTCGCGGCTGGTCATCCATGCGCATTCCGTCTCGGAAGTGATTGCCGGCCTGCTGCTGGGCGCTGCTGGCAGCGCTTTGTTCCTGGTGTTGCAAAAACGTACCCCTGATCCGGAAAGCGTGAATATCTCATGGGGCGGTGTTGCATGCCTGGTGATGGTTCCGCTTATCCTGTTACATAGCGGCAGCAAAGCGCCGACTCAGTCCCTGCTGGGACAAATCGCCACCGCGGTGGGGCCGCTGGATAAACCCTTTACGCGTACCGATCTGCACAAGCAGGCTTGGTAATCGCCATTTGTTTTACAGGGGAAATTAAGTTTTCGCCGGTTAATTAGACAAATAAGAAAATAATCTACTATATACCCGGTAATTGATAATTCATATTTATGAAATAATGAAGTGCTACTACATTGTTATTGAATATTTGCCTGGATATAGCTTTGATCAGACGTTTCTTAAATGCGCTGAGACGTTACCTGATGCACATTCAATGAATATCCAGACACAGGAAACTATTAGAAATTGTAGTTGACTATAACGCCATCATCTGATTTTTGCATGATGATGAGCTATGTAAAAAGACGTTTTTTTACAGTCAGTTAGCTGCATGTGTGATGATGTAGCAATACCGGGAAGATCTCTAACCCTGGAAATCAGTGAATAATCTTAATTGGTGACCCGCTTATTTTTTGTCAGTAGAACGACAGGTGGCATTAATTGGCAGATATTCGGTAACAACACTCCCAATTGTGACCGAAATCCCGTAAACTTAACGCCGCCAAAAATAATGGCCTGACCAATTATTCATCCACAGGTCGATAAAAATTAAGTCGTTCAGGTAGTCAGTGCGCTGGTAGCTGTTAAGCCAGGGGCGGTAGCGTCGCTGAAGCCGCTTGCTGCTGCACAGAGGTTCTCTTCAACGGCTGTAAATATCGACCCGGTCAGGATGATCATCATCAATAGATATCTATCAATTTTCTACGGATATCCTCAGAAGTTGGCCAGGAGCGGCTGCTGTTATCGCCTGGACATTAACTTTCCTGTCTCATCCATAGCCTGTAGGGTAAAATTCGCCTACATTGTGAGCTGAGTGGATGTTATAAGGCTAACAAGCAGCTTAGGGTAAATGTACTTGCCTCGCCGGTGTTGCACAGCGAAGTCAGCTGGTGCCGCGAGCGCTTTCTATCTTGGTATTCCCCTCATTCTCATTGAGATACGACAGCGGGGCTGAAAATGGATCTTGTACAATGATAAAAATTGCGCGCATTGCCGTGACGTTGGGTTTGCTTTCCTCCCTGGGAGCCCAGGCTTACGCGGCCGGGTTAGTAGTAAATGACAACGACTTGCGTAACGACCTGGCCTGGCTTTCCGATCGTGGGGTCATTCATCTGAGCCTGTCGACGTGGCCGCTAAGCCAGGAAGAGATCGCCCGGGCGCTGAAAAAGGCCAAGCCTTCCTATTCTTCTGAGCAAGTGGTCCTTGCTCGTATTAACCAGCGACTGTCTGCCTTAAAAGCGGATTTCCGGGTTACCGGCTACACTTCAACCGATCAGCCGGGCACTCCGCAGGGGTTTGGTCAGACACAGCCGGCAGATAACTCGTTAGGCCTGGCGTTCAACAACAGCGGCGAGTGGTGGGATATCCACCTCCAGGGCAACGTCGAAGGAGGGGAGCGGATCAGCAACGGATCGCGCTTCAACGCCAACGGCGCATACGGCGCGGTGAAGTTCTGGAACCAGTGGCTCTCTTTTGGTCAGGTTCCGCAGTGGTGGGGACCGGGCTATGAAGGTAACCTGATCCGCGGGGATGCCATGCGGCCGATGACTGGTTTCCTGATGCAGCGCGCAGAGCAGGCAGCGCCAGAAACCTGGTGGTTGCGCTGGGTCGGCCCATGGCAGTACCAGATCTCCGCCAGCCAGATGAATCAATATACCGCGGTACCCCATGCCAAAATTATCGGCGGTCGTTTTACCTTTACACCATTCCAGTCTTTAGAATTAGGCGCATCACGCATTATGCAGTGGGGTGGGGAAGGGCGGCCTGAATCACTCAGTAACTTCTGGGATGGTTTAACAGGCAAGGATAATACCGCCGCAAACGATCCCAATGAACCAGGGAACCAACTGGCCGGTTTTGACTTTAAGTTCAAACTCGAGCCGACTCTTGGCTGGCCGGTGAGCTTCTACGGGCAGATGATCGGCGAGGATGAGTCTGGTTTTCTTCCTTCAGCAAATATGTTCCTTGGCGGTGTTGAAGGGCACCAAGGGTGGGGCAAAGATGCGGTTAACTGGTATGTGGAAGCGCATGACACGCGTACCAACATGAGCCGAACCAATTACAGCTATACCCACCACATCTATAAAGATGGTTATTACCAACAAGGGTATCCACTGGGGGATGCGATGGGTGGGGATGGTCAACTCATTGCCGGGAAGGTTGAGCTGATTACCGATGATAACCAGCGTTGGAGTACACGCCTCGTTTACGCCAAAGTTAACCCTGAGAACCAGTCGATCAATAAAGCATTCCCCCATGCTGATACCTTGAAAGGTGTACAGCTAGGCTGGAGCGGCGATGTTTACCAGTCTGTTCGTCTGAATACCTCTTTGTGGTACACAAACGCGAACAACAGCGACAGCGATGACGTTGGGGCCAGCGCAGGGATAGAGATACCGTTTAGTTTATAAGGCTGAATGCTGAAAATAGAGGAGAGAGGGTGGTAGTGCTGCAGGAGGCAGTCAGTTTTTATCTCTCCACAAGCCGGCAGGTAAGCAACGGCGATGACAGCTGCTCAGGAATTGGCAAATTTTGATTTACTGATGATGTGACATTATGAAGAAAAAAATTGTTAGATTTTCGGCATTAGCGTTGGCGATTGGGTTTTTATCGGGTTGTACAATCATCCCTGGTCAAGGATTAAACAGTCTGCGCAAGAACGTGGTTGAACTCCCAGATAGTGATTACGATTTGGATAAGCTGGTGAATGTGTATCCGATGACACCAGGCCTGATCGACCAACTCCGACCGGAAACTGTTCTGGCTCGTCCAAATCCGCAGCTGGATAATTTGTTGCGTAGTTATGAATATCGCATTGGGGTTGGTGACGTACTGATGGTTACGGTATGGGATCATCCGGAATTGACTACTCCTGCGGGTCAATATCGTAGCGCCAGCGACACCGGTAACTGGGTTAATTCAGATGGTACAATTTTCTATCCATACATTGGAAAGCTTCAGGTTGCGGGTAAAACATTAAGTCAGGTACGGCAAGATATCGCCAGTCGATTGACCACTTATATTGAAAGTCCGCAGGTTGATGTAAGCGTTGCAGCGTTTCGATCGCAAAAAGCCTATGTAACAGGCGAAGTAGTTAAATCCGGTCAGCAGCCAATAACGAACATTCCACTAACTGTAATGGATGCGATAAATGCTGCAGGAGGACTTGCACCTGATGCCGACTGGCGTAATGTTGTATTAACCCATGATGGTAAGGATACAAAAGTATCGTTATACGCTTTAATGCAAAAAGGCGATTTGTCTCAAAATCATCTTTTATATTCTGGAGATATTCTGTTTGTTCCTCGTAATGACGATCTTAAAGTGTTCGTTATGGGTGAGGTAGGAAAACAAAGCACCATGAAAATGGATCGCAGCGGGATGACCTTAGCTGAGGCGATTAGCAATGCAGAAGGTATGTCTCAAGCATTTAGTGACGCTACAGGAGTGTTTGTAATTCGCCAGCTGAAAGATGATAAGAATGGGAAGATTGCGAACGTTTATCAACTAAATGCTCAAGATGCATCCGCCATGGTTTTAGGAACTGAATTTCAGTTACAACCATATGATATCGTGTATGTAACGTCTGCACCAATTGTGAGATGGAATAGAGTTATATCTCAATTGGTACCAACAATCACTGGGGTACATGATATGACTGAAACTGCAAAATTTATAAGAACTTGGAATTGATATGTTTGATTCAATTCTTGTTGTCTGTACAGGTAATATATGTCGTTCTCCGCTTGGGGAGCGATACTTAAGGAATGCTCTGCCGAATAAAAAAATAGATTCTGCAGGTACTGGGGCTTTAGTTGATCATGAAGCAGATTCAGCAGCGCAAAGAATTGCACAGCAAAATGGATTATCATTAGAAGGCCACAAAGCTAGGCAGTTCACATCATCCCTTGCCAGAAATTATGATCTAATTCTTGTCATGGAGCGAGAACATCTTGATAAAATTTCAAAAATTGCGCCCGAAGCTCGTGGTAAGACAATGTTATTTGGGCATTGGTTAGGACAAAAGGAAATTCCCGATCCTTATCGTAAAAGTGAAGAAGCTTTTGCGTTGGTGTTTCAATTAATCGAAAATACAGGTCAGCGCTGGGTTGAGAAACTAAGCGGTTAATAATCAGGAATCATTGCATGTCTCCAGTACTTAAACATAGCGTCACAAAAGATACGGATGAAATAGATATAGGCCGAATTATCGGTGAATTAATTGATCACAGAAAACTAATAATTTCTGTGACTGCATTATTCACCGTACTGGCCTTAGTATATGCGCTTTTTGCTACACCAATATATAAAGCTGATGCTTTAGTACAGGTCGAGCAAAAGCAAGGCAATGCTATTTTAAGCAATCTTAGCCAAATGCTTCCAAATAGCCAACCAATGTCAGCACCTGAAATTGCTCTTTTACAGTCAAGAATGATTTTAGGCAAAACGGTCGACGATTTGAATCTGCAGTCAAAAATTGAACCAAAGTATTTTCCTATTTTTGGGAAAGGTTTATCGAGGTTGATGGGGGAAAAAAATGGTACATTAGAAATCACAAGGTTATATATTCCAATAGTTGATAATGAGGCATCCGAATTAGAAATAGAAGTCAAAGATCAATCGCATTATTTTGTCAAATATAATAATAAAGTTATAGAAGGAACTGTTGGAATAGCAATAGATGAAGAAGGAGTTTCATTAAAAGTTTCTGAAATCTCGGCAAAACCAGGCAGTAGATTCACGGTCAAATATGAAGATAGACTAAAAGCGATTTCAGACTTACAAGATGTATTTACGGTAGCTGATCAAGGAAAAGATACTGGAATTCTCACACTTTCTTTAACGGGTGACAATCCAATTCTCATTCGCAAAATTGTCGATAGTATTGCACAAAATTATTTGTCACAAAATATTGCACGACAAGCTGCGCAAGATGAAAAAAGTTTGGAGTTTCTGAATATACAGCTGCCAAAGGTTCGTAAAGATCTTGATATTGCAGAGGACACATTAAATCAGTATAGAAGACAAAAAGACTCGGTAGATCTTTCTCTTGAGGCTAAATCTGTATTAGAGCAGATAGTTAATGTTGACAATCAACTCAATGAATTAACATTCAGGGAGTCTGAAATATCACAACTCTATACGAAAGAACATCCAACCTATAAAGCCTTACTAGAGAAAAGGAAAACTCTTCAAGACGAAAAAGAAAAATTGAATAACAAAGTTTCAGCTATGCCAAAAACTCAACAAGAAATATTAAGATTGAGTAGAGATGTTGAGTCGGGGCAGGCTGTTTATATGCAATTATTAAATCGACAACAAGAGCTTAATATTGCAAAATCAAGCGCGATTGGTAATGTTAGAATTATTGATACAGCCATTACGCAAACTAAACCAGTAAAGCCAAAGAAAATACTAATTGTCTTGATCGGGGTATTTCTTGGATTTGCTACTTCAGTAGGAATAGTATTATTACGCGTGTTCTTAAGACGTGGGATTGAGAATCCGGAGCAGCTTGAAGAGTTAGGCATAAACGTATATGCGAGTATACCTGTGTCTGAAACATTCGCTAAAAGAATGGTTCAAACGCCATCTTGGAAAAAAAATCGAAATAAAGATACTTATGGTTTTCTAGCGATTGAAAACCCGGCTGATCTTGCAATTGAAGCAATTCGAGGTTTAAGAACTAGTCTTCACTTTGCAATGATGGAGGCTAGAAACAATGTATTAATGATTTCTGGAGCTAGTCCAAATGCTGGTAAGACGTTTGTTAGTACAAACTTAGCTGCAATTATTGCGCAAGCAGGAAAAAAAGTTTTATTAATAGACACAGATATGCGTAAAGGCTATACCCATAAATTATTTGAAGTTTCAAATGAATATGGGCTCTCTGATTTTCTATCTGGTAAAAATGATTTACCAAAGTCAGTAAAAAAAATAAAGAATGTAGAATTCGATTTCATATCTCGTGGAGTTGTTCCTCCTAATCCAGCTGAACTGTTGATGCATAGACGATTTGGCGAGTTAATTACTTGGGCGAGCAATAATTATGATATTGTTATATTAGATACACCACCTATACTAGCTGTTACCGATGCAGCCATCATTGGTCATTATGCTGGGACAACTTTGCTAATAGCGCGATTTGAACAAAACACGCCCAAAGAAATTGAAGTGAGTTATAAGCGTTTTGAGCAAAGTGGCGTAATTGTTAAAGGCTGTATTCTTAATGGTGTTGTCAAAAAAGCAAGTAGTTACTATGGCTATGGTTATAATCATTATGGATATTCATATAAAGATTCTTAATATATGATTTTTAAAGCCGACATTTATTGTCGGCTTTACAGTTATTAACAATAAGTAAAAATTAATATTATAAAACTCAATTTGCGAGAAAATAATATGACACCATTTGGGCGGAATTTTATAGTAAGCATTACGCTTGCTATCACAGACTTAATAAGCTTTATTATGTCGCTTTATCTGGCAATTGGTATATTAAATCTTACGGCAAGTAATTCTTTTGAATCCATACATGTTAACCAAATAAAAGGATGGGTTTTTCTTCACTGGATTCTTGCATTTTGTTGTGTTGCTTGGTACTCAGTCAGGCTTAGACATTATTTTTATCGTAAAACGTTTTGGTTTGAATTGAAAGAGATATTACGGACTTTAATTATTTTTGGTGTTATTGAAATAGCTGTAATGGCTTTCACAACATGGTCATTCTCTAGATTCTTGTGGATTTTGACTTGGGTTTTTGTATTGCTGCTGGTGCCTGTTTTTCGCATGACGGCCAAGCGTATTCTAGATTCATTAGGCCTGTGGCGGCGCGAAACTTGGATCATAGGTAATGGTCCAAATGCGCAGGAGGCTTTTAAAGCAATAAGTAGCGAGAGAAATCTGGGGCTTGAAATAGTCGGCTTTATTGCGAGCGATGATCATGAAACAAACAAATCGATTATTAACAATATACCAGTCTTACCAAATGATATAGAATGGCTAAAAAATAAAAATAAAAATACCCAATTTATCGTTGCTGTTGAATCTTCACAAAGTGAAATAAGAAATACATGGCTACGGAATTTTATGATTAAAGGCTATCGCTACGTATCAGTCATACCAACACTGCGTGGTATGCCTTTGGATAGCACAGATATGTCGTTTATTTTTAGCCACGAAGTTATGATTTTCAGAGTTCAGCAAAATTTGGCAAAATTGTCATCAAGACTTATAAAAAGAATATTTGATATTATAGGCTCAATTTCAATAATAATTTTGCTTTCGCCAATATTAATCTATATCAGTCGCAAAGTTAAAGAAGATGGTGGGCCAGCTATTTATGGCCATGAGCGAATCGGGAAAGGCGGGAAACCTTTTAAATGTTTAAAATTTAGATCGATGGTTATTAACTCAAAGGAAGTTTTAGAAGAACTTCTTTTGAAGGATATAAATGCAAGAAAAGAATGGGAAGAAACTTTTAAATTAAAGAATGACCCTAGAGTTACTAAAATTGGGGCTTTCTTGAGGCGTACTAGCTTAGATGAATTGCCCCAGCTATTTAATGTACTGAAAGGGGAAATGAGTTTAGTAGGGCCAAGACGGCTTTGTTGAATAAATCAGATT
>NZ_JAGRQZ010000034.1:0-192213 GCF_018223915.1 Klebsiella sp. 64
GCACCACGCCCAGCGTGACCGCCAGCATCAAGGGGCTGACGGTTTCGTGCAACAGCGCCGCCGACAGGCCTAGTCCGAAGAACGGCTGCAATAGCTGGAGCTGGCCGACGGCGGCGATCCCGCCCGCGGCCAGCCCTTTGTACCAAAAGATGAAACCGATCAGCATGCTGAACAGCGACACATAGCCGAGCGCGACCCAGGAGGAGGCCGAGATGGCATGCCAGGAGGCGGGCTGAACCAGCAGCGAGGCGGGGAGCATCAACGGCAGGGCAATCACCAGCGCCCAGCAGATCACCTGCCAGCCGCCGAGCTCCCGCGTCAGCTTCGCCCCTTCCGCATAGCCGAGGCCGCAGACGATAACCGCCGCCAGCATCAGCAGATCGCCGCTGAGCGAGGCCGCCGCATTTTGCGTCAGGGCGAATCCCACCACCAGCAGGCTGCCCAGCAGCGAAAAGATCCAGAAAGCCCGCCGCGGGCGTTCGCCGCCGCGCAGTACGCCAAAGAGGGCGGTCATCAGCGGCAGCAGGCCAATAAACACAATCGAATGCGCCGAGGTGATGCGCTGCAGGGCCAGCGCCGTGAGTAGCGGAAAGCCGAGCACCACCCCGGATGAGACGATGATCAGGGACACAAGCTGCGCCAGGCGCGGGCGTTTCTGGCGAAAGCCCACCAGCAGCGCGATGGCAAGCAGCCCGGCGATAGAGGCGCGCAGAAAGGTCAATAACAACGGATCCATATCCTGCACCGCCAGCCGCGTCGCGGGCAGCGAACCGCTGAAAATGATCACCCCCAGTAAACCATGAACCCATCCGGACCAGGGACCGGGCGCCGATTTATCCATTGCTGAATCTACCACGTTAACCTCGCGTTATCTGATTGGGCTGCGCCCGCTTGAGCATCGTCAGCGGCGATGGTAATGTGGCCAATCTAATACAATCAAATTATTGTCATAGATACATTTCACGATGAAAGCCCGATATAAAGCCGTTGTCGACCGATATGCGCAGGCGATCCGCAGCGGGCAGCTGCCCGCCGGCACCCGTCTGCCGACGCACCGTACCCTTGCCGCCGGGGAGCGCATCTCGCTGGCCACCGCCACGCGCGTCTATCGTGAACTGGAAGAGATGGGGTTGGTCAGCGGCGAAACCGGCCGCGGCACCTTCGTGCGCGACCTCTCGCTGCCGCCGGGGCATGGGGTCGATCAGCAGGTGGTGGCCGCCGATGTCGTGGATCTCAATTTCAACTACCCTTCGCTGCCGGAGCAGGGCGATGCGCTGCGCGAGGCGCTCAGGCAGCTGGCGATGGCG
Organism: Klebsiella sp. 64; assembly: GCF_018223915.1. Lineage (NCBI taxonomy): Bacteria > Pseudomonadati > Pseudomonadota > Gammaproteobacteria > Enterobacterales > Enterobacteriaceae > Klebsiella > Klebsiella sp. 64. The sequence goes on from NZ_JAGRQZ010000034.1 coordinate 1,308, forward strand.
GGCGATATTGACTCGCATCTGCGCTATCAGCCTCACGCCGGGCGGCTCGCCGAGCGGGACATTATCGCCCGCCATTTGACCTGCCAGCACTTTGCGCCGGACGCGGAAAATGTCCTGATCGTCAACGGCGCACAGCACGGGCTGGCGGTGACCGTCATGGGGCTGTTACGACCGGGGGATGTGGTGGCGGTGGATGCGCTGACCTATTCGGGCTTCAAGGTTCTGGCGGCGCTGTATCATCTGGAGCTGGCGGCGATCCCCTGTCGACCGGAGGGACCGGACCTGCAGGCGCTTCAGACGCTGTGCCAGCAGCGGCGGGTGCGGGCGGTGTATACCATGCCGACGCTGCACAATCCGCTGGGCTGGGTGCTCAACACCGGGCAGCGACAGGCGCTGGCCGATCTCGCGCGCCAGCACGATCTGCTGATTATTGAAGATGCCGCCTATGCCCGGCTGGTGAGCCATCCGCCGCCGCCGGTGGTCAGCTATGCGCCGGAAAGAACGGTGTATGTCACCGGATTTTCAAAAAATATCGCCACCGGACTGCGCGTGGGGGTGGTGATTTCTCCGCCGCGCTATCGCCCGGAGATTGAGCGCGCCATCCGGGCCACGACGTGGAATACGCCGACGCTGATAAGTTCGCTGATCTGCGCCTGGATTGAAGATGGCACGGTGGCGCGCTTTGAAACGCAGAAACGCCAGGATGCGCGACAGCGACAGCAGATGGCCCGCGAGGTGCTTTGTGGGCTTCCCGTCGTCAGTCATCCCGATTCGTACTTCGTCTGGCTGCCGCTGGGTGAAGAGAGCCGGGCCGATCGGCTGGCGAATGCGCTGATGGAACGCCGTATTTCGGTGTCGACCGCCGAGCCGTTCTGCGTCTCCACCACGATCCCGCAGGCGCTGCGCATCGCGCTCGGATCGGTGCCTTTCGACAGTCTGCGCCCGGCGCTGCTCAGCGTGCGCGACGCCGTTGAGTATGAACAATACCGCTAACCCATCTGCTCCAGCTGGCCGCGCAGGACCTCCACCCCCTGGGCGATGGCGTCGGGGTTAATGGCGTGGAATCCCATGCGAAAATAGTTATCCGGCGGCGCGGCGTTAAGAAAATGGCGCGCCCCGGGCTCAATCAGCACGCCGGCGTGGGCGGCGCGCCAGGTGAGCTGCTGGGTGTTGATCTGCGCCGGGGTCTGCAGCCAGAAGGCGTTAGCATGTTCGCTCCCCGCCAGCGCGCGACACGACGGCAGATAGCGCTGCAGGGCGGCGTGCAGACGCTCCCAGCGCTGGGCGGAGTCATAGTGGTAGCGCCGCAGATGGGTTTCATAATGGCCCTGGGCAAGGAAGTGGGCCATCTGGTACTGAATGTTGGTCGGCGGATGGCGATAGACCAGCCGGCGCAGGGCGCGCGCCTCGTCGATCAGGTCCGGGTCGGCGACCATAAACCCCAACCGCAACCCCGGTGACAGCGCTTTTGACAGGCTGCTGACATACACCACCCGGCCGCTGCGATCGCTGGCCTTCAGCGCCGGCAGCGGGTTGAGGGTAAAGTTACTCTCCGAGTCATAATCATCTTCAATAATGACCGCGTCATGGCGGGCGGCATGCTCCAGCAGCTGGCGACGCCGCGCACTGCTCATGGTCACCCCGGTGGGCACCTGATGACCTGGAGTGACATAGTAGTAATCGCAGGGACGCTCATTAAGCACGATCCCCTCTTCATCCACCGGGTGCGGCACCACCTCGGCGTCGGCGAGCAGAAAGGTGTTGATGGCTTCGCGGAAGCAGGGGTTTTCGACGCCAATGCGGGTGGTGGAAGAGAGCAGCAGTCGGGTCAGCAGGTAGAGGGCATTTTGCGAGCCAAGGGTGATGAGAATTTCATCCGGCGCGGCGACAATGCCGCGCTTGGGCAGCACCCGGGTGCGGATCTGCTCGATCAGCATCGGCACATCCTGGTCAATATGGTCGATGACCCACGCCGGGTCGCGCACCCCGCCGTGCAGCCAGTTCGCCGCCGAGCGCCAGGTGGCCAGCGGGAACTGCCGGGTATCGGGCTGGCCGTAGATAAACGGGTAGCGGTAGTGCATCCAGCCCGCCGGTTTGAGGATCGACTCCTGCTGGCTGGGGGTCATCTGCAGCCGGTCGCCCCAGCGTGGTGCAGCGGCTTCGCGCTGCGGTGCACTCTCGACGGCGGCAGGCGAAGCTTCATGATAGTCGGGATGCAGGTAGTAACCGCTGCGTGGGCGGCTAATCAGGTAGCCCTCGTTGACCAGACTTTCAAACACCAGCGCGGTGGTGTTGCGCGAGACGCGAAGCTGGCTGGCCAGCTGGCGACAGGAGGGCAGCGGGGTGTCGGCGGCGAAGATCCCGCTGAGAATGGCATTCACCAGCGTCTCTCGCACCTGTTCCTGCAAACCGCGGCCAGGCTGAAAATCAACGTGTAACAGGTGACGGATCATACGGGGCTCCTCTGGCAATAACGCATTGCGACCACCCGTTACACTCAGCAAATTCCATACCACCCTGCCGCCATCTGACACAGCGATGCGGCCCATCTGGCTCTATACGGAATTGAAAAACGCTCCCACATTAAAAACGTATTCAGCCGCCGTGGACCGGAACGTCCCCGGCCACTATTTTGCAGAAACCTTTTCGCGTTCTGGAATGAACCCGTCTGGCCAATCCATCAGGGGTGAAATAATGAAAAAATCATTGGCATCAATGTGTCTGAGCGCTGTATTAACGGTCGCTTTTTCTTATCACGCCGTCGCGGCCGATCTTCCGGAAATAGAAAAATCCGGCACCTTGAAAGTGGCGACGGAAGATGATTATGCGCCGTTTAACTTTATGAATAATGGCCAGGCCGATGGCTTTAACAAAGATATGCTTGAGGAATTACGTAAGTACGCCAAATTCCATGTCGACCAGAGCATATTACCGTGGACCGGATTATTAGCGGCTGTCTCCACCGGGCAATACGATATGGCCTTAACCGGGGCGGTTATTACCGATGAGCGGCTGAAGGTCTTTGATTTCACCCCACCGTGGGCCTCCGCGCAGCACTATTTCGTCAAACGCGCTGGCGATACCTCGCTAAATACCATTGCCGATCTCAGCGGCAAAAAAGTGGGGTTACAGGCCGGGAGCGCGCTGCTGGCGCGTTTGCCGGAGCTGAAGGCGATGCTGGAGAAGACCGGCGGCAAGCTGGGACCGGTGGTGGAGTATCCCTCCTATCCGGAAGCCTACGCCGACCTGGCGAATAAGCGACTGGATTACGTGATTAACGTGGTGATCTCGGTAAACGACCTGGCGAAAGCCAAACCGAAGGTCTTCGCCAAAGGGCTGGCCGTCTCCGGACCGGGCTATATGGCGTGGCCGATCCCGAAAAACTCGCCGCAGCTGCTGGCCTATATGACCAAGTTTATGAACCACATGAAGGAGACCGGCAAGCTCGCCGAGCTGCAGAAAAAATGGTTTGGCGAAACCTATGACAACCTGCCGACCGAGGCGATCACCAGCCCGGAACAGTTTCACAAACTCGCCGGACTGTAATATTCCGCGGCGGGTAACCGCCGCCTGTTGCTGAGAAGGAGGGCCTCATGGATGCAATTTCCTGGCAGTTATTAATCGAAGGCGCATGGACGACCCTCTGGATTTCGGCCATCGCTATCGCCTTCGGGGTGGTGGCGGGCCTGCTGATCGCCCTGGTACGGATGCTGCGCCTGCCGGTGATCGACCAGCTGCTGGTGATCTATATCAGTCTGGCCCGCGCAACGCCGCTGGTGACGCTGGTGCTATTTCTGTTCCTTTCCCTGCCCACGATGGGCATTAACCTCGATAAGAACGTGGCCGCCATCGTGGCGCTGACGCTAAACACGTCGGCGTTTAACGCTGAGATCTGGCGCAACGCCTTCCGCACCTTTCCGCGCGAACAGCGGGAGGCGGCGGAGTCGGTGGGAATGCGCCGCTGGACCTACTTCCGCTACATCATGCTGCCGCAGATGTGGATCGAGAGCCTGCCGGCGCTGGTCAATGAGATGTCCTTTTTGATCAAAGGTAGCCCGGCCATCGCCGTGATTGGCGTGGTGGATCTCACCCGGGTCACCAACCGTATCTCCTCGGTCACCTACGAGCCGCTGTCGCCGATCCTCGCCGCCGGCCTGCTGTATGTGGCGATCATCGGCTGTTTGTTGAAGCTGCAGGGTATCGCGGAACGTAAAGCCAGGCGTCTGGCGCGCTAGGAACGGGAGGCATTATGAATCAGTGGGGCGTTATCTGGTCGGTTCGCGATAGCTTTATTGCCGGGTTATTCGCGACTCTCGAACTGTTTATTACCGCCGCCCTGGCGGCGCTGATTATCGGTATTGCGCTGTGTTATTTTAGCGAATATCAAAAGAAAGTGATTAACCGGATTATTATTGGTTTCGTCAGCCTGATGCGTGCGATCCCTTTTTTGATCCTCGCTTATCTTCTGTATTACGGGCTGCCGCAGCTCGGTATTAGCATGGAGCCGTGGACCGCCGGTTTACTGGCCCTGATTATTTATCATGGCGCCTATTTCTTTGAAATATTGCGCAGCCAGCGGCGGGTATTTTCCTGCGGATATATTGAAGCGGCAATTGCTCAGGGCTTTTCTCGCTATGCCATTTTTCGGCGGATTATTTTACCCAATATCGTCTCTTCCGCCTTACCGCTGATCGGCAATCAGCTGATTATTTGCCTGAAGGACACCGCTTTCCTGAGCATTATTACCGTTCAGGAGATCACCGCCGCTGCCAACAGCGTCCAGGCGACCTATTTTATTCCGTTTAACGCCTTTATCGTCGCCATTGGGCTTTACTGGGCGATCAGCATTCTGCTGGAGCTGCTGATTAAGCGCCTGACCGCCTGGGGAGCCAAAAGAGGAATGAGCCATGCCTGAGTCTATTGCCGTAAGCGTCAAAAACGTCTCCAAACAGTTCGATAATGTGGAAGTCCTGCGGGATATTAACCTGACGGTGGAGAAGGGGACCGTGGTGAGTATTCTCGGCTCGTCCGGATCGGGAAAATCCACCCTGTTGCGCTGTATGAACTGGCTGGAACAGCCGGACCGCGGTGAAATTCATATCGGCGGTCAGCGGCTGGGGATTGATGAACAGCGCGGCCGGGCGATGTCGCACCGCCAGCTGGCCAAAATCCGCGAGCGGGTGGGGATGGTCTTTCAGAGTTTTAACCTGTGGCCGCACCTGACCGTGCAGCAGAACGTCAGCGAGGCGCTGCTGCGCGTTAAGGGCATGAAACGAGACGAGGCGAAGGCCATGGCCATGCAGCAGCTGGAGAAAGTCGGCATGGCGCACAAAGCCGATGTCTACCCGATCACTCTCTCCGGCGGACAGAAGCAGCGGGTGGCGATTGCCCGTTCGCTGGCGATGTCGCCGGAAGTTATCCTCTTCGATGAACCGACGTCGGCGCTGGATCCGGAGCTGGTTAATGAGGTGTTGGGGGTAATGAAAGCCCTTGCCGCCGAGGGCTACACCATGGTGGTGGTGACCCACGAGATGGATTTTGCCCGCCAGGTGTCCAACGAGGTGGTGTTTCTGGAGAAGGGGCTGCTGATAGAGAAGGCGCCGCCGGAGAAGTTCTTCACTCAGCCTGACTCCGAACGCGTCAGGCAGTTTCTGCAAAGCAGCCGTTAGTCCGGCCTGCATCCCCTGCCGGCAGCGCCGGCAGGGGATGCGTCGGGTTTCGCTTAATCCCGATCGATGGCGAACGGCTGCCATGCCTGACGCACCGGCATCACCTCCACCCGGTTAATGTTCATATGCGCCGGCAGCGTGGCGATATAAAACATCTGTTCGGCGATATCGCGCGCGCTCAGCGGCGTGGTGCCGCGATAGAGCTTATCCGATGCCGCCTGGTCGCCTTTGGTACGCACCAGGGTGAATTCGGTCTCGGCAATCCCCGGCGCCAGATCGGTGACCCGCACGCCGGTGCCAAGCAGATCGCAGCGCAGGTTATAGCTGAACTGCTTCACAAACGCCTTGCTGGCGCCATACACATGGCTGCCGGGATAGGGCCACTGCCCGGCGATCGAGCCGATATTGATAATACTCGCCCCGGCGCCATGGCGGATCAGCGTCGGCAGCAGGGCGTGAGTGACTGTCACCAGACCGGTGACGTTGGTGTCGATCATCGTTTTCCAGTCCTCCAGCGCCACCTCCTGCGCCGGCAGTGGCGACAGCGCCAGCCCGGCGTTGTTGATCAGGGTGGTGATATCGGCGAAATCGGCGGGCAGCGACGCCACGGCGGCAGCCACCGCCTCGCTGTCACGAACGTCAAGCTCAATAATATGCACCGGCACCCTGGCGGCGAGTCTGTCCTGCAAGGCCTTCAGTCGCGGATAGCGGCGCCCGCTCAGCACCAGCGACCAGCCCGCGTCGGCAAACACCTGCGCTGCCGCTTCGCCAAAACCCGAGGTCGCCCCGGTGATAAACACTACGTTGCTCGTTGCCATCTCATTCTCCTGTGCGGTTGTCCCTTCACTATAAAAACGCCGGACGACAAGGCACAGGGCCAGACGACGGGCAGGGATGTGACACCGTGTCACATCGTTATGCGCGCACTGGCTCTATCCGATTTGCGCGGCCAAGGCCAATGATGAAGCCAACCACTACGACATGAGAGAGGGCAGGGTATGAAGCTGGCAATTCACAACGAGGTCGCGGTAAGCAATGACGAAGTTCGGCAATTAGATCGCGCCTATGTGTTTCATTCATGGTCGATGCAGGGCAATCTCAACCCGCTGGTCATCGCCGGGGCGCAAGGCTGCGAGCTATGGGATTATGAGGGGAACACCTGGCTCGATTTCAGCAGCCAGCTGGTGAACGTCAACATTGGCTATCAGCACCCTCGGGTACTGGCGGCTATGAAGGCGCAGCTGGAGACCCTGGTCACCATCGCGCCCGCCACCGCCAACCTTGCCCGCGGCGAAGCGGCTAAGCGCATCGTCGACCTGGCGCCGGCGGGCTTCAGTAAGGTGTTCTTCACTAACGCCGGGGCGGATGCCAATGAGAACGCGATTCGCATGGCGCGGCTCTATACCGGGCGCGACAAGGTGCTGTCGGCCTATCGTTCCTATCATGGCAACACCGGCAGCGCGATCGCCGCTACCGGCGACTGGCGCCGGGTGCCGAATGAGTTCTCCCGCGGCCATGTTCACTTCTTCAACCCCTACCTTTACCGCAGCGAGTTCAACGCCGCGACTGAAGAAGAGGAGTGCCAGCGCGCGCTGGCGCATCTGCGGCGGATCATTGAATGCGAGGGGCCGACGGCCATCGCGGCGATCCTGCTGGAGTCCATCCCCGGCACCGCCGGGATCCTCGTGCCGCCGGCAGGCTATATGCAGGGCGTGCGCGCCCTGGCCGACGAGTTTGGCATCGTGCTGATCCTCGATGAGGTGATGGCCGGCTTTGGCCGCACCGGCAGCTGGTTCGCCTTCGAGCAGGATGGCGTGGTGCCGGATCTGGTGACCTTTGCCAAGGGGGTTAACGCCGGCTACGTGCCGGCGGGCGGGGTGCTGATTAGCGAGCCGATTGCCCGCTATTTTGACGACCACTTCTTTGCCGGGGGGCTGACCTACTCCGGCCATCCGCTGGCGATGGCGGCGATTGTCGCCACCATTGACGCGATGAAAGAGGAGAAGGTGGTTGAGAACGCGGCCTCTATCGGCAACGAGGTGCTGCGCCCCGGTCTCGAGGCGCTGGCGGAGAAGCACGCCATTATCGGCGAGGTGCGCGGTCGCGGCCTGTTCCAGGCGCTGGAGCTGGTGAGCAGCCGTGAACAAAAAACGCCGCTGACCGCCGCCGACATGGCTGCGATCAAAGGGGCCCTGACCGAAGCCGGGCTGCTGGCCTTTGTGGTGGAGAACCGCATTCACGTGGTGCCGCCGTGCACCATTACTGCTGAGCAGGTGGCGCAAGGGCTGGCGATTTTTGATGCGGTCTTTGCTCGCTTTGCCAGTCTGGCGAAGTAGGGGAGGGGGCCGGATACTGTTGCCCGGCGGCGCGCTTGCACGGGCCTACGGGGTGTGAGCCTGTGAGTGGATCCTGTAGGCCGGGTAAGGCGCAGCCGCCACCCGGCGAAATAACGTCACAACTGAATATTTCCCTGTTCGCGCTGCGTCTGGCAGGGCTACAGCTTCTGTGTTAATTCCGGGCAGATTGCGCTCCCAATATTTCTTCTGCGTTATGTCATTCATGGCGCAGGGAGCGCACAGGGGGCGGCCAGTCGCCGCCGCCCCCTGTACCCCCGGGCTCCGGCCAGCAACATCGCCGCTGCGCGGTGCCTTCGACTTTTCCCTGCAGGCTTCGGGTCGGGCCGAGGCAGCGTCCGTGCAAAACACGGCCCTCAGCCCGCATCCATGCGGGCTGCCCCGGCCTGCCGGGAACGTCTCAGCGATGTTGAGGCCGCCAGCACCGGCAGTTTCAGCAGCCCCAGCGCCAGTTGTGATTTGGGGCTGTAGGCCGGGTAAGGCGCAGCCGCCACCCGGCGAAATCAAGGATACCGTGCCTGATATCTTGCCCGGCGGCGCTGCGCTTGCACGGGCCTACGGGGTGTGAGCCTGTGAGTGGATCCTGTAGGTCGGGTAAGCGAAGCGCCACCCGACAAAACAACCGCACATCCGCTGACCTCACCTCATCCGGTGCTCTCCGTTGACCAACGCTTCGCGATCGAAAAAGCGCTGGATCACGCCCTCCGCCATAAACGCCGCCCGATCGGACATATGGGCGATGACGTCGGCATCATGGCTGACCAGCAGATAGGTCATGCCGTGCTCCTGTTTCAGACGATTAAGTAGATTAAGGATTTCCGCCTGTACCGACATATCCAGCGCTGAGGTCGGCTCATCCAGCAGCAGGATCTGCGGGCGCAGCAGCAGGGCGCGGGCAATGGCCACGCGCTGCCGTTGGCCGCCGGAGAGCTGATGCGGATAGCGGCGCACGGCGTCGGCGGCCAGACCCACCTGCTCAAGGGCGGTGGTTACTCGCGGGGCAACGTCGCGGATGCCGTGGATCTGCAGCGGCTCCGCCAGGGTGCGCCACAGGGTATGGTTGGGATGCAGCGAGGCGTACGGATCCTGAAACACCATCTGCACGTTGCGCCGCAGATCGCCCTGAAAGCGGGCGCCCGGCATAATGGCCTGGCCGAGCAGATCCACGCTGCCGCGCCATTCACGCTGCAATCCGGCCAGCACGCGCAAAATCGTCGATTTGCCGCAGCCCGAGGCGCCGATCAGGCTGAAGGTTTCCCCGGCGTCGACACGGAAACTGGCGGCGGAGACCGCCGTCTTCGCGCCGAATGTAACCTGTAAATCCTGAAGATTAACGATCGCCATGGGCTGTCTCCGTAAAGTCCTGGGTTCTGTCGAGGGTCGGCAGCATCTGGCCGTAGGTGTGGGCATTTGGCCGGCAGGTCCACAGGGTGCGGGTGTAAGGGTGCGTCGCGCTCGGCAGCGCCCGCGCCGGCATCTCGTCGACCTGTCTCCCCTGGTACATCACCAGCACGCGATCGCAATGCGCGGCTACCAGCGGTAGATCGTGGCTGATCAGTAACATGGCCATCTGCCGCTGCGCGCTCTGCTCCACCAGCAGCTCGAGGATCTGGTTGCGCAGGCGGGCGTCGAGGGCCGAGGTCGGCTCGTCGGCTATCAGCACCTTCGGGTTATTGAGCAGCGCGAGGGCGATCATCACCCGCTGTCCCATCCCGCCGGAGAGTTCGCCGGGATAGCGGCTGAGGACCGGCAGATCCAGACCGACGGCGGCGATGGCGTCTTTGACCGCCTCAGCGCGCGCGCGGCGGCTGAGACGCTGATGCAGGGTTAACGCCTCCTCCAGCTGCGTCTGAATGGACTGCACCGGATTCAGTGCATAGCGCGGGTCCTGCAGCACCATGGCGATATCGTTGCCGCGCAGCGCGCGCCAGCCGCGGGCGCTGAGGGTCAGCACATCGCGCCCCAGCACCTCCAGCCGTTCAGCGCTCACCACCCCGGGCTTGCGCACCAGGCCCATCAGCGCCCGGGCGGTCATCGATTTGCCGGAGCCGGATTCGCCCACCAGCGCCAGCCGCTCGTTGCCGAGGGTGAAGCTGACGTTGTCCACCACCCGGGCGGTGGGATAGTCGACGGCGAGTCCCTGGACGGTCAGTCGGATGTCAGTCATGTTGCGGCTCCAGAATATCGCGCAGGCCATCGCCCAGCAGGTTAAACGCCAGGCTGGCGAGCAGGATCGCCGCGCCGGGGATGGCGGCGATCCACCATTGGTCGAAAATCACCTGCATCCCGTCGGCAATCATCGCTCCCCACTCCGCCATCGGCGGGCGGGCGCCCAGACCGAGAAAGCCGAGCCCGGCGGCGGCGAGGATAATGCCCGCCAGATCGAGCGCCAGCCGGACAATCGCCGACGGCAGACACAGCGGCAGAATATGGCCGACCAGCAGCCGCCCGCCGCGGATGCCCAGCATCTCCGCCGCGGCGAGGTAGTCGCTATGGCGCAGGCGCTGAATTTCGCTGCGCGCCTGACGGGCGTAGGCCGGCCAGGTGGTCAGGGCTAACGCCAGCGCGCCGTTGACCAGCCCCGGGCCGAGCATCGCCACGAACGCGAAGGCGAGGATCAGGCGCGGCATCGACATCACCACGTCGGTAAAGCGCATCAGTATCCGCTCCAGCCACCCGCCATAGTAGCCGGAGAGGATACCCACCAGCAGACCGACGGGCAGGGTAATGGCGGTCACCAGCGCCACCAGACCCAGCGCCGGGCGGGCGCCGTAGAGCAAGCGCGACAGCAGGTCGCGGCCGTAGCTGTCGGTGCCGAGCCAGTGCCCTGCGCCCGGCCCCTGCAGACGAGCGGCGGCATCCTGCCAGTTTGGATCGTGCGGCGCCAGCCACGGGGCGAACAGCGCGGTCAGCACCAGCAGGATCACCAGGGTCAGGCCGCTGAAGGCGGCGGGGGAGCGGCGCAGACGGCGTAAAAACAGATAAGTCGGCATCAGCGCACCCTCGGGTCGGTTAACCGTACCAGCAGGTCGGTCAGATTATTGATCAGCACAAAACTCACGCCGATCAGCAGCGTGCCGCCCATGATCGCCGTGGTATCCCCGGCGAACAGCGCCGTGGTGAGGTAGCGGCCGATCCCCGGCCACGAGAAGACGGTTTCGGTGAGCACCGCCCCTTCGAGCATGGAGGTCCAGGCGAGGGCGGTCACCGTCAGCAGGGTGCCGCGAATATTGGGCAGGACATGGCGCAACAGAATCGTCATCTCTCCGGCCCCTTTGGCCCGCGCCAGCAGAATGTACTCTTTGTTCATCTCGCTCAGGCAGGCGGAGCGGGTCAGGCGGGTGATGCTGGCCAGCGAGTAATAGGCCAGCACCAGCACCGGCAGCGCCAGATGGCCGATCGCATTTTTAAACGCCGCGGTATCGCCGGAGAGCCAGGTGTCGATCAGCGCAAAACCGCTGCGTGGCTCGACGGTGTACTGATAAATATCGTCGAGGCGACCCGGGCCTGGCGCCCACTGCAGCCGGGCGTAGAACAGGGCCAGCATCAGCAGGCCGAGCCAGAAAATGGGCACCGAGTTGCCCAACAGGGTAAAGGTGCGAACCGCCAGATCCCACGGCGAACCGGCGTAACGGGCGCACAGCACCCCGGCGACGATGCCCAGTACCGCGCCGACGATCAGCGCCAGGGTCGCCAGCTCAAGGGTCGCCGGAAAGACCGCCAGCAGGTCGTGGAGCACCGGCTGGCCGGTGGCGCTGGCGATGCCAAGATCGCCATGGGCCAGGTTGACCAGGTAGTGCCAGAACTGCACCGGCAGCGGCTGGTCGAGACCCAGCTGATGGCGAACCTGGTCATAGGTCGACTGGCTGGCATGGTCGCCGACGATCTGCAGTACGCGGTCGACGGGCGACAGCGCGGAGAGCGAGAAGGTGACCAGCAACAGCCCGAACAGCGTGAGCAGCAGCGTAAACAGCCCCTGCAGCAGGCGGGTAAGGTGAGTGGAAAACGATGGCATGGAAAATGGAAATTCCTGGTATATCAGCATTGTACCCGGCGGCGCGATGCCGACCGGGCCCGGGTGAGGAGTCGGTCATCCGGGCAGACAAGGCCGCCGTACCCGGTGACAAAACCCGCTTACTTGGTCACGTTATCGTACCAGACCATGTCGGCGTTCAGTCCCTGCTGATAGCCCTTCACGTTGTCACGCACCACGATCTGGGTTTTTCCCTGGTCAATGAAGACGTACGGCGAATGCTGGAGCAGGGTTTCCTGCATCGTTTTGTACAGGCCGAGGCGTTTCGCCGGGTCCGGCTCCGCCACCGCGGCGAGGGTGGCTTTATTCAGCTCAGGGATCTGCCAGCCGTTGAGCCCGGCCACGGTGCTGGATTTACCATCGTTCCAGGCAAAGGCGCTGGCATTAGAGTGGGCATCAAAGTAGTCCGGGATCCACAGGCGGATCGCCGCCTGATGCTGCTTCGCGCGCACCCGGGCATAGACCTGGCTGCCGGCGGCGGGTAGCAGATCCACCTTCACCCCGCCCTGGGCAAAGCTGGCCTGCAGCGATTGGGCGATGGTGATAAACGGCGGTTTGTTCTCCACATCAAGGGTGAAGTGGGCATCCTTAATGCCCGCTTTATCGAGGATAGCCTTAGCTTTTTGCGGATCGAAGGTGAACGGATTAGTCTCCAGCGCCCCCGGCAGGCCGGCCGGCAGGAAGCTTTGGTGAATAAAGTACTGGCCTTTCAGCAGATTTTTGGTGATGCCCTCATAATCGACCAGCCAGCGCGCCGCCTCCCAGAAGGCCGGATTATTGAGCAGCGGGTTGGCGCTGTTGGCGGTATTAAACACCAGGTAGTTCTGCTCGGCGGACGGGATGCTCAGCACCTTCACGCCGGGTTTATCCTGCAGGGCGGCAATCTGGTCAGCGCCGAGATCGCGCGCCACGTCGGCATCCCCCTGCTGGATCAGCAGGCGGCGGGAAGCCGGGTCGGGGACGTTTTTAATAATGATGCTCTTGATCTTCGGCGCGCCGGTGGGGGAGCTGGCGTTGGCTTCCAGCACGATGGCCTGATGCGGCTGGTAGACGCGCATTTTATAGGCCCCGCTGCCCGCCGAGTGCATCTTCAGCCAGTCGTTGCCGAAGTCATTATTTTTCGCGTTCGGCGCCACCTGTTTTTCATCAACGATAGAGGCGATGGGGGTGGAGAGAATATTCAGCGCCACCGCCGGGCTGACGTCGGCGGTCCAGTGCAGCGTCAGGGTATGGTCATCAACCTTTTTCAGCTGGCTGGCGATGTTGTCCGGCTGCCAGCCGAGCACGTTGAGAATAAACGCTGGCGATTTATTCAGCGTCACCGCGCGGGTGTAAGAGAAAATCACATCTTCCGGGCGCAGCGGATTACCGGAGGCGAATTTGGCATCCGGCTTCAGTTTAATGGTCAGGGTTTTCGCCGTCGGATCGGCCTGCCAGCTTTCGGCGAGGATCGGTACGATTTTTTCAGGGTTGTTGCGGTCGGGCTGCACCAGACGCTGGTAGAGGCTGGGGACCGTCTGAATGCTGGAGAGTTCGTTCGCTTCCGCCGGGTCGAGGCTGACGATATCGTCGAGACCCTGGGCGACCACCAGCGTGTTGGGCGGCGTGGCGGCATGCGCGGCGGCGGAGAGCGCCGACAGTAGCAGTAAAGGCAACAGTTTTTTGGTCATGCGCAATCCCTGAAGAATGGTTATTTTATTGTTTTATGCCTCGCTACGTTAGGCCGCTTGCCATAAGGCGTAAAGTCAAAATAAGGATATCCTTATGCTAAAAACGCATATTCAAGAACGACAGGTTATTGCCGGTCGCGCAGAAGCGCCTTTCTCCGCTGCGGGGTTCTTGCTATAACGCATTGTCTATTGCGAGGAGGTGGGTGTGCCGGAAATTAATGAGTATGGCCAGCAGGTGAACGACCTGGTCCCTGGCTGGCAGGGGGCGCAAGTCCTGCGGCGGACAGCGTTAAATGGCCGTTTTTGCCGCCTGGAGCCGCTGGACGTTGACCGTCATGCGGCGGATCTGTTTGCCGCCTATGCGCTCGGCGACAACAGCGACTGGACGTGGCTGGCGTCTACGCGGCCGGAGAGCGTGGCGGCGACCGCCCACTGGATCGCGGGCAAGGTGAATGATGATGCTCTGGTGCCGTATGCGGTGGTTGACCTGCGTAGCGAGCAGGCGGTGGGCATCGTCAGCTATATGGCGATCGAGCGGGAAATGGGCACGGTTGAGATCGGCCATGTCACCTGGTCGCGACGGATGAAAAACACCCCGCTGGGTACCGAAGCGGTCTGGCTGCTGCTCAAAAACGGCTTTGACCATGGCTATCGTCGGCTGGAGTGGAAATGCGATTCGATGAATGTCGCCTCGCGCCGCGCCGCCGAGCGGCTGGGCTTTAGCTGGGAAGGACGTCTGCGGCAGAGGCTGGTGCGTAAAGGGCGGACGCGCGACAGCGATATGCTGTCCATCATCGACGGCGAGTGGCCTGCGCGCGATGCGGCGCTGCGGGCGTGGCTGGCGGCGGAGAACTTTACTGCCGACGGTCAGCAGATTAAGCGCCTGGAGGCGTTTCGCTAACATCAACCTATGGGGTCAAAACCCGGAACGGCACCCCGGTCGCGCTGCGCTTACCGGGGCTACGTTACATCGCCTCAGGGTAGGCCGGGCAAGGCGTAGTCGCCGCCCGGCATTGACCTGTTAGCGGCGAACCGGCGCGTCGCCAGCGACATAATACGTCGCGGTGCTGCGCGGCAGCGGCTGGCGGCCGCGAATGGCGTCGGCCATCTTCTCGCCGATCATAATGGTGGTGGCGTTGAGGTTGCCGGTGATGATCTGCGGCATGATCGAGGCGTCGACCACCCGCAATCCTTCCAGACCGTGGACGCGGCCCTCGCCATCGACCACCGCCATCTCGTCGTAACCCATCTTACAGGTCCCGCACGGGTGGAACGCGGTCTCGGCGTGGTTGCGCACAAACTCATCCAGTTCGGCATCGCTCTGGCATTCTATTCCCGGACTGATTTCGCGGCCGCGATACTTATCCAGCGCCGGCTGGTTCATGATCTCCCGGGTAATGCGGATGGCGTCGCGGAACTCCTGCCAGTCCTGCTCATGGGACATATAGTTAAACAGGATCGCCGGATGGGCGTGCGGGTCGCGCGACTTCAGGCGCACGTGGCCGCGGCTGGGCGAACGCATCGAGCCGACGTGGCACTGGAAGCCGTGCTCTTTCACCGCGTTGGAGCCATTGTAGTTAATCGCCACCGGCAGGAAGTGGTACTGAATGTTCGGCCAGGCGAACTCTGCGCGGCTGCGGATAAAACCGCCCGCTTCGAACTGGTTGCTGGCGCCGATGCCGGTGCCGCCGAACAGCCACTCGGCGCCGATCTTCGGCTGGTTCCACCACTGTAGCGCCGGGTAGAGCGATACCGGCTCTTTGCACTCGTACTGCAGATACATCTCCAGATGGTCCTGCAGGTTCTCACCCACGCCGGGGAGATCGTGCACCACCGGGATATCGAACTGCCTGAGCAGCTCCGGGTTACCCACGCCGGAGCGCTGCAGGATCTGCGGCGAGGCAATCGCCCCGGCGCACAGCAGCACCTCTTTGTTGGCCGTCGCTTTTGACGGGATCGTGCTCTCTCCCTCCAGCCACTCGACGCCCACCGCGCGCTTGCCGGCAAAAATAATGTGATCGGTCAGCGCATGGGTGCGGATGGTCAGGTTCGGGCGACCGCGCGCCTGGTCGAGATAGCCGCGGGCGGTGCTGGCGCGACGGCCCTGCGGCGTCACGGTGCGGTCCATCGGGCCAAAGCCTTCCTGCTGGTAGCCGTTGAGATCGTCGGTACGCGGATAGCCCGCCTGCACCCCGGCTTCAACCATCGCCTCGAAGAGCGGATTATTGCCCGGCTTCGGCGTCGTCACGCTCACCGGGCCATCGCCGCCGTGGTAGTCGTTAGGCCCGATATCGCGGGTTTCCGCTTTCCGGTAGTAGGGCAGGCAGTCGAGATAGCTCCAGTGTTCCAGACCCGGCTCTTTGGCCCAGTTATCCAGATCCATCGCGTTACCGCGAATGTAGCACATGCCGTTGATCAGCGAGGATCCGCCGAGCCCTTTGCCGCGTCCGCACTCCATGCGGCGATTGTTCATGTACGGCTCAGGTTCGGTCTCGTAGGCCCAGTTGTAGCGCTTGCCCTGCAGCGGATAAGCCAGCGCGGCGGGCATCTGGGTGCGGAAATCGAACCGGTAGTCAGGGCCGCCGGCTTCCAGCAGCAGGACGGTGGTGTTTGGATCTTCAGTCAGTCGTGTTGCCAGAACGTTGCCGGCGGAGCCGGCACCAATAATGATGTAGTCAAATTGCAAAAAAACCTCCCGGTTAAAATATGGACTGGAATTTACCCATCTCAACCTGGATGGACTTCACCTGGGTGTAACTCTGCAGCGTCATCACGCCGTTCTCGCGGCCAATGCCGGAGTGTTTGTAGCCGCCAACCGGCATTTCCGCCGGGGATTCCCCCCAGCTGTTGATCCAGCAGATGCCGGCTTCCAGCTGGTGGATAATTCGGTGAGCGCGGTTGAGGTTGGGCGTCACCACGCCGGCGGCGAGGCCGTATTCGGTGGCGTTGGCGCGGCGAATGACCTCCGCTTCGTCGGCATAGCTGAGGATCGACATCACCGGGCCGAAGATCTCTTCGCGCACGATGGTCATCTCGTCGCTGCAATCGGTAAACACCGTCGGGGCGACCCACGCGCCGTTATCGAAACCGTCGCCTTTCAGCGCCTCGCCGCCGCACAGCAGGCGCGCGCCTTCGCGTTTGCCGCTCTCGATATAGCGCAGAACGTTGTCGCGATGGGGGAAGCTGACCAGCGGGCCGAAGTTGGTGTCATCGGCAAACAGATCGCCGGGGCGGATGCGGGCCACCCGCTCGAGGATCTTGTGCTCGAATTCCGCCTTCCGTTTCGCCGGGACAAACACCCGGGTGCCGTTGGTGCACACCTGGCCGGAGCTGTAAAAGTTGGCCATCATGGCAATATCGGCGGCGAGGTCGAGGTCGGCATCGTCGGCGATAATCAGCGGCGATTTGCCGCCCAGCTCCATGGTGACCTCTTTCAGTGATGAAGCGGCCGAGTTGGCCATCACTTTTTTGCCGCTGGCGACGCCGCCGGTGAAGGAGATTTTGGCGATGTCCGGATGCTCGGTCAGATACTGGCCGGTTTCCGCGCCGATCCCTGGCAGGACGTTAAACACCCCGTCCGGCAGGCCCGCTTCGCTGTAAATTTCCGCCAGCTTGAGGGCGGTCAGCGGGGTGACTTCGCTCGGTTTGAAAATCATCGCATTGCCAGCGGCCAACGCTGGCGCCGATTTCCACAGGGCGATCTGGATCGGGTAGTTCCACGCGCCGATCCCGGCTACCACCCCCAGCGGTTCGCGACGGGTGTAGACGAAGGAACTGTCGCGCAGCGGGATCTGGCTGCCTTCCAGCGCCGGGATCAATCCGGCGTAATACTCCAGCACGTCGGCGCCGGTGACGATATCGACGGCGGCGGTTTCGCTGAGAGGTTTCCCGGTATCCAGCGTCTCCAGTCGCGCCAGCTCGTCGTTGCGCTGGCGCAGAAGGTCGACGGCGCGACGCAGGATACGCGAGCGTTCCATGGCGGTCATCGCCGCCCAGATTTTTTGCCCACGCTGTGCGCTCTCGACGGCGCGGTCGACATCCTCGCGTCCGGCAGCCTGAACGGTCGCCAGCACCTCGCCAGTGGCAGGGTTGATGGTCTCGAAGGTGCGACCGCTGGTGGCAGATGTATAACCACCATTAATATAAAGCTGCTGTTCTGCCATTCGGGACATAACGCCTCCTCGGTTATGGGTTCGGTAAATGCTGACGAATAAAGTGGCTGGTCAGCGACTGCGCCAGCGTTTTATCCAGCGGTTTGCCGCTGAGCGCCGCCCGCAGCCACAGGCCGTCTATCAGCGCCGCCAGCCCGTAGCCGGCCTCCTGCGCCTGCTCGCGCGGCAGCTCGCGGCGGAATTCGTACACCAGATTCGACAGCAGGCGACGGCTGCTGACCTGCTGTAACCGATAAAGCATCGGCTGGTGCATGCTGCTGGCCCAAAAGGCCAGCCAGGCCTTCATCGCCGCGCTGCTGATCTGCGTCTCATCAAAGTTGCCGCCGACAATCGCCTGCAGGCGCTGGCTGGCGCTGCCGTCCGGCAGAGCGTGCAGACGGTTGAGCACCGCGTCGCGCAGCTGGCTGGTGATGTCGCGCATGGTCGCCTCCAGCAGACCATTTTTGTCTTTGAAATAGTGACTGATGATCCCCGTCGATACGCCCGCCCGCCGGGCAATCTGCGCGATGGTCGCGTCGTGCATTCCGACTTCATTTATTGCGTCCAGCGTGGCGTCGATCAGCTGCCTGCGCCGGATCGGCTGCATCCCCAGTTTGGGCATTTTTGCCACTCCATTCATCAGCGTTGGTTAACTATTAAAGCGGTTTTTGATTGGACGTTCAATATAAAATGTGTCTTAATTGTTGCGGATTTGGATTTTAATAGTTACAAAAACAGTGGGGATACTGGATGACAGATCTTTCGCAAAGCAGAGAAAAGGACAAAATCAATCCGGTGGTTTTTTATACCTCGGCCGGACTGATTTTGTTGTTTTCCCTGATGACGATCTTTTTTCGCGATTTTTCTGCCGAGTGGATTGGGCGCAGCCTGGACTGGGTGTCGAAAACCTTCGGCTGGTACTATCTGCTGGCGGCGACGCTGTATATCGTCTTCGTCGTCTGCATTGCCTGCTCGCGCTTCGGCTCGGTGAAGCTCGGGCCGGAGCAGTCAAAGCCCGAGTTCAGCCTGCTGAGCTGGGCGGCGATGCTGTTCGCCGCCGGCATCGGCATCGACCTGATGTTCTTCTCGGTCGCCGAGCCGGTGACGCAATATATGCAGCCGCCGGAAGGGGCGGGGCAGACCATCGAGGCGGCGCGCCAGGCGATGGTCTGGACCCTGTTTCACTATGGCTTAACCGGATGGTCAATGTATGCCCTGATGGGCATGGCGCTGGGATACTTTAGCTATCGTTATAATTTGCCGCTCACCATCCGCTCGGCGCTGTACCCGATTTTTGGCAAACGGATCAATGGGCCCATCGGCCACAGCGTCGATATTGCGGCGGTGATCGGCACCATCTTCGGCATCGCCACCACCCTCGGTATCGGCGTCGTGCAGCTCAACTACGGTCTGAGCGTGCTGTTCGATATTCCGGACTCGCTGGCGGCGAAAGCGGCCCTGATTGCGCTGTCGGTGATCATCGCCACCATCTCGGTCACCTCCGGGGTGGACAAGGGCATCCGCGTGCTCTCCGAGCTGAACGTCGCCCTCGCGCTGGGGCTGATCCTGTTCGTGCTGTTCATGGGGGATACCTCCTTCCTGCTCAATGCGTTAGTGCTCAACGTCGGCGACTACGTCAATCGCTTTATGGGCATGACGCTGAACAGCTTCGCCTTCGACCGGCCAGTGGAATGGATGAACAACTGGACGCTCTTTTTCTGGGCGTGGTGGGTGGCCTGGTCGCCGTTTGTGGGCCTGTTCCTGGCGCGCATTTCGCGCGGGCGCACCATCCGCCAGTTTGTGATGGGCACCCTGATTATTCCCTTCACCTTTACCCTGCTGTGGCTGTCGGTGTTCGGCAACAGCGCGCTGTATGAGATCATCCACGGCGACGCGGCCTTTGCCCAGGAGGCGATGGCCCACCCGGAGCGCGGCTTCTACAGCCTGCTGGCGCAGTATCCGGCGTTTACCTTTAGCGCGTCGGTGGCGACCATCACCGGTCTGCTGTTTTACGTTACCTCCGCCGACTCCGGCGCGCTGGTGCTGGGGAACTTCACCTCGAAGCTGAAGGACATCAACAGCGACGCCCCGAACTGGCTGCGCATCTTCTGGTCGGTGGCCATCGGTCTGTTGACCCTCGGGATGCTGATGACCAACGGCATCTCGGCGCTGCAGAACACCACGGTGATCATGGGGCTGCCGTTCAGCTTTGTGATTTTCTTCGTGATGGCCGGACTGTATAAATCTCTGAAAGTGGAAGATTACCGCCGGGTCAGCGCCAGCCGCGACACCGCCCCGCGCCCGATGGGCCTCCAGGATCGTCTGAGCTGGAAGAAGCGCCTGTCGCGGCTGATGAATTACCCGGGCACGCGCTATACCAAACTGATGATGGAGACGGTGTGCTACCCGGCGATGGAGGAGGTGGCGCAGGAGCTGCGGCTGCGCGGCGCGGCGGTGGAATTGAAGAGCCTGCCGCCGGAAGAGGGCGAGAACCTTGGCCACCTCGATCTGCTGGTGCACATGGGCGACGAGCAGAACTTTATCTACAAGATCTGGCCGCAGCAGTACTCGGTGCCGGGCTTTACCTATCGGGCGCGCAGCGGGAAATCCACCTATTACCGGCTGGAGACCTTCCTGCTGGAGGGCAGTCAGGGTAACGACCTGATGGACTACAGCAAAGAGCAGGTGATCACCGATATTCTCGACCAGTACGAGCGGCACCTGAACTTTATCCATCTGCATCGGGAAGCGCCGGGGAACAGCGTGATGTTCCCGGATGGCTAATCAGGGAAGCCCCCGTCGGGGAAAGGCTGACGGGGGCGATGGTCGTTACTGGTAGTTAAAGGCGTCCGGGTGGTTGTCGAGGCTGCCGCTGAGGGCGGCAAACAGCACGGTTTTGCCATCGATGGACAGGGCATCGCTGACGTTAAGCCAGGTCAGCTTCTCCTGGTCGGTTTTTTCATCGACCACCGAGTAAACGCCGGACATCTGTTTGCTTTTTTCCGACCAGATCACCGCGATACGTTCATGGCCGCAGTCGTGGGGTTTGCAGGCGCTTAACACCTGCCAGGATTCGCTACCCAGTTTCACCGTCTGCGCGGGCGAACCGGTGCCGCCGGTGGTCACCCAGGCGGGCAGCTGATGGCCTTTGACCATCTGGTTAAACGACGCCCGGGTGGCGGCATCGTGAGCCAGACTGTTCAGCGTGACATCGCCTTGCGCCATAACGCTGGCGGAGGCGGCTAAGGCGACGATAGCGGTAAGAGCTTTAAACATGTTTCCTCCTGGACTTATTCCGTCCTCATAACAAGCCTCTTTATAGTGAGCGTAGAGAATGATTAATGCAAACTCTGACATATTTTCTGTGAATGATTAGAGGCGGTGCGCGCATGGACGTTACGCTAAGCGATATGCCATGATGCGGATTGATTTATTTTCCAAATATATGCCCTTGGGATAAAGCAGTTAGCGAAGTGGCATAGTTATTCAGGCGATAAAGCATGGCGTATGTGAATCATCTACTGACGTTTATTGAGAGTAATCCGGCGCTGGCGGTGGGGTTTAATCTTATTCTGCTGCTGCTCTCCGGCATATTTGCCCATCTTTTATGCAAGTTCTTGCTGATTAAAGTGGTGCGTAAGGTCTTCTTTAGTAGCCACAAACAGGATGTGCCGCTGGAGAAGGATCGACGTATCGCCGAAAAGCTGTCCAATTTCATTCCGGTTATTATCGTCTATTACGTTCTGCAGTTTATGCCGGCGATGCCGGCATCGCTGGTGACGGCGATTAATACTATCTGCGGGATCTTGTTTTTTATTTTTATGTCGGTATTTTTCAACGAGATGCTGGATATTGTCAACAGCTCCTATCTGCGAAAGACCAAACGTAAAAATCATTCCATTAAGGGCTATATCCAGATAGGCAAAATCTTAGTCCACATCCTGGCGGCGATTATGATCCTCGCCGTGATGTCGAACAAATCGCCGATCATTATTATCTCCAGCCTGGGGGCCGTGGCGGCGGTACTGATGATCGTGTTCCAGCATACTCTGCTGTCGCTGGTGGCGAACGTTCAGCTGTCGTCCAACGACGTGCTCCAGCTGGGGGACTGGATTGAAATGCCTGACAAGAACCTCAGCGGTGAGGTGACGGATATCGCGCTGCACACCATTACCATCCGCAACTGGGACAATACCATCTCCCGTATCCCGACCAAGAATTTCCTCACCGAGACCTATACCAACTGGCAGGCGATGTTCTCCTCCGGGGCGCGGCGGATCATGCGCAGTATCGCCATCGATCAGCACTCGGTGCGTTTTCTCGACCAGGAGATGCTCTCCTCGATGCTGACCATCCGCGGGGTGAGTGAGCCTCTGGCGACGCTGCTTGACGGCCGGGATCCCGGCGGCGTGGCCGACCGCTGGTTTGTCGATAACGGGCTAACCAACCTGACCCTGTTTCGCCACTATCTGATGCACTATCTCGCCGAGCGGACGGATATTATTAAGGAGATGTACATTGTGGCGAGAACGCTGAAACCGTCGCCCTCGGGCATTCCGTTGGAGATTTACTGCTTCACCTCCTCAACGCTTTGGAAAGACTACGAAAACACCCAGTCGGCGATATTTGAGTACATTACTGCGGTGGCCGGACAGTTTTCCCTGCGCCTCTATCAGTATCCCGCCGGGCACGATTTCTGGCGTCTCTCACAGGAGCACGCCGCCCGGACGGGCCTGCCGCCGTCGGCCGAAGGCTAAGCGCTGATCTGCTGGCGCCAGAGGGCGATCTCCTCCTCCAGCCAGGCGATGAACCGGGCGACTTCCGGCCGGTTCTCCGCCTGCGGGGAGACGGTTAGCCAGTAGTGCCAGGGGTAGGGGACGGTGACGGCGGTGAGCTGCACCAGCTCGCCGCGGGCTATCGCCCCCGCCACCAGGGAGCGCCGCTCCAGTGCCACGCCGGCCCCCAGACGAACCGCCTCCAGCACCAGATTGGAGTCGTTCAGGCGCAGGCCCGCGGGGACGATCGGCTTTTCCAGCCCCGCCTGGCTGCACCAGGCGTTCCAGGACTCCATGGAAAAAATAATATCGCTGGCGGCGATCGCCTGCGGGGTGGTCGGCAGGTTACCGCCGCGATAGCCGGGGGCGGCGACCACCAGCTGTTCATCGGCAAACAGATGCCGACTTTCCATTCCCTCCCAATCGCCTTGCCCCATGCGAATGGCCAGATCGATACCCTCCTGTTGCAGGTTAACCACCGCCAGGCTGGTCAGCAGGCGCACCGCGATCTGCGGATGCCGCGCCTGAAAGCGCGCCAGCCGCGGCAGCAGCCAGTGGCAGCCAAAGGAGGGGAGCGTCGCCAGGGTCACTTCCAGGGTGCGGGGTTTGATCTGCACCATGCGCGTGGCGTCGGCGATGTGCTGTAACGCCTCGCGGATTTGCAGGGCATAGAGCCGTCCTTCTTCCGTGATGCGCACTCCGCGGCCGTGGCGGATAAAGAGCGTGACGCCGACCAGGGCTTCCAGCTGTTTGATGTGCTGGCTGACCGCCGAATGGGTCACGCTCATCTCGTGGGCGGCCTGCGTTACGCTGCCGAGGCGCGCCACCGCCTCAAAGCTGCGCAGGCTGGCGACAGGGGGAAAATCTGCCATGGTGATCTCTCAGTCAGTGAGTCGATACGTTAACGTTACTACCGGGTTAGCGGGTTTTATAGCCGCCGCGAACAGGCTGAAAAAGGGGCTAAATGCTGCCTCAGTCGGTATAGCACAAGGGGGACTGGAGGGCTACAGCGAGTCGCCAATCTGTTAGTTTTACTAACCGTTGCGGTAAGTATCTGGTGATATTCGCGGCATCGGTTTTCCAGTAAGGTAAAGCCGCAACCTCTTTATCGCAGGCAGGAGTGACGATGAAACTCATTGGTATGATGGATTCACCTTATGTAAGACGCGTGGCGGTTTCTCTGGCGCTCTATGGCGTGGAATTCGAGAGCCTGCCGCTATCGGTCTTTAGCGGCTTTGACGAATTTTCCCGCATTAATCCGGTGGTCAAGGCGCCGACGGTGGTGCTCGATAACGGGACGCAGCTGATGGACTCCACGCTGATCCTCCACTATTTCGAAACGACCAATCCGGCCGGGCGCCGGCTGCTTCCCGTGCATCCCGAGGCGCTGGCCCGCGATCTGCACCTGCTGGGGGTGATCCTCGCCGCCTGTGAAAAAGCGGTCCAGCATGTTTATGAGCACCGTCTGCGGCCGGAAGAGAAGCAGCATCAGCCGTGGATAGCCCGGGTGACCGGCCAGCTGCTGGCCGCCTGTCGGGAGTGGGACGCCCGGCTGGCAGACCGCGCCGCCGCCGCGCAGCCGGATCAGGTGATGGTCACCAGCACGGTGGTCTGGTCCTTTATCCAGTTGATGATCCCGGCGGTGGTGTCGGCCGCGGCGTTTCCGCATATTCGCGCGCTGGCGGAGAAAGGGGAGGCGCTGCCGGCGTTTCAACAGTATCCGCTGGGTTAACGGCAGGGGTGGAGAGGGGCGCCGCAGCGTGGCGCCCTGAAGCAGGAGAGGATCACCAGCAGACAAACCCGCCGTCGACCACCAGGTCTACGCCGGTGCAGAACGAGGCGGCGTCGCTGGCGAGGAACAGCGCCGGGCCGGCCATCTCTTCCACCTTCGCCATCCGCTGCATCGGCGTCTGGCTTTCAAACTCGCGGGTCTGGTGCACCATCTCCGGACGGGTATTCATCGGCGTGGCGGTATATCCCGGACTGATGGAATTGACGCGGATCCCTTTGCCCACCCACTCCATCGCCAGGCTTTTCGACAGATGGATCACGCCGGCTTTGGAGCAGTTGTAATGCGCCTGGTCGAGGCCGCGGTTAACAATAATCCCCGACATCGAGGCGATATTGATAATCGACCCGCCGCCGGACTCCAGCATCAGTTCCGCTTCCGCTTTGCAGGAGTTCCATACGCCAGTGAGATTGATATCGATCACCCGCTGCCATTGCTCGCTCTCCATCTCCAGGGCCGGATTGGCGTTGGCGATCCCGGCGGCGTTAACGGCGATATCGAGGCGGCCATAGCGGCTTTTGGCCA
Organism: Klebsiella sp. 64; assembly: GCF_018223915.1. Classification (NCBI taxonomy): domain Bacteria; kingdom Pseudomonadati; phylum Pseudomonadota; class Gammaproteobacteria; order Enterobacterales; family Enterobacteriaceae; genus Klebsiella; species Klebsiella sp. 64. The sequence goes on from NZ_JAGRQZ010000034.1 coordinate 26,274, forward strand.
GCGCGACGGCGGCGCGCAGGTCGGCAATCTGGCGGACATCGCCGTTATAAGAGCAAGCCTGACCGCCGATGGATTCAATATGGCTGACCGTTTCCGCCAGCCCGCCGTCGTCGCGAAGATCAAAACAGACTACCCGTGCACCCGCGCTGGCGAGGCTGCAGGCGATGGTCTGTCCGATGCCGCTGCCGGCGCCGGTGACGAAGGCGACGCGATCCCGCAGGCTAAATAGGTGTTGTGCAAAGTCTTTACCGATCATAATGTTTATTCTCTTCAATATAGTGTCGAACGTCGGGAGCCTGGCTTCCCGGATGGTGGTGCGCCGCGCCTTATCCGGGCTACCTTTCGGCGGTGTTACGTAGCCCCGGTAAGCGTAGCGCCACCGGGGGGCCGTCCCGGAGTGGTAGCGCCAATTCGGGACGCCTTATTCGGGCGATGGGGCCCGCTAACCCGCGGGGATTACGACATAATCAAACCGCCATCGATATTGATGGTCTGCCCGGTGAGATAGCGCGCGTCGTCGGAGGCGAGGAAGGCCACCAGCCCGGCCACGTCTTCCGGCTTACCGGCGCGTTTCATTGGGATCCCTTCGACCCATTCCGCCATCAGTTCGCCCTTGCCGTAGCGCTTCTGCTCGGTGCTGAGAATTTCGCCCCACACGCGGTCGTTGTAATCCCACATCTCGCTCTCAATGATGCCGGGGCAGAAGGCGTTGACGGTGATATTCCACGGTGCCAGCTCGTGCGCCAGGCTTTGGGTAATGCCGATCACGCCCATTTTGCTGGCGGCGTAGTGCGGCGTGTAGATAAACCCCTGTCGCCCCTGGCCGGAAGAGGTGTTGATCAGGCTGCCGTGATTCTGTTTCACCATATATTTGGCCGCCTCGCGGCAGCACAGCCACACGCCGGTGGTGTTGACCGCCAGCACTTTTTCGAAATCGGCTTTTGGCATCCGGTCGTAGTAATCGATGGTGATCACCCCGGCGTTCTGAATGGAGACGTCGATGGTGCCGAAGCGCGCGGCGGCCTGCTCATATAGCCCCTGAACCTGGGCTTCATCGGTGACATCGACCTGCAGCGATAAAATATCCGCCTGATAGCGCTGACGCAGGGTTTCGGCGGTCTCGTGAACGCGCTCGGCGTTGGAGACCATCACCAGATTCGCGCCGTCGCGGGCAAAGCGCTCGGCAATGCCTGCGCCGATGCCGCGGCAGGCGCCGGTGATCACCACCGTTTTGTTCTGGAAATCTCGTTGCATATTTTTTCCCTTTCGCTGAGCCGGGCACCAGGCCCGGCGGAAGATGTGAATCGTTGCCGGTTAGCTGGAGGTGGCGCCGTTGGGGGGGATGGCGGCCAGTTTTTCCTCGTGGCGGCGCATCAGGATGACCTTGCTCTGCAGCTTCTGCTGGAACTGGTCGACGACCACAGCGGTGACAATCACCACGCCTTTAATCACCATCTGCCAGAAGTCGCTGACGCCCATCATCACCATGCCGTCGGCAAGGAAGACGATGACGAAGGCGCCGATAATTGACCCGGTCACCCGGCCGCGGCCGCCGGCCAGCGCGGTACCGCCGAGCACGGTGGCGCCGATGGCGTCCATCTCAAACATGTTGCCGGTCATCGGGTGCGCGGTTTGCAGCTGTGATGCGACGATCAGGCCGACAAACGCCGCGCACAGGCCGGAGAAGGCATAGACGAATATTTTCGCTTTCACGATCGGCACGCCGGCGAGACGGGCGGCAGACTCATTGCCGCCGATGGCGTAGATGTAGCGGCCAAGCGGCGTTTTAGTGGTCAGCCAGTAGCCCAGCACGAGGAAGCCGATCATCAGCCAGATCGGCAGATAGACGCCGAGCAGGGTGCCGGATCCGAGGGTGGCGAAACCGGTGTTGCCCAGCGCTTCCATGCCGTTGAGATTCGGGTAGGTGCTCCCGTCGTTAAACAGCAGCGCGGAGCCGCGGGCGACATACATCATGCCTAAGGTGCAGATAAACGGCGCCACGCCGAAGCGGGTGATCACCGCGCCGTTGACCAGACCGACCAGCACACCGAAGATCGCCACGCAGAGGATCACCTCCGGGACATTAAAGAAGAGGATATCGCCGTTCCACAGCGGCAGGCCGTTGGTCAGCAGCGCGCCCGCGACCATGCCGCAGATCCCCGCCACCGCGCCGACGGACAAATCAATGCCGCCGGTGAGAATGACCAGCGTCATGCCGATGGCCAGCAGGCCGGTGATCGCCACGTGCTGGGTCATGATCAGCAGGTTAGAGGCGGTCAGGAAGTTGGGTACCATCACGCTGAAGAACGCGATCACCAGCAGGAGGGCGATAAAGGTGCGGGCCTTCAGCAGGTACATATAAATCATATATTTCTGGTTCATGATGGATTCCAGCCTGATTAATCTTGAGGTGTTGAAGCCGCGATTAACTGTTCGCGGGTCACCGCATGGCGCGGTAAATCGGCGGTAATGCGGCCATCGGCCATCACCAGGATGCGGTCGGCCAGGGCCATCACCTCATCCAGTTCCGAAGATGAGAACATCACCGCCAGCCCCTGCTGAGCCATTTTGCCGATCAGGTGATAGACGTCGGTTTTCGCGCCGACGTCGATGCCGCGCGTCGGTTCGTCGAGGAACACCACCTGCGGCTGGGTCATCAGCGCTTTACCCAGCACCACTTTTTGTTGATTGCCGCCGCTCAGCGAGGTGATGGGCAATGTGGCGTCGCTGACCTTCATCGCCAGCTGCTGGATCATCTCTTTCACGCAGGTCTCTTCTTTTTGCGGGTTCAACCAGCGCCAGGCGCGGCGGAACCCCTGCAGGCTGAAATCAGAGAGCGTCATGTTGGCCTGAATCGACATCATCTGCACCACGCCTTCGCCCTGACGGTCCTCCGGCACCAGCGCCAGCCCCTTTTTCAGGCGCTGTTGAAAGCGAGATTTGCCGATGCTTTCGCCGTTAAGATGCACCTCGCCGCGCTGGCAGGGCATCAAGCCGACCAGGCCTTTAAACAGCTCGGTGCGCCCGGCGCCCAGCAGGCCGTAAATACCGATCACTTCGCCTTTGCTGAGGGTGAAGGTGACGTCATTGAGCTTGTAACCGCCGCTGGGATGCAGCGCGGTCAGCCCTTTGACGTCAAGCACTGCGTCGCCTTTTGGCGCCGGTTGATAATCAAAGTGTTTTTTCTTATCACCGACCATCTGCTCGATGATCCACGGTACGCTGGCGTCGCTGACGTGACGCTCGCTGATAAAGCGACCGTCGCGGAAAATGGTGATGTTGTCGCCAATCTCCATCAGCTCTTCGAGGCGATGCGAGATATAGATGATGGTCACGCCGCGCCGCTTAAGCTGCGCGATCACCTTGAACAGCACTTTGACCTCAGACTGGCTCAGCGCCGAGGTGGGCTCGTCCATGATCAGCACGCGGGTGTCTTTCGACAGGGCGCGGGCAATCTCGACTAACTGCTGGTGGCCGATACCGAGTTCACCCAGCGGAGCGTAAGGATCGACATCCAGCTCCAGCCGTTCCAGCAGCGATTTGGCCAGCGCGTACTGGTATTTTTCGTTAATGCGTCCTTTCTGAAAGAATTCATTCGCCATGAAGATGTTGTCCATCACATTCATATTGGGAAATAAATTCAGTTCCTGAAAAATAATACTGATGCCCAGTTTTTCTGCCTGATGCGTCGACTGTAATGAAACTGCTTCACCATCGAGGATAATTTGCCCGGAGGAGGGCGTTTCCACACCGGCAAGCATTTTCATCATGGTGGATTTACCCGCACCATTTTCTCCGATTAGCACGTTGACCTTATTTCGATAGACCCGGTAATTGACATTATCCAGGGCGGTTACGCCGGGATAGACGCGCGACAGGCCGCGGGTTTCGATAATCACTTCGGACTCAACGGGCTGGGGAGCGACGAGATCGTGCGGCGCCATATTATTGTCCCCCTGCATGAATGATTTTCGCCGGGGTAATTTCCGGGAGAGTTTGTGGAATATCCCAGGCCGAGAAGACGCCGTACACCTCCACGCTGTCGCCGGTTTTGACGTTGGCTGTCTGAATCATTTTGACCGCCTGACTGTTGATATTCTTGCTGTACTCGCCGAACAGCACCTGGTCATTAAAGTCCTGATAGCTGGCGCCGCTGTAGCCGTCGCGCAGCTGGGTGCCGCGCAGGGTAGGGCCAATCTGCACCGTCACCTTCCCGACGCTGGCGTCGGTCAAGGTCATTTTGCCGCTGCGCGAGGCGGTATCGAGTTTGCTGACGGTACCTGAAACCTTGACGTAGAAGATGCAGGGGTTTTCATCCTGCGCACGGTAGCCGAGGGTTTTACAGGCGCTATCAATGTCTTTTGCCGCCTTGAGCGCGCTCATCAGTTCCGCCGCCGGACGCGCTTTCGTCACCACCTGCGGTACGATGCTCTGCTGCCAGGTTTTATCCATATTCGCCATATGCGGGTTGGGCGGGGATTTCAGGTCTGCCAGCTCCTGCTGCGAGACGATGCGACAGCCCCCTAGCGCCAGTACGGCCAGCGTCAGACAGGTTTTCTTAAACATAATGCTCTCCTCTGCGCCCCCGCAGGGGCGCAACCACCCGAACTCAGGACTTAATGTTGAAATCCTGGACTTTATCGGCGTTATCCTGAGTAATCAGAATGCCGCGGAACATCACGCGCTGCTTCGCCGGCTTCTCGCCTTTTTGCAGGTAGTTATCCAGATCGGTGACGCCCTGAGCGGCGATGGCCTGCGCCTGCAGCATCACGGTTGCCTGCAGGGTGCCGGCTTTCACGGCGTCGCGCTCATCGTTGCTGCCGTCGATGCCGACGACGATCACATCGCTACGGTTGGCCGCTTTCAGCGCCGCAATCGCGCCAAGGGCTACCGGCCCGTTGCCACAGATGACGCCTTTCACGTCGGGGTGCGCCTGCAGGATGCTGTCCATGATGCGTTTGCCGTCGATCAGGGTGCCTTTGGCATCCTGTTTCGCCACGCTGACCATATCCGGATACTGGTCAATGACCTGATGGAAAGATTTAGAACGGGTGACGCAGTTATTATCGGCAAGGTTGCAGGTCAGCTCGGCGTATTTGCCTTTCTCCGCCATTTTCTCGACGAAGACGTTGGCGACCTCAGAGCCGGCCTGGAAGTTATTGTGGGTAATTTGTTCCAGCGCCACATCATCAACCGGAATTTCGCGGTTAATTAAGACCACCGGAATGCCCGCTTTTTTGGCTTTTTCAACGGCGGCGACGCTGGCGGTGGAGTCAGCGTTATCGAGAATAATGCCCTGCACTTTTTTACCAATCGCGGTGTCGATAAGCTCATTCTGCTTTTTGACATCTTCGCCATGGGACAGCACGGTGGTTTTGTAGCCGAGAGCTTGCGCTTTTTCGCTGGCGCCTTTGGCTTCCGAGGCGTAATACGGGTTATCCAGCGAGTTGACCATGATCATAATGGTGCCTTTCTCCGCGGCGTGCGCGGCAAAGGAGAAGGCGGTCAGGGTCGCAGCGGTTAAAAGGGTTATACGTAATTTCATGACTCTGTTCCTGTATTTTTATATTCGAACAAATGAGCCCCTGAGCGGGCAGGCTTTTACGGTCTGAAATTTCCCCTAATGTATTCGGGGATAGCGATATCGTTATGGGCCGGGTTTCTCCTGTGATAAGTGAATGCGTGTCGTCGCGCAGTCTGGCGGTCAGGCTGGCGAGTCCGGTTTCCATAATGTTCGGTCGACCGCATGGCGCCACTCCTGCCAGCGCGTTTGTAAGCGCTGGTGGCGGGCCATGTCGGGCTGAAAGGTGCTATGTTCGGTTAAGAAGGCCTGCAGATCGGCGGTCGATCCCGGATGGAGCGCTTTGCGTGCCAGCAACGCCGCGCCGATGGCGGACAGCTCCGGCACGTCGCTGCGCATCACCGGGCAGCCGAGCAGATCGGCCTGGTATTGCATCAGCCAGTCATTGTTGGTCGGCCCGCCGTCCACCATCAACGCCGTCAGGGTGAACTCCTCATGCTGACGCATCGCCACCACCACGTCGGCTATCTGATAGGTGATGGACTCCAGCGCCGCACGGATCAGATGCGCGCGTTTCACCCCGCGACTCAGGCCGCAAATCACGCCGCGGGCGCTGTCATCCCACCAGGGCGCGCCAAGACCGGTCAGCGCCGGCACGAAGTAGACCCCGAGGGTTGAGTCGACGGAGGCGGGGAGGGTATTCAGCTCATGGGCCAGCTCGGCGGCAGAGAGTTCGCTCAGTCCGGTGCTGTCCGCCATCCAGGCGACAGCATCGCCGGTGTGGGGAATATTCCCTTCCAGGCCCCACACCAGCTGGTCGCCATCGTGCCAGGCGACGGTGGTCGCCAGCGCGTCGATATCGCACTGCGCCGATTTGACCGGGGCCATGACCGAAGAGCCGGTGCCGTAGGTGGCTTTGACGCAGCCTGCCTCGCCGAGCGCGTGGCCGAACAGCGCGGCGTGGGAGTCGCCGATCATCGACATGATCGGAATACCGTCCGGAATGGCGGCCAGTCCTTTGGTATGGCCGAAGAGGCCGCTCGACGGTTTAATTTCCGGCAACGCCGCGCGCGGAATGCCGAACAGCGCCAGCATCTCGTCGTCCCACTCGCCGCGGTGCAGGTTCAGCAGCTGGGTGCGGGAGGCATTGGAGTAGTCGCAGCAGAAGGCTTCTCCAGCAGTCAGATTCCACAGCAGCCAGCTGTCGATGGTGCCGAGGCAAATCTCACCGCGTTCGGCGCGCAGGTGGCCATCGACAGTCGCATCCAGCAGCCAGCGCATTTTGGAGGCCGAGAACAGCGGGGCGATTGGCAGGCCGGTGGCACGCTTAATGTGCTGTTCCTGACGATCGTGACGCAGCGTGTCGCAGAACGCGGCGCTGCGGGTGCATTGCCAGGTAATGGCCGCGTTAATCGGTTCGCCGCTGTCGCGATACCAGCCAATGGCGGTTTCCCGCTGGTTGCTGATAGCCAGCGCGGCGACGTTTTCCGCGCCAACGTGGGCCACCGCGCTGGCGATCACCGTCAGTGAGGCGGTAACCAGCGCTTCGCCCGATTGCTCCACCCAGCCGTCGCGCGGCGTTTGGATCGCCAGCGGCTGCGAGAATTTGACGATAACTTTGCCCCGGCTATCCAGCACCACCGCTTTGGCGTTGGTGGTGCCTTCATCCAGGGCAATGATGAACTCTTTTGCTGTCGCCTGCATCGTGCTCTCCTCGGTCACTCGGTGTCCTGGAACCGCGAAGACGAGGAATATCTCCCACCGTCTCCTGCGTCTGTGCAGGCCATGTTGTGACATTTCATTATCATCTTTTTAATCACTGAATATATATTCGATAGTGATTATTTATTTGATACCTTAAGCCACAAACCCGGTGACGGGCTACCGGAAAAATCATCAATTGTGCTGGCAATCACATTTCGCCGATCGGCGAAAGCGGCGATAGGCGGCTGGAGTGGTTGATTAACTGATTGAATTTAAATGTATTAACAGAGCCAGCCCTGAAGCTAAAAAAGCACGTCAGGGCGGCAGAGAGGAAAAGCAGCGCGGCAGGTTAGTCGCTAACCAGCATGCGAGCGGTAGGGTAATCGGTGATTAAAACATCAATGTAGCCGCCGGTGAGGGCGCCTTTGATGGCCGCGACTTTGTCGGTACCGCCGGCCAGCGCGACCACGTTCGGGCATTTTTTGACCTTCTCCAGCGCCATACCGATCACCGGATCTTCATCATCGCGTAACACCGGATGGCCGTTTTTGTCGTAGTAGTGCAGGCAGATATCACCCACCGCGCCGCGCGCCGCCAGCACCTGCAGCATATCTTCGTGATAGTAGTTACCGGAGGTTTTCAGCAGTTGAGAGGGTTCGAGAATGCCGATGCCGACGATGGCGATATCCACTTCATCAAAGCGCGACACCACGTCAGCGACGTCTTTGCTGGCCAGCAGCCGGTTGCGCTCCTCCATGGATCCTTCGATGCTCTGTGACGGCAGCAGCCAGGCGTCGCAATTCAGGCGCTGGGCGAGGGTCTGGGTAAGAATCGTCGCCTGCACGTTACCGTTTGGCCCGACGCCGCCGAGCAGTTGGATCACGCCGCTGGCTTTCAGGTTTTGCGCATGAACTTCATCGACCATCGCGCGAATGGTTGAGCTCCACGAGGAGACGCCAATCAGATCTTTTGGCCGCAGCCGGGTTTCCAGATAGTGGGCGGCGGCGGAGCCAATCGCCCGCTTGATGGTATGATCGCTGGCCTCTTCCTCGGTATCCACCACCACCGCCTGCTTAAGGCCGTAGCGATCCTCAAGCCCTTTTTCGAGCTTCAGAAAGATGTTGGACGGCTGAACGACGCTGATCTTGACGACGCCTTCTTTCTGGCAGCGGGTAATGGCGCGGGAGACAAATGACTGAGACAGCGAGAGAAGTTGGGCGATATCAGACTGCTTTCGTCCTTCCAGATAGTAAAGCGTGGCAATCTTAACCAATAGCCGTTGTTCATCCTGCTTAGCCATATTAATCCTCGAAAATCATTTATCGCCTTTCTTCAGGCGGTTAGCTGCAGCCATTATCGTAGTGACTTTTATCATACGCGAAAAAAAATCAGACTTAAGTGTGACAGGCGTCTAACTTTTGCCAATCCTCAAAATCGACTATGGACAAAAACAAAACAGCCAGGCCATAATCGAATAAAGAATCATTATTGAATATATATTCAAGGCGATTTCGAGTCAATGTGTTTATCCGGGCTTCGCCTGGAGCGGGAGGCAGAATGTTCCTGAGTAGGGCGCTGTGGCAGAAGGCTTACCACCCGGCATAGGGATATCTGGTTTTTTTAGTCCTTGCTGGAATAAATATTCCATGCTGAAAATAAATTCAGAGGTGTGAAATGAATCCCTACAGATATGATATTCAGACGCTGGAGCGTAAAGCCCGCGCGGTGCGGCGCCATATTGTGCGCTTAAACGCCAACAGTCCGGCCGGCGGCCACACCGGGGCTGACCTTTCGCAGGTCGAACTGTTAACCGCGCTCTATTTCCGCGTCCTTAACGTCGCGCCGGACCGGCTCGACGACCCGCAGCGCGATATCTACATCCAGTCGAAAGGCCACGCCGTGGGCTGCTACTACTGCGTCCTGGCGGAAGCCGGCTTCTTCCCGGTCGAGTGGCTGGAGACCTACCAGCATGCCAATTCCCATCTCCCCGGCCACCCGGTGCGGCAAAAAACGCCGGGTATCGAGCTCAACACCGGCGCGCTGGGCCACGGTTTGCCTGTTGCGGTGGGGCTGGCGCTGGCCGCGAAGAAAAGCAACAGCACCCGCCGCATTTTTTTGATCACCGGCGACGGCGAACTGGCGGAAGGCAGTAACTGGGAAGCCGCCCTGGCGGCTGCACATTACGGCCTGGATAATCTGGTCATTATTAATGATAAGAACAACCTCCAGCTGGCCGGGCCGACGCGCGAAATCATGAATACCGATCCGCTGGCCGATAAATGGCGCGCCTTCGGTATGGAAGTCAGCGAATGCCAGGGTAACGACATGGCCTCGGTGGTCTCGGTCATCGAGGGGTTGAAGCAGGAAGGTAAACCCAACGTTATTATTGCCAACACCACGAAAGGTGCCGGTATTTCCTTTATCCAGGGGCGCCCGGAGTGGCACCACCGGGTGCCGAAAGGCGAAGAAATTGCACTGGCACTGGAGGAACTGAAAGATGAGTAATGCAGAACACCTGGCTAACGTCATGGTCGAAGCCTTTATCGCCGCCGTGGAGCGCGGCGTCGATCTGGTGCCGGTGGTAGCCGACTCCACGTCAACGGCCAAAATCGCGCCGTTTATTAAACAGTTCCCCGGCCGGCTGGTGAACGTCGGCATCGCCGAGCAGAGCATGGTCGGCACCGCCGCCGGTCTGGCGCTGGGCGGAAAAGTGGCTGTGACCTGTAACGCCGCGCCGTTTCTTATCTCGCGGGCCAATGAGCAAATCAAAGTGGATGTCTGTTACAACAACACCAACGTCAAGCTGTTCGGCCTTAACGCCGGAGCCAGCTACGGCCCGCTGGCCAGCACCCACCATGCCATTGACGATCTGGCGGTGATGCGCGGCTTTGGCAATATCCAGATCTTCGCCCCCTCCACGCCGCGCGAATGTCGGCAGATCATCGACTATGCTCTTGCTTATCAGGGCCCGGTCTATATTCGTCTCGATGGCAAGGCGCTGCCGGAGCTGCTTGACGAGTCGTATCGCTTTGTTCCCGGCGCCGTGTTGACCCTGCGCGAAGGCGAGGACGTCGCGCTGGTGGCCACCGGTTCGACGGTGCATGAGGTGGTGGAGGCGGCGCAGCAGCTTGCCGACCTCGGTATCCAGGCGAAAGTGGTCAGCGTGCCGTCGATCCGACCCTGCGATACCGCGGCGCTGCTGGCGGCGCTCCGGCCGTGCGGCTCGGTGATCACCGTCGAAGAGCATAACGTCAACGGCGGGCTGGGCAGCCTGGTGGCGGAAGTATTGGCTGAGGCTGGGGGGGGTATCCCGCTCAAACGTCTGGGGATCCCGGATGGTGAGTATGCGGCGGCGGCAGATCGCGGCTGGCTGCGTAAACACCACGGTTTCGATGCCGCTTCCGTCGCGGAGCTGGCGCAGAAAATGCGCTGATTTTTCGCCGTCTAAAACCGATAACCCGTGCGGGATGCCGCGCGGGTTTTTTTACGGCGCGCAGAGCGTGATGATGTATTCCCCTGCCTGAATCCATTGCAGCCGATACTCCACGGTGGAGAGCCGAAGACGCAGATTTCCTTCCTTTATTGCAGCCAGCGTAAAATCGTTAAAACCGACGCCCGCCTGTACGTCGGGATGGCAGGCCTTAAACCCACTCTCTTTTGCCGAAAACGCCAGTGTCAGCGCCAGCGGGTAGGGCAGGCCGCTGCGCAGCAGCGCCGTTTTTTCCGCCGGGCTGATCATGCTGCTCTCCAGCTCCGCGGCCAGCTGTGGGGTAAACCGGCGCTCGATATCGACGCCCACCGGCCGATCGGCGATCACCGCCAGCGCGCGCTGGCCGCAATGACTTATGCTGCCGAACCAGGGCGTGGGCCACAGCGGCTGGCGCCGATCGCCGATGGCGGGAAGCCGTTTCTCCCCCACCTCGCGCAGGGCGTATGCCGCGGCGATGCGTCCGGCCAGGTGCTCCGCCTGCCGCTTGCGGCCCCACCCGGTCAGGCTGGCGTGATAGGGCAGCCAGAACAGATCTTCAGGCTGGAAAGTCGCCGGGTCGAAGTCGATCTGCTGGATGGTATAGCCTGCCAGAGGCAAAGCGGTGCGATGGTGGCGCATAGGGTAAGGTTACCGCGGTTGCCCCCGCCCTTTGTCCAGCAAGGGCGGGGGAGGGAGAACCCGCTATCAGAAGTGGGTGTTGACGCTCAGGTACCAGGTGCGGCCCGATTCATTGTAGGTCTCGGCGCCGGCGCCGTACATCGTGCCGGTGGCGCCCCCGGTGGTCTGGGCGTTGCCCGCGCGCCAGTGGCGCTTATCGAAGACGTTATCCACGCCGCCGGTCAGACTGACGTATTTGGTGACGTCCCAGGTCGCGCTCAGGCCGAGGATGCTGTAGGGGCTAACCTCGTTCTTCTCGCTGCCGGTGACCGGTTGACCCTTGTAGTTGTACTTCTTCGGCTCCTGCTTGCCGTACCAGGTGAAGGTCGACTGCAGCGAAACGTCATCGCGAACCTGCCAGCTCAGGGTGGAGTTCAGCGTGTATTCCGGGATAATCGACAGACGATCGCCGGTCTCTTTGTTCTTACTCTGCAGCATATAGGTGATGTTGTTGGTCCAGTTGACGGTCTCGCTCACCGGAACGTTCAACGTCCCCTCCAGACCTTCCACCACCGCTTTCGGCACGTTTTCCCACTGGTAGAGATCGGTACCTTTATTGTTTTGATAGACCGGGGCATAGCCCGCTTCAATCTTGTTGCGGTAGTCGTTGCGGAACCAGGTGACGCCCGCCAGCCAGCCGTCGCGTTTAAACTCGAGGCCAATCTCTTTGTTGATGCTGGTCTCGGCTTTTAAGTCGTCATTACCCTGCAGATAGCAGCCGTCTTTACTGGCGTAGCAGCCCTGGCCTTTACTGTAGAGAATGTAGTTCGGGTTGGTCTGATACAGGCTCGGCGCTTTATAGGCGCGGGCGATGCCCATCTTCAGCGTGAAGTCATCCCACAGGCCCTGCGACAGGTTGAGGGACGGGCTCCAGTTATTGCCGACAATGCTGTGATGATCGAAACGCAGCGCCGGAGTCAGCATGGTGGTGTCGGTCAGCTCCATGTTGTTCTCGGCGAACAGCGAGAAGATTTCCGCCTGCGAGTACGGGCTGCGGCCGGTGCTGTCGTAGCCCGGAATTTCGCCTCCCGACAGCGCCTGGGTGTTGGACGCGTTATCCTTCATCCGCTGTTGATTCCACTCGCTGCCCAGCGTCAGGTTCTGATTAACCAGATAGTCGAAGGGAATGCTGACTTCGCTGTGCAGCATCACATCCGCCAGATCGATATCCGTGAACTGGTTGCTGTTAAAGATCCCCTCGGTGCCGCCGGCCAGGCCTTCGCCTTTGCGCGAGTTGCGGGTGCGTTCGTACTGCGCCCAGTTGCTGGTGGTCACCCCGTTGTCCCAGGCGCCGTTCCAGGTAACCGAGTAGGTGTTGCGATACAGACGGTTGGTCTCTTTGCCGTAGTTCTCTTTTACCAGGTCGTTGGAGTTGGTGTTCTGGGTGTCGCCGGCGTAGAGGTTGCCCTGGCGGCTGTAGCCGGCCTCAAACTCCAGCGACTGCATCGGAGCGAATTCCCAGCGCACCAGACCATCGATGTTTTTGTTTTTCACCCCTTCGCGCCCGGCCGGCAGAGTATCGGCATAGATCCCGGTACGCTCGGACTGATGGCCCTGGTTGATATCCCAGGCGTCGGCCTGCGTTTTGTCGAGGTTACCGAACAGGCGGAAGCTAAAATCGCCGCCCAGCGGGCCGCTGAGGCTGAAGTTAGTGCGTTTGGTGGAGCCTTCATCCTTGTGCTCCGGGGCGTTCATATAGGTGTTCCATGAGCCGTGCCACTCATCGCCGGTTTTTTTGGTGATGATATTCACCACGCCGCCGGCGGCGCCGTTGCCGTAGCGGGCGGCGGCCGGGCCGCGAATCACTTCGATACGTTCGATTATCTCCGGCGGCACCCAGCTGGTATCGCCGCGGGTGTCGCGCTCGCCGCGCCAGCCAAGGCGCACGGAGTTGCGGCTGGTGACCGGCTTGCCGTCGATCAGGATCAGGGTATTTTCCGGGCCCATGCCGCGGATATCAATCTGGCGGTTGTTGCCGCGCTGGCCGCTGGTGGAGTTGCCGGTCAGGTTGACTCCCGGCATGGTGCGAATGATCTCCGAGACGTCGCGCGCCGGGGGGCGTTTGCGGATCTCATCGGCGGTGATGGTGGAGACGCCCGGCGCCTGCAGGTTCTGCTCGGCGGCGGTGACCACCATGGTCTCTTCAGCGGCGCTGTTTTTATCGTCGGTGGCGGTTTCCGCTGCGCTTAACGGAAAAGCAACCCCGTAAATTCCCAGATTGACCAGCAAGGCCAGGGATTTGATCCTGTTATTCATTGTTATTCCTGCTTTTTGTCGCCACGTTCCCCAAACGCCCCTTCCCACCGGGAGGGGAGGCGGCATAAATGTTGCCAAAAGCGGGCAAAGGCACTCCGTCGCTGGCTGAATAAGCCCGATTTGACATGTTCTGATGAAAGACGCGCTTCCCACGGCGCGCTAATACGCTATTGCAAATGCAAATAGTTATCAATAATATTATCAATAAATAATGACAATTAATTAAAAAAGTCACGCTATACATAGGGTTAATGACAGAATGTTAAGGACAGGAAGCGAGGAGTGGTGGCAAACCCTGCGGGGGCCGCAGTGCCGCGCAGTGGATGACGCCATCGAGGTAACGTTCTGGTGGCGGGACCCGGCGGGGGATGAAACCCGCTCTCCCCATCGTCGGGTATGGCTCTATATCACCGGCGTGACCGACCACCATCAGAATGCGCGACCGCAATCGCTGCAACGTCTCCCCGGGACCGACGCCTGGTTCTGGCGCACTACACTGTCGCCGACCTGGCGCGGCAGCTACTGTTTTATTCCCTCCGACCGTGACGATGATTTTTCCCCTGAGGTGTTCAGCGCTGATGCGCCCGACCGCGCGCTGCTACGCGAAGGCTGGCGCAAACTGCTGCCGCGGGCGATAGCCGATCCGCTGAACCCGCACAGCTGGCGGGGCGGACGCGGCCATGGCGTGTCCGCCCTGGAGATGCCGCAGGCCCCCGCGCAGCCTGGCTGGGACCCGCTTAATGAGGCACATCCTGCCGCCCGTTGCCTTGAGTGGCGCAGCGCGCGTCTGGGCAACCATCGCCGGGTCTGGATCTACACCACCGGCGAGGCTGTCGACCCGCAAACGCGGCCGCTGGCGATCCTGCTCGACGGCCAATTCTGGGCCGAGAGCATGCCGGTGTGGTCGCCGCTGGCCGCCCTGACCCGCGAGGGGAGACTGCCGCCGGCGGTCTACCTGCTGATCGACGCGATCGACAACCAGCGCCGCGGGGTTGAGCTGCCCTGTCACCGCGATTTCTGGCTGGCGGTGCAGGAGGAGCTCCTGCCGCTGGTCCACGGCTATGCCCCGTTCAGCGACCGCCCGGATCGGACGGTGGTGGCCGGGCAAAGCTTCGGCGGTCTGGCGGCGATGTTCGCCGCTCTCAACTGGCCGCAGCGCTTTGGCTGCGTGCTCAGCCAGTCAGGCTCCTACTGGTGGCCGCACCGTGATGGCCGCGGGACGGGCTTTATCGGCGAACAGCTTCGCCAGGGTGAGGTGTCCGCGGCCGGGCTGCGCGTCTGGCTGGAAGCGGGCCAACGCGAACCGATCATTTTTCGCGCGAACCAGGTGCTACTGGCGCAACTCACCACAACACAGCAGACGATTTTCTGGCGTCAGGTTGACGGCGGGCATGATGCGCTTTGCTGGCGCGGCGGGCTGACGGCAGGGCTTATCCAGCTCTGGCAGCCTCTGCTGTCGCACCCTTAGCATCGCGTTTTACGACAGGAGTTTGATATGCAATTCAGTAACCCCTTCGACAATCCGCAAGGGCAGTTTTACATTCTGCGCAATGATCAACAGCAGTACAGCCTGTGGCCGGCGCACTGCGACCTGCCTGCCGGCTGGACGGTGGTGTGCCCCCCGCAGTCGGCCGAGGCCTGCAACGCCTGGCTGGCGGCCAACTGGTCAACCCTGACCCCCGCCCATCATGTGTCATAAGGAGCTGACAATGACCACTCGTTTACCGCTGGTTGCCGCGCAGCCGGGGATCTGGATGGCCGAGCGCCTCTCCACTCTGCCAGGCGCCTGGAGCGTGGCCCACTATGTTGAACTACGCGGCGCCCTCGACCCGACGCTGCTGGGAAAAGCGATTGTCGCCGGTCTGCAGCAGGCGGACACCCTCAGCCTGCGCTTTGAGGAAGAGGAGGGGGAAGTCTGGCAGTGGCTGGCGGCCGACCGCACCTTTGGCGAACCGTCGATCATTGACCTGCGGACGGCGCCGGATCCGCATCGCGCCGCCACGGAGCGGATGCAGGCGGATCTGGCGCAGGATCTGCGCGTCGACGGCGGCAACCCGCTGGTGTGCCATCAACTGCTGCGCGTCGGCGACGACTGCTGGTACTGGTATCAGCGTTATCACCACTTGCTGGTGGATGGCTTCAGCTTCCCGGCGATAACCCGGCAGATCGCCGCCATTTATCGCGCCTGGCAGCGGGGGGAAGCTACTCCTGAGTCGCCTTTCACCCCCTTCGCCGAGGTGGTGGACGAGTACCAGCGCTACGCCGGCAGCGAGGCCTGGCAGCGGGATAAAGCTTTCTGGCAGGCCCAGCGCCAGGCGTTACCGGCGCCTGCCTCACTCTCTGCCGCGCCGCTGGGCGGGCGCGCCGCCGGGAGCGATATCTGGCGGATGAAGCTGGAGATGAACGCCGAGGGCTTCCGCCGCCTGGCCAGCCATGCGCCGCAGTGTCAGCCCGCTGACCTGGCGCTGGCGCTCACCACGCTGTGGCTGGGCCGCCTGTGCAACCGGATGGACTACGCGGCGGGCTTTATCTTTATGCGCCGGATGGGTTCAGCCGCGCTGACCTCGACGGGGCCGGTGCTCAATGTCCTGCCTCTGGCGGTGCATATTGACGCCCGGGAGACGCTGGCGGACCTGGCGATGCGCCTCGCCGGTCAGCTGAAAAAGATGCGCCGCCATCAGCGCTATGACGCCGAGCAGATCGTCCGCGACAGCGGCAAAGCGGCAGGGGACGAACCGCTGTTCGGCCCGGTGCTGAACGTCAAAGTCTTTGATTACCAGCTGGATATCGATGGTGTGCAGGCAGTGACCCACACCCTCGCCACCGGCCCGGTCAACGATCTCGAGCTGGCGCTGTTCCCGGATGAGACCGGCGGGCTGTCGCTGGAGATCCTCGCCAACAAGGCCCGGTACGACGAAGCCGAGCTCCGTCGCCACATGGCGCGACTGACCGCGCTGCTGGCGCAGTTCGCCGCCGATCCGGCGCTGCGCTGCGGCGAAGCAGAGATGCTCTCCGCCGACGAGCTGGCCCGGCTGGCGGCGGTCAACGATACCGTTGTGCCGCTGCCTGCCACCACCCTCAGCGCGCTGGTGGCCGACCAGGCGCGGAAGACCCCGGATGCGCCGGCGCTGGCGGACGCCCGCTGGCAGTTCAGCTATCGCGAGATGCGTCAGCAGGTGGTGGCGCTCGCGCAGCTGCTGCGTCAGCGCGGCGTGAAGCCGGGCGACAGCGTGGCGGTGGCCCTGCCGCGCTCGGTGTTCCTGACCCTGGCGCTGCACGGCATTGTCGAAGCGGGGGCCGCCTGGCTGCCGCTGGACACCGGCTACCCGGACGACCGCCTGCGGATGATGCTGGAAGACGCCCGGCCGTCGCTGCTGATCGCCACGGAGGATCAACTGGCCCGCTTCAGCGATATCCCCGGGCTGGAAAGCCTCTGCTACCAGCAGCCGCTGGCCGCCGGGGATGAGGCGCCGCTGGCGCTGTCAAAACCAGACCATACCGCCTACATCATCTTTACCTCCGGCTCCACCGGGCGGCCGAAAGGGGTGATGGTCGGCCAGACCGCCATCGTCAACCGCCTGCTGTGGATGCAGGATCGCTATCCGTTATCTGCCGACGACGTGGTGGCGCAGAAAACGCCGTGCAGTTTCGACGTGTCGGTGTGGGAGTTCTGGTGGCCGTTTATCGCCGGCGCGCAGCTGGTGATGGCCGAGCCGGAGGCGCACCGCGACCCGCAGGCGATGCAGCAGTTCTTCGCCCGCTACGGTGTGACCACCACCCACTTTGTGCCGTCGATGCTGGCGGCGTTTGTCGCCTCGCTGGATGCCGACAGCGTGGCCGCCTGCCGCACGCTGCGGCGGGTATTCTGCAGCGGCGAAGCGCTGCCGACGGAATTGTGCCGCGAGTGGGAGCGCTTAACCGGCGCGCCGCTGCATAATCTGTACGGCCCGACGGAGGCGGCGGTGGACGTCAGCTGGTACCCGGCCTGCGGATCTGAGCTGGCGGCGGTGACCGGCAGCAGCGTGCCGATTGGCTGGCCGGTGTGGAACACCGGGCTGCGCATTCTCGATGCCGCGATGCGCCCGGTGCCGCCGGGGGTGGCGGGGGATCTTTATCTCACCGGCATCCAGCTGGCGCAGGGCTATCTGGGGCGCCCGGATCTCACCGCCAGCCGCTTTATCGCCGACCCGTTTGCCCCCGGCGAGCGGATGTATCGCACCGGCGACGTAGCGCGCTGGCTGACGAACGGCGCGGTGGAGTACCTTGGCCGCAGCGACGATCAGCTGAAGATCCGCGGGCAGCGCATCGAGCTTGGCGAGATTGATCGGGTGATGTTGGCCCTGCCGGACGTGGGGCAGGCGGTGAGTCACGCCTGCGTCTTCAACCAGGCGGCGGCGACCGGCGGTGATGCGCGACAGCTGGTGGGCTATCTGGTCTCTGACTCCGGCCTGCCGCTGGATACCGCGGCGCTGAAAGCGCGGCTGGCGGAACAGCTGCCGCCGCATATGGTGCCGGTGGTGCTGATGCAGCTCGCTGAGCTGCCGCTGAGCGCCAACGGCAAACTGGACCGCAAAGCGCTGCCGCTGCCGACCCTCGGCGGCGAGCGCAGCGGCCGGCCGCCGGAGCCCGGCATGGAAACTCTTGTCGCCGCCGCCTTCAGCCAGCTGCTGGGCTGCGAGGTGAACGATATCGACGCCGATTTCTTCGCCCTTGGCGGTCATTCGCTGCTGGCGATGCGCCTGGCGGCACAGCTCAGCCGCCAGCTGGCGCGGCAGGTGACCCCGGGGCAGGTGATGGTGGCCTCGACGGTGGGCAAACTGAGCGCGCTGCTGGCCGCCGATCTCAGCGATGAGCAGGCCCAGCGCCTGGGGCTGGATACGCTTCTGCCGCTGCGCGAGAGCGACGGCCCGACGCTGTTCTGCTTCCATCCCGCCTCCGGCTTCGCCTGGCAGTTCAGCGTGCTGGCGCGCTATCTCAGCCCGCGCTGGTCGATTACCGGTATTCAGTCGCCGCGCCCGCAGGGGCCGATGGCTAGCGCCGCCAGCCTCGACGAGGTGTGCGAGCATCATCTGCGCACGCTGCTGGCGCAGCAGCCGCACGGCCCTTATTACCTGTTCGGGTATTCGCTGGGCGGCACCTTAGCCCAGGGGATTGCCGCCCGCTTGCGCCAGCGCGGCGAAGCGGTGGCCTTCCTCGGCCTGCTGGATACCTGGCCGCCGGAGACGCAAAACTGGGCAGAGAAAGAGGCCAACGGGCTGGATCCCGAGGTACTGGCGGAGATCGACCGCGAGCGCGAAGCGTTCCTCGCCACCCAGCAGGGGCAAGCCTCCGGCGAGCTGTTCAGCGCCATCGAAGGCAACTATGCCGATGCGGTGCGGCTGTTAACCACCGCGCATAGCGCGAAGTTTGACGGCAAGGCGACGCTGTTCGTGGCGGAGAAGACGCGGCAGGAGGGGATGGATCCGCAGGTCGTATGGGGCCCGTGGGTGGGGGAACTGGAGGTGTTCAGCCAGAACTGCGCCCACGTCGATATCATCTCCCCGCAGGCCTTTGAGGCCATCGGTCCGGTGGTCAGGGAGATTCTGGGGTAACGGTTGAGTTCGGGCTACAACAGGTAGCCCGGCTCAGCGTAGCGCAAGCCGGGGAAAGAGGAGATTACCGGCGGCCCAGCGGGACCACCAGCGGCGTATGCGCCACCGGATCTTCAATGATCGTGCAGCGCAGACCGTAAATCCGTTCAATCAGATCGGCGGTGACGATCTCCTTCGGCGCCCCCTCGGCGACGATCCTGCCGTCGCGCAGGGCGATCAGGTGGGTGGCGTAGCGGCAGGCCTGGTTAAGATCGTGCAGCACCGCCGCCAGGGTATAGCCCTTCTCGCGATTCAGCTCGCTCAACAGTTCCAGTAGGTCGATCTGATGGCTGATGTCCAGCCAGGTGGTCGGCTCATCCAGCAGCATAATCGCCGTTTCCTGGGCCAGCACCATCGCAATCCACGCCCGCTGCCGCTGGCCGCCGGAAAGCGTGTCGACGCTCTGCAGCGCCAGATCGCTGATCCCGGTCGCCCGCATCGCCTTGTTCACCGCCTCTTCATCTTCTTTGCGCCAGCGGGTAAACAGCGGCTGGTGCGGATAGCGCCCGCGGGCCACCAGCTCCTGCACCGTGATATCGCCAGGGGTGGTGGCATTCTGCGCCAGCAGCCCGATGCGGCGGGCAACCTCTTTACTGGCGTACTGCTGGATCTGCGCGCCGTCGAGCCAGACGTGGCCGCTGGCCGGCGTCATCAGGCGACTGAGGGTGCGCAATAGCGTCGACTTGCCGCAGCCGTTGGGGCCGATAATGGCGGTGAAGTGACCGTCAGGGATGGTCACGTTCAGCGACTCGGCGATGGTCTTGTTCCCGTAGGCCAGGGTTAACTGCTCGCCGCGCAAACGGGAGGGGACAGCACTCATTTTTTGCGGGACTCCTGAATCAACAATGCAATAAGGTAAATACCGCCGAGGCTGACGGTTAACACGCCAACCGGCAGCTGCCACGGCATAAACAGCCGTTGGGCGCCGTAATCGGCCAGCGCCAGCAGCAGCGCGCCGCACAGGGCCGACTGGGTCAGTCCCCAGCGGGCCGTGCCGCTCAGGCGGCGGGCGATATGCGGCGCCACCAGCGCGATAAATGAGATCGGCCCGGCCAGCGCCGTCGAGGCGGCGGTGAGCACCACCGCCACCAGCATCAGCAGCAGGCGCGAACGCTCGACCTGCACCCCCAGCGCGCAGGCGGTATCGTCGCCCATCTCCAGCAGCCGCATCCGGCGAACCAGCAGGGCGCTGCCCACCAGCATCAACAGGATCAGCGGCGCCGACGGCCAGGTTTTACCCCAGGTCAGGCCGTTAAGCGATCCGGCGTTCCACAGGCCCGCAGAAAGGGCGGTCTCCAGCGAGGCGCGCAGCAGCAGCCAGGTGTTGAATGCCACCAGCATGGCGCGCACGCCGATGCCGATAATGATCAGGCGGAAGGTTTCGATCCCGTTGCGCCAGGCCAGCAGCCAGACCACCAGCGAGGTCAGCACCCCGCCGGCCATCGCCGCCAGGGCGATCGCCGTCAGGTTCTGGCCGAAGAGGACCATCGCCACCAGCACGCCGCTCCAGGCGCCGGTGTTAAAGCCCATCACGTCCGGGCTGCCGAGCGGGTTACGGGTCAGCGACTGGAAAATGGCGCCGCTGACGCCGAGCGCGGCGCCAATGAGCAGCGCCATTAACACCCGCGGCAGCCGCCATTCGTTCACCACCATCGCGACGTTGCGCGGCGCATCGCCGAACAGCGCCGAGAACACCTGGTCAATCGTCAGGGGCACCGGGCCTTGCGCCAGCTCGAGCAGAGAAATCAGCAGGCTGGCGGCCATCAGCAGCAGGCAACTGGCTATCAGGCGGCGGGACGGAGCAATCACAGGCCACCTCCCCGCGGCTGGCGGCGCACCAGCCAGATCAGCACCGGCGCGCCGAGAAAGGCGCTCACCACCGATACCCGCAGTTCGCCGGGCACCAGCAGGCGGCCAATCACGTCGGCAAACAGCAGCAGGGCCGGGGTGGCGAGCAGGGTGACCGGCAGCGACCAGCGATGATCGGCCCCCACCAGCCAGCGCGCCATATGCGGCATCATCAGGCCGATAAAGGCGATGGGGCCGACGACGGCGGTGGCGCTGCCGCACAGGACGGTGATGACGATCAGGCCGATCAGCTGGGTGCGGGCGACGCGGCTGCCGAGGGCGGTGGCGGTATCGTTGCCCAGGCTCAGACTGTTAAGCGCCCGGCTCAGCAGCAGAGCGGCGATCCCCGCCACCACTACCGGCAGCAGGACAATTTTCAGCGTTTGCAGGGTGCGGATATCCAGCGAACCGGCCTGCCAGAAGCGTAGCTGATCGTAGACGTCCGGGTTGAGCAGGGCGATGCCGTTGGACAGCCCCTCGAGTACCGCCGCAAGGGCGACCCCGGCGAGAGTGAGGCGCACCGGGCTCAGCTGACCGCCGCCCTGGCTGCCGGTAAAGGCTACCAGCAGCGAGGCGCAGAGCGCGCCGCAGAACGCCAGCAGCAGCTGCTCCTGCGGGGAAGTGATCCCGAACAGCGCCGCGCCGAGGACGATGGCGAAGCTGGCGCCGGAGTTGACCCCCAGCAGGCCGGGGTCGGCCAGCGGGTTGCGGGTGAGCGTCTGCATCAGCGCGCCGGCGAGGCCGAGGGCGACGCCGGCCAGCAGACCGGCCAGAGTGCGCGGCAGGCGCGCGTCCAGCACGATAGTGCAATCAGCGCTTTGACAGGTTCCGCTGAAGGCGGTGAATACCGTGCCGATCGGCAACGATTTGGCGCCGATGGTCAGGCTAAGCGCGGCGGCTAAGGCGAGTAATAGCAACAATCCGGGCACGGCGACAGAGCGTACCGCGGTCGTAGAAAACGACATAACTGACATCCCTGATATGATAATGATAGTAATTATCGTTATCGATTTTATTCAGCTATGGTAGCATGACCCATAGTAAAAAGGGTATTAAAAATAACGACAAGGCGCTGTAATGAACCGACAATCCTGGCTGCTCAATCTCAGCCTGCTGAAAACTCACCCGGCGTTTCGCGCCGTTTTTATCGCTCGCTTTATCTCTATTCTGTCGCTTGGCCTGCTGGGCGTGGCCATTCCGGTACAGATCCAGATGATGACCCATTCGACCTGGCAGGTCGGGTTGTCGGTGACGCTGACCGGGGCGTCGATGTTTGTTGGTCTGATGGTGGGGGGCGTGCTGGCTGACCGCTATGAACGTAAACGCCTGATCCTGCTGGCGCGCGGCACCTGCGGCGTGGGCTTTGTCGGCCTGTGTCTGAACGCCCTGCTGCCGGAGCCGTCGCTGGCGGCGATCTACCTGCTGGGGATCTGGGACGGGTTCTTCGCCTCGCTGGGGGTGACCGCGCTGCTGGCGGCGACCCCGGCGCTGGTGGGGCGGGAAAACCTGATGCAGGCCGGGGCCATCACCATGTTGACGGTGCGCCTTGGCTCGGTGATTTCGCCGATGATCGGCGGCCTGCTGCTGGCCACCGGCGGCGTGGCGTGGAACTTCGGCCTGGCGGCGGCGGGGACCTTTATCACCACCTTAACCCTGCTGCGTCTGCCGCAGCTGCCGCCGCCTCCGCAGCCGCGCGAGCATCCGCTGCGCTCCCTGCTGGCGGGGCTGACCTTCCTCTGCCGGAGCCCGCTTATCGGCGGGATTGCGCTGCTTGGCGGTCTGCTGACCATGGCCAGCGCGGTGCGGGTGCTCTATCCGGCGCTGGCCGGTAGCTGGCAGATGTCGGCCGGACAGATTGGCCTGCTGTACGCCGCTATTCCGCTCGGTGCGGCGCTGGGGGCGTTGACCAGCGGCCAACTGGCCCAGACGGTGCGGCCGGGCGCGCTGATGCTGGCGACGACGGTGGGATCGTTTGTCGCCATTGCGCTGTTCAGCCTGATGCCGCACTGGGCATTGGGCGCGCTGTGCCTGGCGCTGTTTGGCTGGCTGAGCGCTATTAGCTCGCTGCTGCAGTACACCCTGATTCAGACCCAGACGCCGGAACATATGCTCGGGCGGATTAACGGTCTGTGGACCGCGCAAAACGTCACCGGCGACGCCATCGGCGCGGCGCTGCTCGGCGGCTTAGGGGCGGTGATGACGCCGGCGGCATCCGCCAGCGCCAGCGGCTGGGCGCTGGCGCTTGTCGGTGTGCTGCTGGTTGGGCTGCTACGCGAGCTGCGCCGTTTCCAGCGCCCGGAAATTGTCAACGAAAGTTAAGTAGGGTGCGATTGCCCGGTGGCGGCTGCGCCTTACCGGGCCTGGGGTACGGCAGGCCGGTGCAAGCTCAGTAGGCCGGGCAAGGTGTGCAGGCCGAGTGCCCGTCCTGATGGCGCAGCCCGCGTTAGCCGAACAGGCTGGAGAGACGCTGGAGCACCAGCAGAGCGCTGTAGTAGTCAAGGCGGAAGGTCTCGGTGCCCAGCGGGTAGACGCGTTTGCCTGCGACCGCCGGGAGATGCGCCAGCAGCGGGTTAGCGTAGATGGCATCCGCATCTTTCTGGTCGCCGGCGAACAGGAACAGGCTCTGGCCGTTCAGACCGGCCGCGAGGTTCTCCCCGCCCAGCTGCACGATATCGTGGCGTTTACCCTGGCTATGGCTGGCGGGCAGGCCGCCCGGCAGCGTCGCCAGGCTAAAGCCCAGCTGTTCGAGCATCTGCCCCTGAGCCGATTCCGGCGTCCAGATATTGGCGCTGTGCGCGGCGGCGGTATAGACCAGGGCGGTCACCGGCTGCGGCGGCAGTTTCATTTTTTCTTTTAACGAAACGAGCTGTTTATTGAAGTCGGCAATGCGCGCGCTGGCCTGTTGTTCATGACCGGTGATCTGCCCCAGCTGGGTGAGCAGGGTTTGCCAGCTTTTATCGTCATAGTTGATGACCAGCGTCGGGGCGATGGTTTTAAGCTGATCGTACAGCGGCAGGGCGGAGTCGCCACCGGTCGCGCTCACCAGGATCAGATCCGGCATCTGGGCGGCCACCGCTTCGGCGCTTGGTTCGCCGATGTACAGCCGCGCCAGCTTGCGGGCTTTGGCAACCTCGCTCCACTGGCGCAGAAAGCCCTGGCTATCGGCGACGCGGTTGTTCGGCGTGGTCGCGCCGCTGGCGACCACCGGAGCGTCAATCGCCAGCAGCGAACCGGTAAGCGTCACGCTGGTGGAGACAATGCGCAGCGGCTGACTCGGCAGGGTATGCGTCCCGTAGCTGTCGGTGACCTGGCGCGGCCAGTCCGCCGCCTGGGCTGAGGTAATTCCTAAAAGCAACAGCATGCCGGTCAGCGCACCGCGGCGGCAGAAAGAAAAGAAGTTCACGTCATCGCATCCTGATTTGAAAGGTGATAAATGCGTCTCATTTTCAACTTTGTGTCAACAGGATGCAAGCCAAAGTGGCGGCGCCATGACGTAACGCGGTTGACATGGCGGGCAATACCTTTTAGGTTAGCCAACCAAAATATAAATGATAATTATTCTTAATATCTTTATCGTTTTTGGAGGATGATATGGAAACGTCACTGGCTGAGGATGTAAAGAAACCGACCCGGACCCTGTCGCCGGACAGCTTCTTCTTTATGTCGCCGTACCGCAGTTTTACCACTTCAGGCTGCTTCCGTCGCTTCTCACAGCCTGCCGTTGGCGGCGATGCGCTGAACGGCGAGTTCCAGCAGCAGATGGCGGCCGCCTTTGCCGAGGCCCGGGCGGCGGGGATCCGCAAGCCGGTGATGGTCGGGGCTATCCCGTTCGACACCTGTCAGCCTTCCGAGCTCTATATCCCCGAGCGCTGGGAAGCGTTCTCTCGCCCGGAAAAGCAGCGTTCCGCCCGCTATGCCGCGCCGCTGGAGGCGATGGAGGTGGTGGAGCGTCGGGAGATCCCGGAGCAGGACGCGTTTTTAGCCATGGTGGAACGCGCCGCCGCGCTGACCGCCACCCCGGAAGTCGACAAAGTGGTGCTATCAAGGCTTATCGATATTACCACCCGCGACCGCGTCGACAGCGGCGCGCTGATGGAGCGACTGATCGCCCAGAACCCCGCCAGCTTTAACTTCCACGTGCCGCTCTCCGACGGCGGCGTGCTGCTGGGCGCCAGCCCGGAGCTGCTGCTGCGTAAAGAAGGACAGCACTTCAGCTCTCTGCCGCTGGCCGGCTCCGCCCGTCGCCAGCCGGACGATGTGCTGGACCGGGAAGCAGGCAACAGGCTGTTGGCCTCCGGCAAAGATCGCCACGAGCACGAGCTGGTGACCCAGGCGATGAAGAGCGTGCTGGGCCCGCGCAGCAGTCAGCTGTCGCTACCGGAGTCGCCGCAGCTGATTACCACCCCGACGCTCTGGCATCTGGCGACGCCGATCGCAGGCACCGCGCTGGCGGAAGAAAACGCCATGTCGCTGGCCTGTCTGCTGCACCCGACGCCGGCGCTGAGCGGTTTCCCGCATCAGGCGGCGAAGCGCCTGATTGCTGAACTGGAACCCTTCGATCGCCAGCTGTTCGGCGGCATCGTCGGCTGGTGCGATGACGAAGGCAACGGCGAGTGGGTGGTGACTATCCGCTGCGCGCGTCTGCAGCAGCGTACGCTGCGCCTGTTTGCCGGCGCGGGCATTGTTCCGGCCTCCTCGCCGCTGGGCGAATGGCGCGAAACCGGCGTCAAACTGACCACCATGCTTAACGTATTTGGCTTGAACTAAGAGGCAAGGATGATTGCATTTACCCGTTGGCCGGAAGAGTTTGCGGCCCGCTATCGTCAAAAAGGCTACTGGCAGGATCTGCCGTTAACCAATCTGATCACCCGTCACGCGGACAATGACGCCGTGGCGATTATCGATGGCGAGCGGCAGATTAGCTACCGCCAGTTTAACCAGCTGGTGGACAACCTCGCCTGCTCGCTGCAGCGCCAGGGACTGAAGCGCGGGGAGACCGCGCTGGTGCAGTTGGGCAATGTCGCCGAGTTTTACATGACCTTCTTTGCGCTGCTGCGCATCGGCGTCGCGCCAGTGAACGCTTTGTTCAGCCACCAGCGCAGCGAACTTAACGCCTACGCCGCGCAGATTAAACCGGCGCTGCTGATTGCCGATCGCGAGCACGCTCTGTTTGCTGACGATAGCTTTCTCCACGCGTTTATCGCGGAACATCCTTCCCTGCGCGTCGCACTGTTGCGTAACGACGGCGGCGAGCGCGATCTGGCGACGGAGATTAACCGCCCGGCGGATAACTTTATCGCCAATCCAACCCCTGCCGACGAAGTGGCCTTTTTCCAGCTCTCCGGCGGCAGCACCGGGACGCCGAAGCTTATCCCACGCACCCATAACGATTACGACTACAGTATCCGCCGCAGCAACGAGATCTGTGGGATTAACGCTGAAACGCGCTACCTCAACGCGCTGCCGGCGGCGCATAACTATGCGATGAGTTCCCCGGGTTCGCTCGGCGTTTTCCTCGCCGGCGGGCGGGTGATCCTCGCCGCCGACCCGAGCGCCACGCTCTGTTTCCCGCTGATTGAACAACATCAGATCAACGTTGCCTCGCTGGTGCCGCCGGCGGTCAGCCTGTGGCTGCAGGCGATTCACGAATGGGGCAGCAACGCCCAGTTGCAATCGCTGCAGCTGTTGCAGGTCGGCGGCGCGCGCCTGTCAGCGACCCTCGCCGCGCGCATTCCGGCGGAAATCGGCTGCCAGCTGCAGCAGGTGTTCGGCATGGCGGAGGGGCTGGTGAATTACACCCGCCTTAACGATAGCCCGGAGCGGATCATCAATACCCAGGGCTGTCCGATGTGCCCGGACGATGAAGTGTGGGTAGCGGATGCCGACGGCAACCCGCTGCCGCGCGGCGAAGTGGGCCGCCTGATGACCCGCGGGCCGTACACTTTCCGCGGCTACTACAACAGCCCGCAGCATAACGCGGAAGCCTTTGACGCCGAGGGGTTTTATTGCTCCGGCGATCTGATTTCGATCGACGAAGACGGGTATATCACCGTCCAGGGCCGGGAAAAAGATCAGATCAACCGCGGCGGCGAGAAGATCGCCGCTGAAGAGATCGAAAACCTGCTGCTGCGCCATGAGGCGGTGATCCACGCCGCGCTGGTCAGCATCGAAGACAATCTGCTGGGCGAGAAAAGCTGCGCTTATCTGGTGGTGACCTCGCCGCTGCGCGCCGTCGCCGTGCGCCGCTTCCTGCGCGAGCAGGGGGTGGCGGAATTTAAACTGCCGGACCGCGTGGAGTGCGTTGCCGCGCTGCCGCTGACGCCGGTGGGCAAAGTCGATAAAAAACAATTACGTCAGTGGCTGGCCGAAGGCAAGCTGGGCTGAAGGAGAACAGAGAATGGCAATCCCTAAATTACAGGCATATGCGCTGCCGGAAGCCAGCGATATCCCGGCGAACAAGGTCAACTGGGCCTTTGAGCCGTCGCGCGCCGCGCTGCTGATCCACGATATGCAGGAGTATTTCCTCAACTTCTGGGGCGAAAACAGCGCGATGATGGAGAAAGTGGTGGCTAATATCGCCGCCCTGCGCGACTTCTGCAAACAGAACGGCATTCCGGTGTACTACACTGCCCAGCCGAAAGAGCAGAGCGATGAAGACCGCGCCCTGCTGAATGATATGTGGGGGCCGGGTCTGACCCGCTCGCCGGAGCAGCAGCAGGTGATTGCCGCGCTGGCGCCGGATGAAGACGATACCGTGCTGGTGAAATGGCGCTACAGCGCGTTTCATCGCTCGCCGCTGGAGGAGATGCTGAAAGAGACCGGTCGCGACCAGCTGATCATCACCGGCGTTTACGCCCATATCGGCTGCATGACCACCGCCACCGATGCTTTCATGCGCGATATCAAACCGTTCTTTGTCGCCGACGCGCTGGCAGATTTCAGCCGTGAAGAGCACCTGATGGCGCTGAAATACGTCGCCGGCCGCTCCGGCCGCGTGGTGATGACCGAAGAGCTGCTGCCGCTCCCAGCCTCCAAAGCGGCGCTGCGTGAGCTAATTCTGCCGCTGCTCGACGAATCCGATGAACCGTTGGATGATGAAAACCTAATCGACTACGGTCTGGATTCGGTGCGGATGATGGCCCTGGCCGCCCGCTGGCGCAAAGTGCACGGCGATATCGACTTCGTGATGCTGGCGAAAAACCCGACCATCGACGCCTGGTGGGCGCTGCTCTCCCGCGAGGTGCACTAATGGCGGCGCTGGATTTTCGCGGTCAGACCGTGTGGGTGACCGGCGCAGGTAAAGGGATTGGCTATGCCACCGCGCTGGCTTTCGTCGAGGCCGGGGCTAACGTCACCGGGTTCGACCTCGCCTTTGACGGCGAAAGCTACCCGTTTGCCACCGAAACGCTGGACGTCGCCGATGCCGACCAGGTACGCGAGGCATGCAGCCGGCTGTTGGCGAACACCGAGCGTTTAGATGTGCTGGTGAACGCCGCCGGGATCCTGCGCATGGGCGCTACCGACCAGCTGAGCGCGGAAGACTGGCAGCAGACCTTCGCGGTCAACGTCGGCGGCGCGTTTAATCTGTTTCAGCAGACGATGGCCCAGTTCCGTCGCCAGCGGGGCGGGGCGATCGTCACCGTCGCCTCCGATGCCGCGCACACGCCGCGCATCGGCATGAGCGCCTATGGCGCCTCGAAGGCGGCGCTGAAAAGCCTGGCGCTGACCGTCGGCCTTGAGCTGGCGGGCAGCGGGGTGCGCTGTAATCTGGTGTCGCCGGGCTCCACCGATACCGATATGCAGCGCACCCTGTGGGTCAGCGACGATGCAGAGCAGCAGCGGATCCGCGGCTTCGGCGAGCAGTTTAAGCTCGGCATCCCGCTGGGTAAAATCGCCCGCCCGCAGGAGATCGCCAATACCATTCTGTTCCTCGCCTCTTCTCACGCCAGCCATATCACCCTGCAGGATATCGTGGTTGATGGCGGCTCGACGCTGGGGGCGTAAATGGCCTGGAAGCGAGAGCTTACGCTGGCGGCGCTGAACGCCAGCAGCGAAAATACCATGGTGGCGCATCTTGGCATCATCTACACCCGACTGGAAGAGGGGCTGCTGGAGGCGGAGATGCCGGTGGATGCGCGCACGCATCAGCCGTTTGGCCTGCTGCACGGCGGCGCTTCCGCGGCGCTGGCGGAGACGCTGGGCTCGATGGCCGGTTGGCTGATGACCGAAGAAGGGCAGTGCGTCGTCGGGACTGAGCTTAACGCAAGCCATCACCGGGCCGTCTCCAGCGGGAAAGTGCGCGGCGAGTGCCGTCCGCTGCATCTTGGTCGCCAGAGCCAGAGCTGGGAGATTGTGGTGTATGACGAGAAGGGGCGGCGCTGTTGCACCTGTCGTCTGGGCACCGCGGTGCTGGGCTAAGAAGCCGCTGTTTCCCCGGCTTGCGCTACGCTTAGCCGGGCTACGTATCGGCGCAATGGGGTAGCCCGGATAAGGCGCAGCGCGCCGCCATCCGGGAGTTTCCCTGCTCGCATTGCGCTTAGCAGGACTACGGATCTGTAGGTCGGGTAAGGCGTTAGCCGCCACCCGACAAAAAAACGGCACCGTTCACGGTAACCCTTTCATTCATTTTCCTGCCTTAAGTGATCTCGCTAGCAATGTGAGACAAATCTCTGTGGGTGTACGGCATCTGCGATGTTTCGGTGTTGTTAAATTCTGCGTTGTGATCTAGAAACAAAATGTAACATCCTGATTACCCTACCGGTGGACCACAACAATGAATAATTCAGGGAAATACCTTATCTGGGCGCTGCTCTCCGTCATCGGAGCCTTCGCCCTCGGCTATATCGCTTTAAACCGGGGTGAGCAGATAAACGCGCTGTGGATTGTCGTCGCCGCGGTCTGCGTTTATTTGATCGCGTATCGTTTCTACGGCCTGTATATCGCTAAAACCGTGCTCGGCGTTGACCCGACGCGGATGACGCCCGCGGTGCGGCATAACGATGGCCTCGACTACGTTCCAACCGACAAAAAAGTGCTGTTCGGTCACCATTTTGCCGCCATTGCCGGCGCGGGGCCGCTGGTGGGCCCGGTGCTCGCCGCGCAGATGGGCTACCTGCCGGGGATGATCTGGATCCTCGCCGGCGTGGTGCTGGCTGGGGCGGTACAGGACTTTATGGTGCTGTTTGTTTCGACCCGCCGCGATGGCCGTTCGCTTGGCGAACTGGTTAAAGAGGAGATGGGACCGACCGCTGGCGTCCTGGCGCTGGTGGCCTGCTTTATGATCATGGTGATCATCCTCGCGGTCCTGGCGATGATTGTGGTGAAAGCGCTGACCCACAGTCCGTGGGGGACATACACCGTCGCCTTTACCATTCCTCTGGCGATCTTTATGGGCATCTACATCCGCTATCTGCGTCCGGGACGCATCGGCGAGGTGTCGGTGATAGGCCTGGTGATGCTGGTGTTCGCCATCATCTCCGGCGGCTGGGTGGCGGAAAGCCCGACCTGGGCGCCGTGGTTTGATTACACCGGCGTACAGCTGACCTGGATACTGGTGGGCTACGGATTTGTGGCTGCGGTACTGCCGGTCTGGCTGCTGCTGGCCCCGCGCGATTATCTCTCCACCTTCCTGAAAATCGGCACCATCGTGGGGCTGGCGATTGGCATCCTGATTATGCGCCCGACCCTGACGATGCCGGCGCTGACCAAGTTCGTCGATGGTACCGGCCCGGTATGGACCGGCAACCTGTTCCCGTTCCTGTTTATCACCATCGCCTGCGGCGCGGTCTCCGGCTTCCACGCGCTGATCTCCTCCGGCACCACGCCGAAAATGTTGGCCAACGAAAGCCAGGCCTGCTTTATCGGCTACGGCGGCATGTTGATGGAATCCTTCGTCGCTATTATGGCGCTGGTGGCGGCCTGTATTATCGATCCGGGCGTCTACTTCGCGATGAACAGCCCGATGGCGGTGCTGGCGCCGGCGGGTACCACCGATGTCGTCGCCTCGGCAGCGCAGGTGGTGAGCGGCTGGGGCTTTAGCATTACGCCTGATACGCTGCATCAAATCGCCAGCGAGGTCGGCGAACAGTCGATTATCTCCCGCGCCGGCGGCGCGCCAACGCTGGCGGTGGGGATGGCCTACATCCTGCACGGCTCGCTGGGCGGACTGATGG
Source organism: Klebsiella sp. 64 (assembly GCF_018223915.1). Taxonomy (NCBI): domain Bacteria; kingdom Pseudomonadati; phylum Pseudomonadota; class Gammaproteobacteria; order Enterobacterales; family Enterobacteriaceae; genus Klebsiella; species Klebsiella sp. 64. The sequence goes on from NZ_JAGRQZ010000034.1 coordinate 57,552, forward strand.
ATGTCTCGTTCTGGTACCACTTCGCCATTCTGTTTGAGGCGCTGTTTATCCTGACGGCGGTTGACGCCGGCACCCGCGCGGCGCGCTTTATGCTGCAGGATCTGCTGGGCGTGATTAGCCCGGGGCTGAAAAAAACCAGCTCGCTACCGGCCAACCTGCTGGCGACCGCGCTGTGCGTGCTGGCGTGGGGCTACTTCCTGCATCAGGGGGTGGTCGATCCGCTGGGCGGGATTAACACCCTATGGCCGCTGTTCGGTATTGCCAACCAGATGCTGGCGGGGATGGCGCTGATGCTCTGCGCGGTGGTCCTGTTCAAGATGAAACGCCAGCGCTACGCGTGGGTGGCGCTGCTGCCGACCAGCTGGTTGCTGATCTGTACGTTGACCGCCGGCTGGCAGAAGTCGTTTAGCCCGGACACCAAAGTTGGTTTCCTGGCGATCGCTAATAAATTCCAGGCGATGATCGACAGCGGCAACATTCCGCCGCAATATACCGAATCACAGCTGGCGCAGCTGGTGTTTAACAACCGTCTCGATGCCGGGCTGACCATCTTCTTTATGATTGTGGTGGTGGTGCTGGCGCTGTTCTCGATTAAAACCGCGCTGGCGGCGCTGAAAGAGGATAAACCGACGGCGAAAGAGACACCGTACCAGGCGATGCCCGCCGATGCGCAAACTATAACCGCGCAGGCGAAGCGCGCGCATTAACCGGTGTGCCGGGTGGCGGCTTCGCCTTACCCGGCCTACATTTCCGATCCTCCCTCTCCCTTTGGGAGAGGCTCGGGGTGAGGGATACAAAAGAGAAATGACTTATGTTTGACACCCTTTCCAAAGCAGGTAAGTACCTGGGCCAGGCGGCGAAGATGATGATCGGCGTGCCGGATTACGATAACTACGTCGAGCACATGCGAATAACCCACCCGGATCAGACGCCGATGACTTATGAAGAGTTCTTTCGCGAACGCCAGGACGCGCGCTACGGCGGCAAGGGCGGGGCGAAGTGCTGTTAACCCTCTTTCGGCAGATAGAGGCTGATCTGCTCCTGAGTACAGCCGTAAATCGCCGCCAGCTTCTCGCGGGTGCGCTTTTGCGGACGGGAGTCCAGCGCTTCCAGCTGTGACACCGCGGACTGGCTGATGCCAAGCTTTTCGGCTACCTCCTGCTGGGACATCCCGCGCAGGATGCGCCACGCGGCCTGCAGGCTGACGTTTTCTTTATGCATCACGTCGCATACTTCGCCCGGCAGCATGACGTCATCATAGATATCTGATTCATAAGGAATATCTTCCCATTCGCTTTCATCCTCGTCGTCGTACTCCAGCAGAGCCAGGCGCATACGAAAGTAATCGCTGTAAGGAATGACGACATACTGGTCTTTTCCTTCTTCATCCTTGATGTACTGAATAGTCATATTCGGTATGTTCCTCATGAAGGTAGGTGGTGGTGGTTCGGCGTTTAACCGCCACGACGTAGCAGGTATCGCCCGGCGGATCCCCAAAGGTGTAGATGACTCTGTAATCACCTAATCGCAGCCGGTAGTGGTTTTCGGGAGAGGACAATTTTTTGATATCCGAGATAGGTGAAGCTTTATCATCCATCTTCTCCAGCCTGGATTTAATGCGGCTCTTATACCGAGTATCGATTTTAGAAAATTGCTTATCTGCCGTTTTTGACCAGACAATTTTCATCCGTACCTCCACTGTACGCCCACACAAAATATAAGGAAATAATAAGACTATTAGATAAATTCCGAATTTCTTATGGGGTACTGTAGAGCGGAGAAAAAACGCAGGTAAGAGGCAAAACGCAACCCGTCGAGGCGGCGCGGAAAGGCCTCTGCCGGGCGACAGAGGCTTGCAGAAAATGTGCGATCAGGCGTTCAATCCGCCATCCACGTCCAGCCCCGTACCGGAGATCTGCCCGGCGGCCGGGCTGGCGAGGAAGGTGACCGCCGCGGCGATGTCTTCCGGCTGGCCGTAGTGGCCGACCGCAATCATCTGGCGCTGGGCTTCCGCCTGTTCTCCGTCTTCCGGGTTCATATCGCTGTTGGTCGGCCCTGGATGGACAAGGTTAACGGTGATCCCGCGAGGGCCTAAATCACGCGCCAGGCCACGGGTCAGGGCGTTGAGGGCGGACTTGGTCATGGCGTAAACCGAGATGCCCGGCATGGCCACGCGGTTAGCCAGACAGCTGCCGATATTGATGATCCGTCCGCCATCGGCCATATGCACCAGCGCTTCCTGGGTGGCGATGACCACCCCACGGATATTGACGTTGATAAGCGCGTCAATGTCCGCCAGCGTCATGGATTCCAGTGGACCGCCGCGGGCTATTCCGGCGTTGTTGACCAGAATGTCCAGCCCGCCGAGGGACCGGGCCGCATGGGTTACCGCCTCCTGAATCGCCTGCGCGCTGGCGCTGTCGGCCTGTACCGCTTCGCCGTACCGACCCAGCGCCTTTATTTCATCGGCGACCGCCTGGGCTTTATCGGCCGATTTTTCATACGTAATAACCACATCGGCGCCGGCGCGCGCCAGCGACAGCGCGATGGCGCGACCCAACCCACGGCTGGCGCCGGTAACCAGCGCCTTCTTACCTGTTAAATCGATCTGCATGATGACCTCGTTGCGAGAGTGGTGAGCATCATCATTAGGTATAGACGGTCGGGGTGATTAACGGCTGAAGTATTCCACCTTCTCAAACGCCGCGCGCAGAACCTCAGGGGTTAACGTCACCGGTAAATAGTGAATCGACTCGCCCGGGCGCAGGGTATGGGCAATGACCCGGTCCAGCTCTGCGCGGTTATTGATATCGACTTCCAGCGCCGCCAGGGTGGTCGGCAGGTTAAAGCGCTGATACGCCTGCACTAACTGCGCCAGCACATCGTCCTGACCAAGCAGGGCGCTCTGTACCAGAATGCCGTAGGCCACTTTGGTACCGTGGAGGAATTTATCCGTCTGCGGCAGCACCGTCAGTCCGTTGTGCACCGCATGGGCGGCGGCGACCCGGGTGTAACGTTCCCCCAGCCCGCCAACCATCCCGCCGCCGGCGATAATCGCCTCCACCACATCGCGAAACGCCTGGGTCAGATCGCCGCGGCGCTGGTCCGCCAGCGCCGTTTCGCTGCTGGCCAGCAGCACATCGCGGATCGCCTGCGCGCCGTTAATCCCCAGCCGCACGGTGAGCGGCAGCGCCTCCGGCTGCGGCGCCAGCACCACGGCCTCATACCATTTGGCTAAGGTGTCGCCAATGCCCGCCAGCAGGTACTCCGCCGGGGCGTTGAGAATAATGCGCGGTTCGACCAGCACCAGAAAGTTGGCGTCATCGAAGAGCTCAAAATTCAGGGCCTGTCCGGCGTCGCTATACCACACCGACAGCGGCGTCCACGCCGCGCAGGTGGCGGCGATAGTCGGGATGGCCACCAGCGGTACCCCCAGGCGGCGGGCCAGCACTTTCGCGCTGTCGAGCAGCGCGCCGCCGCCGACGCCAATCACTACCGCCCGATCGTCACCGGAGGCCTGCACCAGCCCCGCCACGTCGCGTTCGCTGCAGTGGCCGGTAAAGCGGATCTTTTTCGCCTCCGGCAGGTGGAAGGCCGCCGGCAGAAAAGGTTCGGCGCCGGCCAGAGCGCGCTCGCCATAGACCCACACCGCTCGCGAGAGCTGGTCGGCGTTAAAAAAATCGCTCAGCCGCTCAAGGCTGCCAGGATGGGAGAAATAGTTGGCCGGGCCGGGCACGACGCGGATATCGCTGTTGCTCATGGAAGCTGTCCTTATGGGTGTTGGGCTAACCTGATGTTATGTCTGGACATCCAGATGGCTAATATTATTTCGTTGTATCTTATGCTTTTTACGCAGTTGTCAGCCAGCGGCGGCTATGAAAAATTCGTTAAATCAGAAGATTAATTGCCGCACGGGAGCAGTGATGAGCGCGAATCGCCTTGAGATGCATAACATTAGCCTGGCCTTCTCCGGCTTTCAGGCGCTGAACAAGGTGGACTTTACCCTCCATGGCGGGTCGGTGCATGCCCTGACCGGGGCCAACGGCGCGGGTAAGTCGACGCTGATGGCCGTGCTGTGCGGCACCCACGCCCACTATGAGGGCGAAGTGACGATCAACAACCTGCCGGTCACCATTCGTTCGCCGCGGGATGCTAAACAGCTGGGGATCCACCTGGTGCAGCAGGAGGTGGACGTGGCGCTGGTGCCGGGCCTGAGCATTGCGGAAAACATTATGCTGGACAGGCTGGCGGAGCCGGGCATGACCTTCCGCTGGTCGCGGGTTCGGCAGCTGGCGCGCGAGGCGCTGGCGCAGCTGGATGTGGCGCTGGACGTCCGGCGCTCCATTGACAGCTGCACGCTCGCCGAAAAACAGCAAATCCTGCTGGCCCGCGCCCTGTCGCACCATTGCCGCTTTTTGATCCTCGATGAACCCACCGCGCCGTTGGATCAGCATGAAAGTGAGCGTCTGTTTGCGGTAGTACGCCGTCTGCAGCATCAGGGGATCGGGGTGGTGTTTATTTCGCATCGTATCCATGAGCTGAAGGCGATCTGCGACACCCTGACGGTGCTGCGCGACGGGCGGCTGATTGAGAGCGGCCCGATGGGGCCGCTGAGCGGCGAACAGATCGTCGAAAAGATGCTGGGCCACGAGCTGAGCGATATCTTCCCGCCGCCGCGCCCGCCGCACGGCGAAGAGGTGCTGTTGCAGGTTGACGGTCTGCATGATGAGGCGTTGCTGCAGGATATTTCGCTGCGCCTGCGGAAGGGGGAAATTCTGGGTATCGCCGGGCTGGCCGGCGCGGGCAAAACCGAGCTGTGCAAAGCGCTGTTCGGCGCCAGCAAAAGCCGGGTGCAGCGTGGCGAGCTGAACGGCCAGCCGTGGCGACCGCGCGATCCGGCCGACTCGGTGGGGCGCGGCCTGGCTCTGGTCCCGGAGGAGCGACGCAAAGAGGGCATTTTCATTGAAGAGCCGATCGCGATGAACCTGGCGGTCAGCGCCGATAACAGCTTTTCGCGCTGGAGCCTGTTTGGCCATCGGCAGGCCTGGCGCTGGGCGGAGGAGGTGATTGCCCGCCTCGGCGTGCGCGCTACCGGTCCCGGTCAGACGCTGCGCCGTCTTTCTGGCGGCAACCAGCAGAAGGTGGCCATTGGCAAATGGCTGCGCGGTGATGCCAACGTTTTGATTTTTGACGAACCGACCAAAGGGGTCGATGTGAAAGCGAAAACCGATCTGTTCATGCTGATCGATGGTCTGGCGCGGGAAGGCAAAGGGGTGATTTATGCCTCGGGTGAATTCGCCGAGCTGGTCGGTTTATGCGACCGCATCTGCGTACTGTGGGACGGACGGATCGTAGCGGAGATCCCCGGCGCGGAAGCCCGGGAAGAGACACTGCTTTATTATTCAACCGGAGGAGCGGCAGCGTGAGCAAGGCCCTGGCAGTAAACGCGACGGTATCGGGCCGTCAGCGATTTTTTGATTTTCTCTATAAGTGGGGCATGTTGCTGACCGTGGTGCTGCTGGTGGCGGTCTTTGGCCTCGCCTCGGACAACTTCCTTGATCCGTTCAACATCATCAACATTCTGCGCTCGATTGCCATCGTGACGGTGATTGCCATTGGGGTGTCGATTTCCCTCACCATCGGCGGCTTCGATCTGTCAGTGGGATCGACGGCATCGCTGGCTAACGCGCTGGTGATTTCCCTGTTTGTCTGGCATGGCCTGGGGACCACCGAAGCGATTCTGATAACCCTCGCGCTCTGCACCCTGGTGGGGCTGTTTAACGCCTTTCTGATCGTGGTGCTGCGCATTCCTGACATGCTCGCCACCCTGGCCAGCCTGTTTGTGATTCAGGGCGTGGCAATGACCTACAGCTACGGTGGGTCGATTACCGAAAACATGGTTCTGCCGAGCGGCGAGATGGCGGAGGGTACTATCCCGGCGGCCTTTGGCGCGCTGGGGCAGGTGCCGACCATCGTCATTATCATGCTGGTGGTGACGCTGGTCGCCCAGCTGGCGCTGTCGTTCACCACCCACGGACGGCGGATGTACGCCATCGGCGGCAACCCGGAGGCGGCGCGGCTCTCCGGCCTGCGGATCACGCGTTACAAAGTCGCAGCATACGTGATTGCCTCGCTGCTGGCCGGGCTGGGCGGCATTCTGCTGGCCTCGCGCATCGGCTCTTCGCAGGTCAACGCCGGCGGCGGCTATCTGATGGACGCGGTGGCCGCGGCCTGGATCGGCTTTTCGCTGGCGGGCTCCGGTAAACCGAACGCCCTGGGGACGCTGGTGGGGGCGGTGATCCTCGGCGTGCTCTCCAACGGGCTGGTGATGCTCTCGGTGCCGTATTACGCGATGGACATTATTAAAGGGTTGGTGCTGGCTGGCGCGCTGGCACTGACCTATTTTCAGCGCCGTACTTAACATTTTACAGGGTAAACCGCATGAAAAAGATCGCACTCTCTCTGATGACGCTGGGTCTGCTGCAGTCGACGGCGGCGCTGGCCACCGCCCCGACGCCGGTGCCGGCGGCGATTGCCGAACACAACGGCCCGATCCGCATTGCCGTGATCCGCAACCTCGGGTCTGACGATAACACCACCCAGTTTGTCGCCGGGGCGTTGCAGGAAGGCAAAAAGCTCGGTTTCAAAATCAGCACCTTCCTGAGCAACGGCGATGACGCCAAATTCCAGGACTTCGTCAACCAGGCCATCAGCCAGAAATACGATGGCATTATTCTCTCCCAGGGGCGTGACCCGTATTCCACCGCCCTGGTGAAGAAGGCGGTGGACGCCGGGATCAAAGTGGCGGTGTTCGATACCGCGGTAAGCGGTGAGATCCCCGGGGTGACGGTCAGCCAGCAGGATGATGCCTCACTGACCGAGCTCTCTTTTGGCCAGCTGGTGAAAGATTTCAACGGCAAGGCCAACATCGTCAAGCTGTGGGTGGCGGGCTTCCCGCCGATGGAGCGCCGTCAGGCGGCTTACCAGACGCTGCTGAAGCAAAACCCGGGGATTAAAGAGCTGGAGTCGATCGGCGCCGTGTCATCCGATGTGCAGGGCGACACTGCCAACAAGGTGGGGGCGATCCTCGCCAAGTATCCGAAAGGAAAAATTGACGCGATCTGGGGCACCTGGGATGCCTTTAGCCAGGGAGCCTATAAAGCGCTGAAAGAGAACGGCCGCACCGAGATCAAACTCTACAGCATTGATATTTCCAACCAGGATTTGCAGCTGATGCGCGAAGCCGGCAGCCCGTGGAAGGTGAGCGTGGCGGTGGATCCGAAGCTTATCGGCGCGACCAACGTGCGGCTGATCGCCAACAAGATCGCCGGCGAGCCGACGCCAGCCACCTACGACTTCAAGGCGGCAGCGATTCCCCAGGCGCTGCTGGCGGCCCAGCCGGGAGCGGTAAACGTGGCGTCGCTGGGGAAAATTATCCCTGGCTGGGGCCAGACCGAAGACTTTATCGCGCCGTGGTTCGCGACGCTGGAAGCGAAAAACAAATAAAATCAAGCCGGGTGGCGGTGGACGGCGGCCTGGTGCCCTCGCCCCGGCCCTCTCCGCAGGGAGAGGGGGAAAACCATGCCACCGGGCGAGAGGGATCCCCTATGTCAGCATTACCTTCCCCCGAATACAGCCGCAATATGCGGCTGATTGGCCATAGCGATCAGGGCGGTCGTCCGGACGGCGTGCAGCTGATGGTGCACCGCGGATTCACCTATATCGGCCATATGGTGTCGCAGGGTTTTTCCGTGGTCGATGTTCGCGATCCTACCCGGCCCACCACCGTCAACTATATTGCCGCGCCGCCGGGCACCTGGAACGTGCATCTCCAGGCGCATGACGATCTGCTGCTGGTGATCAACGCCCGGGATCTGTTTGCTGACGCCCGTTTTGCTGATGAGAAGGTGTACTACACCCGCTCGGTGGGTGACACGGTCAGCGATGTGCAGGACAGGGGCTGGAGCGCCGGGCTGCGCATCTTTGATATTTCCACTCCCGCGCAGCCGCGGGAAATCAGTTTCCTGTCGCTTAACGGCATCGGTATTCACCGCATCTGGTACGTCGGCGGGCGCTGGGCGTATGTGTCCGCGCTGATCGACGGTTTTACCGACTACATCTTCCTGACCATCGATCTGGCCGATCCGCGTAAGCCCGAAGTAGCCGGGCGCTGGTGGCTGCCGGGGATGCACCAGGCGGGCGGTGAAACACCGGACTGGCCGCAGGGCAAACGCTATGCGCTGCATCACGCCATTATTGCCGGGGATACCGCCTACGGCAGCTGGCGCGACGGCGGCCTGACGCTGCTGGATGTCAAAGACCGTACCCAGCCGAGGCTGATTAGTCATCGCAACTGGAGCCCGCCGTTCGGCGGCGGAACGCATACCGCGCTGCCGCTGCCGGATCGTGACCTGCTGGTGGTGCTGGATGAAGCGGTGCTCGACAACCAGGAGGACGGCGAGAAGCTGATCTGGCTGTTTGATATCCGCGAGCCAACCAACCCGGTGAGCATCGCCACCTTCCCGCCGCCGGATGAAGCGGATTATGTGGCGAAAGGGGCGCATTTCGGTCCGCACAACCTGCATGAGAATCGTCCCGGCAGCTTTGTCAGCTCAACGCTGATTTTTGCCACGTATCAGAATGCCGGCGTGCGGGCTTACGATATCTCCAACCCGTATCGTCCGCTGGAGACCGGGGCGCTGGTGCCGGCTGCGCCTGAGAGAATGATGGATACCCGTCCCGGCCGCCCGCGGGTGATCCAGTCCTGTGACGTGTTTGTCGATGCGCAAGGCATTATCTACAGCACCGATTACAACGGCGGGCTATCGGTGATTGAGTATCTGGGGTGAGGGTAAGGTAAACGCAAAATTGTACTCGGATGTCTGCCGGGTGGCGGCTTTCGCCTTACCCGGCCTACGAAAGAGTGCAAGATCAAACCGTTATGCGGCTATTTGTAGGCCCGGCAAGCGCAGCGCCGCCGGGCAATCCCCGAAAATAGCACTTTTTTAGGGGTTGCTCCCTCTCCCTGTGGGAGAGGGTTGGGGTGAGGGAAACAGGCGCACTCAGCTGTACTGGCGTACCCGCGCCAGCAGCTCGTCGACGCTGTCGATACGCTCGGCCAGCACGATCAGCGCTCTGCCCAGGGTAATGGCGTGGCGCAGGCACTCATGACGCATGGCGTCGTCCTGGATAGTGTCGATATCCGCGACGTGCGACAGTCCGACGCTGCGGCGGATCAGTTCGCTGCCGCAGAAGCCGACCGCGTCCGCCCACACCTTTTTCAGAAAGGCGGAGGCGTAGCCGGGGTAAGCCAGCGCCGCGTCGCGGGTTTTCTCCGCCGCCAGCGCCTGGAAGCGCTCGGCAAAGGTGGTCCACAGCTGGTGGATGTCGTTCAGCCGCTGCTCGCGCGCGGCGGCGGCATCGCGAATGCCGAGCTGGCCCGGCAGGCCGCAGTAGTTCAGCAGCAGGTTGCCGATGGCGTTGCCGATATCGAAGCCAATGGGGCCGAAGTAGCCGAACTCGGCGTCGATGGCCTTCAGGCTGCCTTCGGCAACGAAGATCGACCCGCTGTGGATATCGCCGTGCAGCAGCGCTTCCGCATGGGCAAAGAAACGGTGCTTCAGCGCCGCCACCGCCAGCTTAAGCTGAGCGTCGTCGCGCAGAGCGGCGACATCGGCCTCCAGCTCCGCCGGGTAGTTATTGCGCTCGTGGATCTGATACGGGTCGTTAAAGAACAGATCCTCGGTGATCTCGCACATCGCCGGGTTAATAAACTGCGCCACCTGCGCCTTTTTCTCGTGGGGATGGAGGTAGAAATCGCTGGTGTGAAACAGCACCTGCGCCAGATAGTCGCCAAGCTGGCGGGCCGCCTGGGGATAGTAGACGTTAGCGATAAGCTCTCCGCGCCAGATGCGGTGGTCGGAAAGATCTTCCATCACCATCACCGCCAGCTCGGGATCAAAGTGATGGATTTTTACCGTGTGCTGCGGGCTGTGCTGATAGTGGGCGACCAGGGTCTGCGCTTCGAGACGGGCGCGGTCGAGGGTCAGCGGCCAGGATTCGCCGACGCAGCGCACGTAGGGCAGGGCCTGTTTGACGATCGCCCGGCTGACGCCCTGACGATCGAACACTTTAAACACCAGATTGAGGTTGCCATCGCCCACTTCCTGCGCGCTGACCAGCTCAGATGGGTTGTCGATGCCGGCGAACTGTTGCGCGTAAGCCACGGCATCGTGGGCGGTGAAGGTATGGTATTGCGACATTGCCTCGATCCTCGAATTCTGATTAAGCCGTTCAGACGTCTATACTTCTGGATTCCATCCTGACACAATGTGATACAACAACGCAACAGGGATTTAACGACATGCAGACATTACAGACCACCAGCCTGCGGGTGAGTGAAAATCAGCTTTTTATTCTCGACCAGCAGGCCTTGCCGCAGGAAAAACGCTGGCTGGCGGCGGATAACGTTGCGCTGCTGGTGGACCATATTCATACCCTGCGGGTGCGCGGCGCGCCGCTGATTGGCCTGTCCGCCAGCCTGCTGCTGGCCCTGCTGGCCCAGCGCGGCCTGAACCGGGATGCACTCCAGCAGGCGCTGGAGACGCTGCGCGCGGCGCGGCCGACGGCGGTCAACCTGATGAATAATCTGGATCGCATGAAGCAGGCGCTGGCCCGGGAGGATTACCCGCAGGCGCTGGAAGCGGAAGCCTTGCGTCTGGTCGAAGAAGATAAACAGCTGTGCGACCGCATCGCTGAGGCGGGCAGTGCGCTGGTGAAGCCCGGCAGTCGACTGCTGACCCACTGCAACACCGGTGGCCTGGCGACCGCCGGGGTAGGGACCGCCCTCGGCGTTATCGCGCTGGCGCACCGGCAGGGAAAAGTGACCAACGTATGGGTTGATGAAACCCGGCCGCTGCTGCAGGGCGGTCGTTTAACCGCCTGGGAGCTGGGCGAGCTGGGCGTGCCCTATCAGCTGATCGCCGATTCAATGGCCGCCAGCCTGATGGCGCAGGGGCAGGTGGATGCGGTGTGGGTCGGCGCCGACCGTATCGCCGCCAACGGCGACGTGGCGAATAAAATCGGCACCTATTCTCTGGCGGTTTTGGCCCATTATCACCAGATCCCGTTTTACGTCGCTGCCCCGCAGACCACCCTCGACCGCCATTGCCCGAACGGGGCGGCGATCCCCATTGAGCAGCGCGCGGCGGCGGAAGTGACCGGAGTGGCGGGCAGCTTCGGCGCGGTACAGTGGGCGCCGACGGGGGCCGCCGTTTACAATCCGGCGTTCGACGTCACGCCTGCTGGGCTGATAAGCGGCTGGGTGCTGGACAGCGGGGTGGTCACCCCGGCGCAGGTCGCCGCCGGGGCGTTTGCGCCGGACAACGGATAACGGACGTCGTGCCGGGCCTGGAAAAAAAGGTTTTCCCGGGCCCGGACAAACACCGCGCCGCTACGGCAGGACCATGGCTACCGCCGGGGCGGATGATCGGTCGATACGCTGACCGAGGGCGGTAATAGCCGCCTGGAAGGGACACAGCGTACCGACGTCGGTCTGACGGCAGCCCGGCTGACGCCACTCCTGACGCAGCATCGGGTGCTGCGCGTCCGGCGTCTGCAGACGACGCAGGTCGTCGAGGCCCTGGGCCTGGAAATAGACCCGCAGATAGCGTTCTCCGCTCTTCGCGTTGCGCCAGCGCTCCAGCACCAGGCTACTGCCCGGCGGGATATTTCCCCGGCTGTAGCCCGGCAGCTGCCAGCTAAAGTTCATCAGCGTGCGCACCATGGCGATATTGGTGTCATGGGCCACCAGCAGCAGCCAGCGTACGTTCGGATTCGCCTCCGGTTTGACGCCGTCGAGCATAGCGTTGAGCAGCACCGACCCGCGTTTTTGCGCGGTATACAACACATCGTTACTCAGATCGTAGTTTTCCGTTAACAGCGGCAGCAGGGCGGTGATCTGCCTGGCCTGGGTGATCTTGCCCCACGCCAGCTGGCTGAGAGGCAGGTTTTCACTCCAGCCGAGACGCAGCGTCTCCACCATATTGGCCATCACGCTCAGTCCGCTAATGGTGGTCTTCCCACTTTTGCTCTGCTCGACCTGCCACGGGGTATCGAAGATCGGGCAGGGCTTATCGGCCTGACAAACCGCCTGTTTCAATAGCTGGATGGTCGGCGCCAGCGCCTGCCGACGCTGCGCCAGATCCCCGGCCTTCTCTTTCACCGCCGCCAGCTGGCGGGCGGGGTCGGTTTGCGTGGCGGCGAACTTGTCGGTCTGAAACAGGGGATCGGCATCCCCGCTGACATAATGGATAGCGACGCCGCAGCCGGGGAAGGCGCCATCCACCAGCGCCTGGGCGGTCGCTCGCGTACGCTGCAGCGGGCTGGCGCGCACGTATATCGACTCCGCCGTCGGGCATCCGGCCTGCAGCAGGCCGAGCTGGCGGTAATGCTGGCCTTCCGCACGCCCTTTGTTGACCATGGCGGCATAGCCATGGCCGGTGAGCTCCCCGTCATGGGTGGTCCACTCGGTCCACGGTCGGCCGGTGGCGGCCTCGATGGCTTCCCGGTTGCCGGCCGTCGGCGGACGAATACCGTGGCGGCTGAGCTCGACCACTTTCTCCAGCTGCCAGTCCGCGGCGGCGGCAGATTGCAGCGCCAGCAGCGGCAGCGCGCAGGCGATAAACAGGCGTAACAGCCCCTGATGTCTTGCAGGCATCATATCTTCTTCCTTATTCGTTAATCGGTTATGAGGAGAACGAGGTCTGCCGTTCGACGGCATGGCGCCGGGCGACGATGGCGGCAGTGGTAAAACAGAGTAGCGCGGAACCCAGACCGGTACCCACCCAGAACAGCGCCAACGTGCTGAAATCATACAGCGTTTTGCCGTTTTCAAGGATAGCCGTTTTATCAATAATGATCCCGGTGAGAAACTCGCCCAGGCCGGCGCCGGCGTAGCTGGCGATGCCGATGGTGCCGAGCGCGGCCCCGGCGGCCTTGCGCGAAGAGATATCGACGGCGATCAGCCCGCCAAGGAAGCAGGTCAGAGCGCCAATGGTGGCCCCGAAGATAATCATCGCCAGAATATCAGTGTAGTAATTGTGCGGCGACCAGAGCATCAGGGCGAAGCCGGCGGTGTTCAGCAGGCTGATGAATCCGGCCATCACGCTGCGGTTGCGCGGGAAAAAGCGGTCGGAGAGCATGCCGGCGATGATGGTCCCGGCGATGCCGGCGATAGCGTTGACGCCGATAATCCCGGACGCCTCCAGGGTGGAATAAGCTTTATCCTGCTCGAGAAAGAAGATCCCCCAGGAGTTGACGGCGTAGCGGTCGATGTACATAAAGGCGGAGGCGAGGGCGAGGGTCCACAGCGCCGGGTTACGCAGCGCCAGCAGCTGGTTTTTAAACACCGAGCCGCGGGCTTCGACCTCCTCCTGCGGTTCATCGCGGATGACGTTGATGGACGGGAAGCCGCTGCTCTGCGGCGAATCGTGCATGAACAGCACCAGCAGCACCACGCCGGCGGCGCCGAGCGCGGCGGTGGACAGGTAGCCCATCTGCCAGCCAAACCCGGCGATCACCGCGGCGATCACCATATAGGTCACCGCCTCGCCGATATTATGCGCCGTCGACCAGATGCCATAGAAGGTGCCGCGCTCCTTAACGCCGTACCAGCGCGCCAGCGAGACCGCGCAGGGGCCGACGCCCATCGACTGCGCCCAGCCGTTGATCCCCCAGAAGATGGCCAGCAGCAGGGCGTTGGTGGTCATCCCCATCATCAGGTTCATCCCGGCGCTGAGCAATAAACCGAGGCTCATATAGCGCACCACGTTGGCGTGATCGGCGATAAAACCATTGACCAGTTTGCCGATGGCGTAGCTGAAGAACAGGGTAGAGCCGATCATGCCGAGCTCCGTCGGGGTGATCCCCAGCTCCACCAGCGCGCTTTTGGCGACGGTGAAGGATAACCGGCAGACGTAAAAGGTGACGTAGGCCAGGGTCATGGCGATAAAGGTTTGCCAGCGCACCCGGCGAAAACGGTGTTCATCAAACGCGGCGCCCGCTTTCGGCGGCGACGCCCGGAAAAAAGCGATAATTCCAGACATAGGTGGTTCTCCGCAGGTCGGAGGCCTGACTGATTGATGTGGTTCGTCCGTGAATGAAGTTATCGTTACTGTGTAGAGTACATAATCAGAAATAGCCTGACCCGTAAGGGTTAATGTAATGGTTGTGGGATCATCTTTTTCAGCTGCGGGTAGAGCGTCTGGCTGGCCAGCAGCAGCGGATTGCCGCGCTGGATCCCCTCCTGCGCCAGAAAATCGTTGCTGGCGCCGCCCGCTTCGCGCATCAGCACCAGCCCCGGCAGGGCGTCCCACGGGTTCATGTGCGGCTCGTAGTAGCCAATCAACCGGCCCGCCGCCGCCCAGGCGCTCATCAACGCCCCGGAGCCGTTGCGGATAAACATGCCGCCGTCGCTGAGCAGCGCCTGCAGAAACGGCAGAAAGTCCGCCGGGGTGACGCGATGCGAGGTGCCGACGCCCATCACGCCCTCTTTGACCGTCGTCGCGGGGTGCGGACGGATCGGAGCGTCGTTGAGCCAGGCGCCATGGCCCCGCAGGGCGTGAAACAGCTCGCGATGGTTGGGGTCGTAGACCACGCCGATGACCGGTTCGCCGTCGGCGACGATCGCCAGCGACAGGCACCAGGTGTGCAGGCCGTTGAGGAAACAGCTGGTGCCATCGATGGGGTCGACCACCCACAGCACTCGCGCGTCGGGCAGGCGGGCGCCGCTCTCTTCGCCGAGAAAACCATCCTCCGGAAACGCGCTCTGAATGCGCTGTTTGACAAAGGCCTCCACCCGCTTATCGGCCACGCTGACCACATCCTGCAGGTCGTCGCCCTTATGGTCGACGGTCAGCGCCTCGCGCTGTTGATAGTATTCAAACGCCAGCTCAGCCCCCGCTTTCGCCAGCTCGCAGGCCAGACGGTAGCGGGCCTGTAGCGCTTCTGATTCCTGAGATTGCATAGTGACTCCCTATTTTGCACACGTGTGCATTTTGCGTGAAAAAAACAGCCCCGAAGGGCCGAATGAGTGTGGCCGGGTTTCGCAGAAGATTCTGTGATCGCTCCAGCATAAAATGATTTTTTCATTTCGCACTATGACGAATGATTAGTTTCACCGGCACTTCGCGATGGCGCGAGGGCAGGCTGAAGCGGGCGATCCGCGTCATTAACAAATCCACCGCGTGGTGGGCCAGCAGGGCGGTATTCTGCTGAACGGTGGTGAGCTGATAGGGCTGCCAGTCCGCCTGCGGGATATCGTCAAAGCCGACGATGGCCGGCAGCGGGGCGGCGGCGTCCCGCAGGCCGTCCTGGGCGCCCAGCGCCAGCATATCGGTGGCGCAAAACAGCGCCTGCATCCCGGGGTTTTCAGCAACCAATTCTCTGGCAGCCTGGTAGCCGGCTTGATAGCCGCCGCTGTCGCAGAAGCGGCTGCTCACCGCCATATCCGACGTCCGGGCGATAAAAGCCTCATAGCGCTGGCGGGTGCTGAAGTTCTCGCGATTTTCGCCAATAAAGCCAACCTGCCGCCAGCCTCGGCGGCTGAACAGATCCGCCACCAGCTTCGCTCCCTGGGCGTTATCGCTGCACACCCGGTCGCAGCCGGCGAGGTCCGCATGGCGGTTGATCAGGGTGACGGGGATCTTGCGCGCCAGATACTCTTCCGCCAGCGACAGCGGCGGCGCGCCGGAGGTGATGATCACCCCGGCGACGTGATAGCTCAGCAGTTGTTTAAGCGAGGGGGCGAGCTGCTGCGGATCGTCAGCGTTCATCAGCAGCGGCATAAAGCCATTGAGCGCCAGCTGATGGACCAGCGGCGCCAGCAGTTTGCTGCGAAACGGGTTGTCGAAACCGGCGGTGACGATGCCGATAAAATTACTGCTGCCGGTGATCATCGTCCGGGCGATGATATTCACCTGATAGCCCAGGGCTTCCGCGGCGCTCAGCACCTTCTGCCGGGTCTTCTCCGACACCGAGGCGCCGGGGGTGAAGGTGCGGGAGACCGCCGAGCGCGAGACCCCGGCCAGTCTGGCCACGTCCTCGGCCTTAATCCATTTTTTATCGCTCATCGTCGTTTCGCGCCGTCTGTTTTCCAGGAGGCCGACGCCCGGGCGGGCGTCGGTCACGCACACTGCCTGAAAAGGTATCACAGAAAGGCGTCGTCGCGCAGCGCCTTGCGCCCTATGCCGGGTAGCGGATGTGCTCCACCTCACGCTGCAAAATCACCCTGCCGTGGCGAATGGAGGTCAGCACCCGTGCCTGACGACGGACGGCCTCGTAGTCGTTTTCCGCATCGAGGATCAGCAGGTTCGCCGGGCGGCCTTCGGCGAGGCCGTAGTTATCGCCCAGACACAGCGCCCGGGCGCTGTTGTCGGTGACAAAGTCGAGACAGCGCTGCAGATCGTCATAGCCGAGCATATGGCAGATGTGCAGTCCGGCATCCAGAATGCGCAGGATATTGCCGTTTCCCAACGGATACCACGGATCCTGAATCGAGTCCTGAGCAAAGCAGACATTGATGCCGGCGCGATCCAGCTCCGCCACCCGGGTGACGCCGCGCCGTTTCGGCCAGCTGTCAAACCGGCCCTGCAGATGAATGCTTTCGGTCGGGCAGGAGATGAAGTTGATCCCCGAGGCTTTCAGCAGGCGAAACAGCTTTGAGCAGTAGGCGTTATCATAAGAGCCCATCGCGCAGGTGTGGCTGGCGGTGACCTGCGCCCCCATGCCGCGCACCCGCGCCTCTTCCGCTAGCACTTCGAGGAAACGCGACTGCGGATCGTCGATTTCATCGCAGTGGACATCCACCAGGCGGCCGTAACGCTGGGCGAGGTCCATCAAAAACATCACCGAGCTGACCCCTTTGTCGCGGGTGTTCTCATAGTGCGGAATGCCGCCCACCACGTCGGCGCCCATCTCGATGGCGCGCGTCATCAGCTCCCGGCCGTTGGGATACGATTCGATTCCCTCCTGCGGAAAGGCGACAATCTGCAGATCGATGAGATCGGCGGCCTCTTGTTTCACCGCCAGCAGCGCCTGCAGGGCCGCCAGCGACGGGTCGGTGACATCCACATGGGTGCGGACGTGCTGGACCCCGAAATCGCGCAGCATGCCGATGGTTTTCAGCGCTCGCTGACGGGTGTCCTCCGGGGTAATACTCGCTTTGCGCTGGCTCCAGCGGGTGATGCCTTCAAACAGGGTGCCGCTGCGGTTCCACTCCGGCTCGCCCGCGGTGAGGGTGGCGTCAAGATGGATATGCGGCTCGACGAAGGGCGGGATCGCCAGCCGGCCCCGGGCGTCGATAGCCCCTGCGTCGGCAGTCTGCATCGCGGCCTGGGCGGTGATGCGGTGAATCATCCCGTCCTGCAGGTCAAGGGTAAACAGCGCCTCCTGGCGGCGCAGGCGAGCGTTAATAATTTTCATGGTGGGTCCTGTAAATGGTTTTGCGATAAACGCCAGATCACCAGCGCGACCGAGGCGTTGAGATGAAACTGAGGGTGGCTGACCGGGTAGCCGGTCAGTTTTTCAATGCGCTGGATGCGCTGATGCAACGTGTTGCGATGGAGACCCAGCCGGTCGGCGGCCCGCACCACGTTGCCGTTCTCCTGCAGCAGCGTCTCGAGGGTCTCCAGCAGCAGCCACGGCGCTTTACGGCCCGGCTCGATCAGGCAGCCGAGGGTGTCGTGCATAAAATCGTTGAGCAGCGCCGGGTCGCTGACCGCGGACAGCAGTTTGATAAACCCCAGCTGCTGATAGTCGCTGATGCGCTGGGTCGGCCGCAGGGTATCGCACAGATCCAGCGCCTGGCGCGCCTGCGACAGCGCCCGCGGGTAGCCCTGCAGCTGCCTGACCGGCGCGGAGAGGCCGCAGAGCAGCGACAAACTCTCCTCTCCGTCCGCCAGCGCCTGCAGCCACTGCTGTAGCCATTTTTTCTGCTGAAAGCCTTCCCCCTCCTCATCCGGCAGCAGGAAAAGGAACATGTTGCTGCGCTCCAGCAGCGGGAAGGGGTTGCCCTGCTGGTTGAGCTGCTGCTGCAGCTGCTGACGCACGCTGCGGTGGGCCTGCAGCAGCCAGGCTTCGGCCTGTTCGGGCGGGAACTGGCGAAACAGGCGGGACAGCCCATCCAGACGCAGCGCCGCCAGCCGCAGCGGATGGGTAAAATCGAGCTGCTGGTGCAGGGCGCGCTGATGGAGCATCTGCAGGTCCGGATAGTCGCCGGTGACCAGCTGCATCAGAATGTCGCGCTGCGACTGCAGGACGTTTTCGCTGCGGACCAGCGCGGTGCCGATGCGCTCGGTGACAATCACCATCTTCAGCAGGTAGGGCTGCTCGATCAGCGGCATGCCCAGCTCGTCGGCAAGGGCGATCAGCGTGGCGGGAATGGCGTGGATATAGGCCTCGCCGGTGAGGATCACCATCCCGGCGATGCCGCGCTGTTTGCCCTCCATCAGCAACTGGATCAGGTTGGCTTCATCCCGGGGATGGTTGATGCCGGTGATAAACACCAGCTCGCCGCCCATGATCCACTCGGCGATATGTTCATTTTCCGCCACGTAGTACCAGCGTACGGCCCGCTGCAGCCCTTGCTTTCCCGCCCGCAGACGCAGGGCGGAGAGTCCCTCAAGGGCCAGCAGTTCGCTGACCGTCAGGCTCATGGCTCCTGCTCCGCGACGGCGGCAGGCTGGCGTTTGCTTAGCAGAGTCAGGGCGATATAGACCAGCGCGGAAACGGAGATCCCCACCAGCGGCGCGATCCACGGCGAAAGATAGGCCACCACCGCGCCGGCGGCGTAGGCGCCGAGTCCCAGCCAGTTAAAACGCGGCAGGCGGGCGTTCTGCAGCAGGGGATAGCGCCCGCCGCGGGCGAACCAGTAGTCGGCGAGGATCACCCCGCCGATGGGCGGAATAATACTGCCCAGCAGCACGAGGAAGGGGATCAGCATTTCGTACATCCCGCCAATGGCCAGCACAATGCCCACCCCGGCGGCGGCGAGGGTCAGCGTCCGGCGACGTTCGCTGCGCAGCAGATGGCAGGCTGCGGCGGAGACGTTATAGATGGTGGGGCCCTGGATGGTCAGCAGGTTGAGACAGAGCATGATCACCGCGGCCACCGATAGCCCCTGCAGGATCAGCACTTCAACGATATCGGCCTGTTGATAGACGATAGCGCACCAGGCGCCGGCGACGATCATCAGCCCGTTGCCGATGAGGAAGCTGCCCATGCTGGCGAGAATGGCGGTCCGGCTGGAGTTGGCCAGCCGGGTCCAGTTTGTCGCCTGGGTGGCGCCGCTGGCGAAAGTGCCGAAGACCATGGTGATGGCCGCCGACCAGGTCATGGTGTCGCTCGGCGCAATACGGGTCATCGCCTGCCAGCCGCCGGCGTGGTGCAGCGCCAGATACATGGAGACCATCAGCAGCACAAACATCAATGGCACCGACAGGCGCGACAGCGCGTCCAGCCCCTTGTAGCCCACCAGCGCGGTGACGCAGAACAGAATACCAAACAGCACCATCAACGGCTGGGTCAGCGCCTCGGGCAGAGCGAGGATCTTCACCAACGAGATAGCGACCGTGGCGGTGCCCCAGGCGTACCAGCCCAGCTCGGCAAAGCCAAGAATAAAATCGGCCAGCTTGCTGCCAATCTCCCCGAAGCAGAACCGGCCCATCAGCACCGTATTCAGGCCGCTGCGCGCGGCGATCCAGCCCAGCGACGCGGCATAGAGGGCCAGCAAGGCGTTGCCGATGACGGCTATCCACAGCAGATTGACGATGGAAAAGGAGACGCCGAGTTTACCGCCGGCGAACATCGTGCCGGTGAAAAAGGTAAAGCTGAACAACACCATGGCGATGGAAAATACGCCTTTGCGTCCGGCGGCGGGCGCTTCGACGAGGGGAAAATCATTGCTGTTTGACATCCTGGAACCTCTGGCTGGTAGATGGGCGGTGATAGCCGGAAGTAGCAAGAGATGTGCCAGGAAAAACCGGGCACGGGGAATAGCGCGCGGTGTGCAACATGCACAGTTATTGAAGGATCCCGGAGGGGTAATGCCATTCTACTGTGCACCCTGCCAAGTTTTGCACCAGTCCAGGGCAGAGGAGGGCGGTGAGCGCATCCCTGGCGCCGGAGGAGAATTTTAGCCAGGACGATCCGCCTGTTTTTGGCCAGAGAGTAGTGGAGAATAGTGGTGTACTGAAAATGGTTGGTTAAATCACTGTGAATAAAGGTTATTTAATATGCTTTTATGATATAACCATTTGTCTTGTGTGTGTTTCCTGAAATATTGTCCCCTCCGGTTAGCGGTGTTAGTATCGGATAAATAGCCATTTAGACGGCTAAATAAATCATCGCTAACCTAAGGAACTGCTATGTGGCAAGAAAGACTCGCGCAACTGGTCACCACCTGTCATTGGATCGGCGCGAAAGGCTGGGCGCCGGCGACCGGCGGCAATATGTCGGTGCGTCAGGATGATACCTGGTGCTGGCTAAGCGAGTCGGGCCGCGACAAAGGCAGCCTGACAACCGAGGATTTTCTGCAGGTTGAGATCGCCACCAACCAGGCGCCTTCCGGACGTAAGCCGTCGGCCGAGACCGGTCTGCACACCCTGGTGTATCGCCTATTCCCGGAAGCCAACGTGGTGCTGCATGTGCATACCGTCAACGCCACCGTGCTGTCGCGCATCGAAAAAAGCGACACGCTGGCGCTGCAGGGGTATGAAATGCAGAAAACCCTTAGCGGGCAGCATAGCCATCTCGATACTGTTCCGATCGCCATCTTCGATAATGACCAGGATATTGACGCCCTGGCGGCGCGGATTGCCGATTATGCGCAAACGCGCCCGCTGCGCTACGGCTTTCTGCTGCGCGGCCACGGCCTGACCTGCTGGGGGAAAGATATTCAGGAGGCCCGCCGTCAACTGGAGGGGCTGGAGTTCCTGTTCGAGTGCGAGCTGATGCGCCGCCGCTACGAGCCCTGAGCCGGAGCAGGTATGGATTTTTATCTTGGTATCGATATTGGCACCTCGCGGGTGAAAGCGGTGCTGTTTGATCAGCATTTCACCGCCTGCGCCAGCGCCGCGGAAAACACCTCACCCCGCCTGTCGGCCAATGGCTACGCGGAACAGGATATGACCCAGCTGTGGCATTCGGTGCTGGCTATTCTGCGCCAGATTGCCCGCCACCCGGCGCTCCAGGCGGGGCGGCTGCGGGCTATCGGCCTCGCCGGGCAAGGGGAGGGGGTCTGGCTCAGCGATGAGCAGGGCGAACCGGTGGGCCCGGGGATCCTGTGGAGCGATACCCGCAGCCACGAGCTGATGAGCGACCTGCTGCGCCGACCCGGCTTCGACCGCCGCTATTTCGCCGATACCGGCACCCACCTGCAGCCCTGCAATACCAGCCTGCAGCTGTACTGGCTGAAACAGTATCAGCCGGCGCGGCTGGCGGCCGCGCGCTATCTGTTTTTCGCCAAGGACTGGATCCGCTTTCGCCTGACCGGCGTGGCGGCGCTGGAGCTGACGGACGCCAGCAGCTCGTTACTCAATCAGCAGACCGGCAGCTGGTCCTCGGTGGTGATGAACGAGATGGGGCTGAACGAACTGCTGCCGCTGTTTCCCCCGCTGCTGGCCCCGGATGCCCTGGCCGGCACGCTGAGCGACGCGGTGGCGGCGCTGACCGGGCTGCCCGCCGCGACGCCGGTGGCCGCCGGGGCGCTGGATGTCTGTAGCGCCGCGCTGGGCTGCGGCGCGGTCAACGAAGGGGATATCTACACGATCCTCGGCACCACCTGCTGCACCGGGATCGTCTGCCGCGGCCCGCAGACGGTGAACGAGGCGACGCGCTTTGTCACCCATACCGAAGCCGGACAGGTGATCTCCCTGTTTCCGATGCAGGCCGGTACGCCAAACATTGACTGGCTGCAGCAGCATATTTCGCTAGACGCCGATCTGGGGCGCCTGGAGCAGGCGATCGCGGCGGTGGAGCCAGGCAGCGGCGGCGTCTTCTGGCAGCCGTACCTCAATGGCGAACGTGCGCCGTTTTACAGCCCGGACGCGCGGGCCGGCTTTTTCGGCATTAGCCCGCACACCACCCGCGCCGAACTGCAGCGCGCGGTGTTTGAAGGCCTGGCCTTCGCCATTGTCGATGCGCTGCAGGGTTATCCGCAGGGCGGCGAGCTGTATCTGACCGGCGGCGGCGCAGCCTCGGCGACCTGGCTGCAGATTATCGCCGACTGTACCGGACGCACGGTGGTCTCCAGCGCCTTTAACGAACTGAGCGCGCGCGGCGCGGCGATCCTGGCGGCCCGTAGCGTCGCGGCGCTGGCCGAGACGCCTCCGCTGGCGCAGACCCGCTATCAGCCGCGCCCTCAGGCGCATGCCCGCTACGCGGCGCTGTATCCCGTTTACCGCCTGCTGCGCGAGCAGATGCTGCCGGTATGGCAGGCCAGACAGGCCGCCCTTCAACCTCTTTCTCAGGACCTACAACCATGAAAATCGTTTTTACCGCCGAGCATGCTGGCGACCTTAGCGCCTTCCACCAGCTGGGCGAGCTGCTGGTGGAGGGGTGGGCGCTGGGCAAACCGAAACTCAGCGCCGGTCAGCTGATTGAGCTGGCCCACGACGCCGAGGTGCTGGTGACCAGCTATGATGAGGTGACGGACGCGGTAATGGCCGCCTGTCCGCGCCTGCAGGTGATCGCCTGCACCCGCGCGAATCCGGTGAATATTGATACCCAGGCCGCCCAGGCGCGCGGCATCCGGGTGCTCTACACCCCGGGGCGCAATGCCGATGCCGCCGCGGAGCTGACGCTTGGCCTGATGCTCAGCCTGGCGCGCCATATTCCGCAATCCCATGCGGCGCTGAAGCGGGGGGAATTCACGCAGGCTGACAATGCCGCCGCCGCCACCCAGCAGGGTCTGCGGCGGGATGTGGTCTGGGACGTGAGCCCGGAAAGCCCCTATGAAGTGTTTAAAGGCAGTGAACTGCGCAATAAAACGCTGGGGCTGGTGGGGTATGGCAACATTGGCCGCCGGGTGGCGCGTATCGCCCGGGCGTTCGGCATGGCGGTGTTGGTGGTGGATCCGTTCGTCGCCGCAGAGGATATCAATGAGCCAGGGCTACAGAAAACGACCCTGGAGGCGCTGTTCCGCGAGGCGGATATCGTCAGTCTGCACCTGAGCAGCGGGCCGCACAGCGACGGGCTGGTGAATGCCGCGCTGTTAAACAGCATGAAGCCCGGCGCGCTGCTGATCAATACCTCTCGCGCGGCGGTGGTCGACGAGGCAGCGCTGATTGATGCCCTGCGCCACGGCCCGCTGGGCGGCGCGGCGCTGGATGTCTATCACCGCGAACCGCTGTGGCGCGATCATCCTTTTGTCATCGAGTTCGATAACGTGATTATCACGCCGCATATCGCCGGAGCCACCCGGGAGAGTATCGCCAAACACACGGCGATGATTGCCGCCGATCTTCAGCGCTATGTCGCCGGGGAGCCGCTGCTGTACCAGTGGCGTTAAGCCGCTTGCGCCGCCGCGTTCTGCAGCGGCGCGGGTCCATCGTCAGGGGCGATGGGCCGCCATAAAAGCCTGGGTCTGTTCCCAGTCCACTACCCCGGCATCCGATCCCATCCCGGTCGCCACCAGCGCGGCCACCGCCGAGGCGACGTCACACGCTGCTTTCACGCTGAGTCCGCGCGCCAGTGCGGCAATAAACCCGCCGCAGTAGCTGTCGCCGCAGCCGGTGGTATCCACCGCCTCGACCGGCCACGGCGCAATATGCTGCGGCCCGCCATCGCGGCCGATAAGCCAGGAGCCGTTCTCGCCGTCTTTCAGAATGCAGGTGCCCACGCCGAGCGCCAGGAAGAAGCGGCCGATGGCCTCCGGCTGCGTCTCTCCGGAGAGAAAGGCGGCTTCCTCCAGCGAAGGCATGAAATAATCCACCGACGGCAACAGGGGCCGCAGTAGTTCGAGGGTCTCTTCATTCGGGGCGATAAGGTCAAAGCTGGTGGTGACTCCGCGCGCTTTGGCCGCCTGCAACAGCCGCGCGCTCTGTCCCTGGTCCATTGCCGCCAGCAGCCCGGTCCCGCCGTGATGCAGGAAACGACAGTCAAGGACGGCGTCAAATTCCGCTTCACTGACAAACAGGTCGTCAGACGCGCCCCGGCAGTGCAGGGCCGGACGTTCGCCGTTGGGGCGAATCGGCAGGATCGTCGCCGAGGTCTCCTTCAGCGCGGTGCGCTGGATAAGCGAGCAGTCGATGCCCAGCCGGGCATAGCTGGCGAGGATAAAGTCGGCCTTTTCATCTTCGCCCAGGCAGGCCACCGCTGCGGTGCGGATCCCGAGCTTCGCGGCGTTGATATTAGCCCCGGCGGCGGTGCCGGCGGGGTTGAGGCGAATTTGCTCAATAAAGGCGACGCCGCCGCGCGGCGGGATCGCCACCACCGGCCGCCCGGCGATATCCAGAATAGTCAGGCCGACAAATACGGCGTCAAAGGTTGCCATCGTTCTCCCGTTTAGCGATGCGTTTGGCGCAGGCGCGCCTGCCAGAAGGATAGGGCGAGGGCCACCACCAGAATCACGCCGACCAGCGCGTCCTTCACCAGATAATTGAGCCCCATCAGGTTCAGGCCGTTATCAATAATGGCAAGGAACAGCACGCCGCCGAGGGTGCCGAGGATGCTGACCCGGCCCAGACGGTTAAAGGCAGTGCCGATAAATACTGCCGCAATGGCGTCCATCAGGTAAGACTGCCCGGCCAGCGGGGTAAACTGCCACAGGTTGGCGGAGAGGATCACCCCGCCGACGGCGCAGAGCGCCGAGGCGGTCACCAGCACGCCGAGCATGGTCAGGCGATCGCGGATCCCGGCGATACGCGCCGCTTCGCTGTTCTGGCCGATGGCGCGGACATATTTGCCCCACAGGGTGCGCTCGGTAACCAGCCAGGCCGCCAGCCACAGCGCCAGCACGATCGCTACCGGCGTGGGGATCCCACCAAGGTTGCCCACCGCCAGGTCGTGATACTCCGGGGCCATCCGCCGATAGGCTATCGCGCCGCCGCCGTCGGTATAGATGCGCTCGGCGCTGCTGGCGATAAACCAGGTGCCGAGCGTGGCGAGGAAGGGGCGGATCCGGCAGATGAGGATCAGAAAGGCATTGAGCAGGCCAATCAGCACGCCGCCGAGCAGAGCGCAGCCCACCGCGGCCTGCCACGGCAGATGCCAGGTTTTCAGGGCGACGAGGGCGAAGGCGGCGCCGAAATCGAGCGCGACGCCCACCGACAGATCAATCGCCCCGGCGCTGACGATCAGGGTCATCGCCATCGCCACAATCAGCAGGATCGCGCTGCCCTGCAGCAGGTTGGCCCAGTTATCCACGGTTAAAAATACCGGATTCGCCCAGCCAAACAGGGCGATGGCCAGCAGGATGATGACGCCAAATCCGGCCCGCGACAGCCAGGCCAGCGGGCTGCTGGCCGTCTGTTCCGCCGACGCAGAGGTTTTCAGGGTGATTTGACTCATGCCTCGCCTCCTTTGTGTCTGACCGCCGAGGCCGCCAGCACCACCAGGATCAGGCCGCCTTTAATGGCGCCCATCCAGAAGATATTGACCCCCAGCAGGCCGAGCCCGTTAGAGAGGGCGTTGACCAGGATTGCCCCCAGCAGCGCGCCCCAGATGGTGACCACCCGACGGCGCGAGAAGGCGGCGCCGATAAAGGTCGCCAGCACGGTCTCCAGCAGCAGCGGCGTGGCCGTCCCGCTGGAGCTGCCGGAGCCCTGGCTGAGCAGCGGCAGAATAGCCAGCCCGGCGGCAATGCCCGCTAACAGCCAGACCAGCAGGGTCAAGCGGCGCACGTTCAGGCCGCTCATCTGCGCCATATCGCGATTGCCGCCCACCGCCTGCACATGCTGGCCGAAGCGGGAGTGGTGGAGCAGGAACTGGAACAGGATAAACACCCCCAGCAGGTAGACCAGCGGCCAGGGCAGGCCCAGCACGCTGTTGTCGCGAAAGGCGACCATCAGCGGATCGCTGACCGCGATGCGCCGCTGGCCGGTCAACAGATCTGTCAGACCGGTAAACGCCACCGAGGTCGAGAGGGTGGCCAGCAGCGGCGGCAGGCCGGCCGCCAGCACCAGCAAGCCATTGATCGCCCCGCACAGCAGGCAAACCGCCGCCAGCAGCGCCAGCAGCAGGAGATACGGCGTGTGCCATTCGGCCAGCCCGAGGCTGAGCAGCGCGACGCCGAGCACCGCCGTCGCCGGCAGGGAGAGGTCGATGCCGCCGGAGACCACATCATCCCCGCCCACGGCGATAACGCAGACCAGGCCGAAACAGAGGATCGCCAGCGGAACGCTCTGGACCAGCATCAGGCTGATATTTTGCCAGCTGAGAAAGTAGGGCGACTGTACGCTCAGCCATACCAGCAGCGCCAGAAACAGGATCAGGGGAAATTTTTCAATCAGCGTCGCCAGGCCCGGACGGCCGCGACGCTGGATAGCAGTACTCATGGTGAAGGCTCCTGTCCGCCGTTGATCGCCACCAGCAGGGCGTCCAGCGTTAGCCCGCGGGTGGGCAGATTGGCCGCCAGCGCGCCGCGCCAGAGGACCAGGATCCGGTCGCATAGTCCGAGCAGTTCGGGGGCGTCGCTGGAGGAGACCAGCACCGCCCGTCCTTGATCGGCCAGCTGGCGCGTACGTTGATAAATATCCCGGCGGGCGCCGATATCGACCCCCAGGGTGGGTTCATCGAGAATAAACAGCCGGGCATCGGTCCCCAGCCAGCGGGCGAGGATCGCTTTTTGCTGATTACCGCCGCTCATGTAGCGTACCGGCAGCCCCGGGCGTCCCGGGCGGATTGCCAGCTGTTCTATCCAGTCGCGCGCTTTCTGCTCGGCGATACCCTGCCGCTCCCAGCCAAAGGTGGCGGTCTCCGGCAGCGAGGCGAGATTAATATTGTCGGCGGTGGTGAAGGGCAGGATCAGCCCCTGATGGCGGCGGTCGCGTGGCACCAGCGCCATGCCGGCGCGGATCGCCTGCTTTGGCGTACGAATGCGCCGCGGCCGGCCCTCGAGGTGGATGGTGCCGCGTTCCGCCGGGCGTAAGCCGTAGAGTAGGTCGACCAGCACATCGCGTCCGGCGCCCAGCAGGCCGGCGACGCCGACGATTTCGCCCGGCTGAATATCAAAAGAAAGATCCTGCAGCTGCCGCCCGTCGCTCAGCTGGCGCACCGAGAGCAGCGGGGTGGCCCCATTGTCTGCCGCCGGGCGCTGGCGCGGAGTATACAGCTGGTCGATTTCCCGGCCGACCATCATGGCGATCAGCGCCTCGGTATTCTGCAGCAGGTCGCGGTCCGGGTAACCGACCACTTCCCCGTTGCGCAGCACGGTGCCGCGGTCGCAGAGGGTGGCTATCTCATTGAGGTAGTGGGAAATATACAGAATGGCAATGCCCTGGTCGCGCAGGCGCAGGATGGCGGAGGAGACCAGACTGGCCTCCTGCGCCTCCAGGGGGGCGGTGGGTTCGTCGAACACTACCAGCCGCGCTGCGCCGTCGATCAGCGCGCGGGCAATTTGTACCAGCTTGCGCTCGGCCAGGCTCAGGTCGCGCACCAGCCGTTCGGGGTCGATCGCCAGCTGCCAGTTTTGCTGGAAAAATTGCGCCGTAGCGGCCTTCATCCGTCGGCGATCCAGCGCCCCCCAGCGGGTGCGATACTCCTGGCCCAGAAACACCGATTCCGCGACGGTAAAGTGCGGGATCAGGTTCAGTTCCTGGTGGATAACGCGGATGCCGGCGGCTTCGATGGCTGCCGGATTGCCAAGGGGCAGCGGGTGACCGTCGAGGGTGGCGCTGCCGCTGTCGGCCTGATAGACACCGGCGAGGATCTTGATCAGCGTCGATTTACCGGCGCCGTTCTCGCCAATCAGGCCATGAATCTCCCCCTGATTGAGGCGCAGGGTAACCGCATTAAGCGCGGTGACGCTGGCAAAACGTTTACCGATCTGCTCCATGACCAGACCAGCGGCGGGGCGTTCCCCGCCAGGATGTTGATTAATCACTGCAGCTCGCCGTATCCCAACTGTTTATACACCGCTTTCGCTTCCTGCGGACCTTTCACCGGAACCACCGGAATAAAGGTTTGCACCGGTAGTTTCTGGCCGGCAAAGTAGCGGGCCACGTTGTCAGCCGAGGTCTGGCCGATCAGATGCGGCTGCTGCGCGACGTTAGCCACGAACGGGCTGCCGGGCTCCGCCATGATCTCCAGGGTCTCCGGACCGGCGTCGATGGCCGTCACTTTCACGTCTTTATCGCGACCGGTCTCTTCCAGCGCCTGGACGATGCCGATGGCCGGTTGATCCCAGCAGGCGACATGGATGGCGTCCAGTTTGCCTTTCGGATACTGGCTGAGTAATTCGAGGGTTTTCTTGCGCGCGTCTTCCGGCGAGTTGGCGAACTGTTCCGCGAGCTCGGGCTGGATAATATGAATATCCGGATAATCCTTAAGGACATATTTCCACTGATCGTAGCGAATTCCGCAAATACGCAGCGCGCTGGAGAAGGCGTTAAATACGGCGACGTTGCCTTTGCCGCCTAATTCATCCGCCATGTAGCGGCCGATGGTTGAGCCTAAGGTGTAGTTATCGGAAGTAGTATTGTTGACCGAATATTGAGAAACATGATCTACGGTAAATACCGGGATACCGGCATCACGCAATGCTTTAAATTTTGGTTCGACGGCGCTATCGCCGAGAATACTAATTACCGCGTCCACCTTGCGTGACAGTAAAATATCGTGGTTATTGGCATGCACCTGATTATCGCGGCCGCCATCGACGCCAATGACTTTGCCCCCCAGCTTCTCCACCTCCTCTGTCGCGCCTTTAAAGGCCTCGCGATCCCAGAAATGCTGAGTGCCGACCACGGCAACGCCAATGGTTTTTCCCTGTAAGGAGAGGGCGTCTGCGGCAGCGACGCTCAGCGAGGCAAGGGAAAGCAGTCCCAGCGCGGCAGGCAATAATTTTCTTTTCTGCGACATTGTTATTATGATCCTGTGATGAAGGTGGTTGCGGACCGGTAGCATGACAAGAAGCACCTCGCCACCTCAAATACAAAATAAGTCTAAGTTATGCCAGGAATGTTATATCGCAGAAACGTCAGAGAAAAAGTTTATTTTGTCATGAGGAACCTGAAAATATTTCATGATGGCGGATAGACCTTTTTATTTTGTGGTTTTATTTTTGACTTATTCCGTGTTTATTTAGCGGATAAAGACAATTTTCTTAATATTGTGAGTGCATGGGAAATACGGCGTCTACAGAGAAAAAAAGAAGATTGCGCGGGCTAAAGCTTTTTTTAGCAGAGCAATGTCTGGCCGGGTAAGGATTATTACCCTATTTCCCCGCTTTATTGTAATGAACCTTAAGCTGAGAAGAACGCGGGCGCTATGAAGAAACAGCATAATTATACGGTGATGCACTGGGGAACCTGGCAGGTGGAGAGCCGTGAGGGCGAGATCGTGGCGGTTAAGCCGGTGCCCTGGGATAAAAATCCCTCACGCATCGGCCAGTCGCTCCCCGACGCGGTGACCAGCCAAACGCGCATTCGCCGTCCGGCGGTGCGCGCCGGCTATCTCCAGCACGGGCCGGCGTCACGAGAAGGGCGAGGTAAAGAGCCCTTTGTCGAAGTCAGCTGGGAGGTGGCCCTGGACCTGCTGGCGCGCGAGCTGCGCTCGGTCAAGGCGCGCTGCGGCAATGAGGCGATCTACGGCGGCTCCTACGGCTGGGCCAGCGCTGGACGCTTTCACCATGCGCAGAGCCAGCTGCACCGGTTTCTCAAGGGCTTTGGCGGGTACACCGCCAGCACCAATACCTATAGCAGCGCCGCGGGCGAGCGTATTCTGCCGCATATTCTCGGGCCGCTGAGCCCGCTGCACCGGCAGCATACCCATTTTTCCGAGCTGGCCCGGGAGTGTCAGCTGTTTGTCGCCATCGGCGGACTGCCGCTGCGCAATGCCCAGGTCAACGGCGGCGGCGCCAATGACCATATGCTCCAGTACTGGCTGGATAAGATGCAGGCCAACGGCACCCGGTTTATCAATATCAGTCCGGTGCGCAATGACCTCAGCGCGGTGCCCGACGCCGAGTGGCTGGCCATTCAGCCGGGTACCGATACCGCACTGCTGTTGGCCCTGAGCTATGTGCTGATCGCTGAGTCTCTCTACGACCAGGCGTTTGTTGCCAGCCATACCGTCGGGTTTGCCCCTTACTGCGCTTATCTGTTGGGCGAGCACGATGGCGTAGCGAAAACCCCGGCGTGGGCGGCGGCGATTACCGGCCTGGACGCCCAGCGCATCGCCGACCTGGCGCGGGAGATGGCCCGCCACCGGACGATGGTGAATATCTCCTGGTCTATCCAGCGCGCCCGTCAAGGGGAGCAGGCCTACTGGGCGACGGTGGCCCTGACCGCGCTGCTGGGACAGCTCGGCACCCCGGGCGGCGGCCTCGGGTTTGGCTACGCCTGCACCAACCTGGCGGGCGCGGTGCGAAAAGCGTTTTCCGGCCCGCGCTTACCCGCCGGAGAGAATGCGGTGGACAGCGTTATCCCGGTGGCGCGGCTGTCCGATATGCTGCTGCACCCGGGAGAAACCTATGAGTTCGACGGTCAGCAGCGGCGCTATCCCGATATCCGTTTAGTCTACTGGGCGGGAGGCAATGCGTTTCATCATCATCAGGACATCAACCGACTGTGCGAGGCCTGGCGCCGCCCGGAGACGGTGGTGGTGCATGAGCAGTACTGGACCGCGCAGGCCAAATTCTCCGATATCGTTCTGCCGGCCACCACCTCGCTGGAGCGAGAGGATATCGGCAGCGGCGGTCACGACGGGTTTATGATCGCCATGAGCGCGCAGATCCCGCCGGTGGGCGAGGCGCGTGACGATTACGCTATTTTCTGCGATCTCGCCGATCGGCTTGGATTCGGAGAAGCGTTCAGCGAAGGGCGGGACGCCGGGCAGTGGCTGCGTCATCTCTATGAGGAGTCAAGACCGCGGGCGCAGGAGGAGGGTATTGCGCTGCCCTCGTTCGATGACTTCTGGCAGCAAGGGGTGCTGGAATACAGCGCGCCGGAGCGGCCGCAAATTTTTCTCGCCGATTTTCGCGCCGATCCGCAGCGCTATCCGCTTTCCACGCCCTCCGGCAAAATTGAACTCTTTTCCGCCACCGTCGCCGGGTTTGGCTATCGCGAATGCCCTGGCCATCCGTGGTGGGATGAACAGGAGGCCGCCCGCCAGCGGCAGGAGGCGGCGCGCTGGCCGCTTCATCTGCTCTCCAGCCAGCCGCGCGCCCGCCTGCACAGTCAGTACGACCACGGCAGCGTCAGCCGGGCGACGAAAGTTCAGGGACGCGAGCCGCTGTGGATGCATCCGAGCGATGCGCAGGGAAGGGATATCCGCGAAGGCAGCGTGGTGAAAGTCTATAACGACCGCGGGGCGATTCTGGCGGGGGTGCACCTGAGCGAGCAGATTTTGCCCGGCGTGGTACAGATGTCCACCGGCGCCTGGTATGACCCGCTGGATCCGAAGGAAGAACGGTCGCTCGATAAGCACGGTAATCCCAACGTATTAACCGAGGATCGCGGCAGTTCGCGCCTGGGACAGGGCTGTAGCGCCCAGAGCTGCTGGGTGGAGATCGCCCCGTGGCGAGAGGAGCTGCCGCCGATCACCGCCTTTGATCCGCCGAAGTTTATTGAAGTTTAGGCGTTGTCGCTCGCCGGCGGCGGGGCGGGTAGCCCGGAGAAGGCGCGGTATGCGCCGCCTCCGGCAAAGCCCGCGCCTGGCGGTTTTAGACTGACGACAGTTTGACGTTACGCCAGCCGCGGGTAGGCGCTGGCGATATCGTCGCCGGTAAACTGAGCGATCCAGCCTTCCGGGTTATCAAAAATGCGGATGGCGGTGAAGTTCGGTTCTGAACCCATATCAAACCAGTGCGGAGTGTGGGCGGGAACCGAAATCAGATCGTTCTTTTCGCACAGCACCTGGAACACCTCGTCGCCAATGTGCAGGCAAAACAGGCCAGCGCCCTCGACAAAAAACCGCACCTCGTCTTCGCCATGGGTGTGCTCGTTCAGGAACTTTTCCCGCAGCGCCTCTTTTTGCGGGTTATCGGCGCGCAGGCTGATGACGTCCCAGCTCTGGTAGCCCTTTTCGGCGACCAGTTTATCAATCGCATGCTGATAGGCGGCAATCACCGTTTCCGGGCTGGGATTTGCGCCGAGGTCGCGGTCGGCCTGCCAGCGCTCGAAACGGACGCCTTTGGCGTTAAGTTGATCCTGAATCGCTTTGGCGTCGGTGCTGTGCCAGACCGGCGTTTGCGGATCGGTCACGGAAAAAAGAGTTAATGCGCTCATGCTGGGATCTGCTCCGGATGAATGTCGTCAAAACGCTGAACCTGAGGGTGATGGCTCGCCGGGTCGCGGTCGCCGCGAACCAGCTGCACAGTGCGCAAACCCGCGGCCTCGGCGGCATCAAGTTCCTGATGGATATCCGACAGAAACAGGATGGTGCCAGGGGCATGGCCCAGGTGTTCAGCAATGTTACGGTAGGACTGCACCTCACGTTTGGCGCCTACCAGGGTATCGAAATAGCCCGTGAACAGATGAGTAATATCACCTTCATCGCTGTAGCCAAATAACAATTTCTGCGCAGCCACCGAGCCTGAGGAATATACATACAGATCAATACCCTGCGCTTTCCATTGCTCCAGCGCCGGCAGTACGTCCGGGTAGAGATGGCCGGTAAAGTCGCCGTTGAGATAGCCGTCGCGCCAGATGATCCCCTGCAGCGCCTTCAGCGCCGTGGATTTACGGTCTTCATCCATAAAGGCGAAGAGGGTAGTGATAAGGTCGGCGGTGCTGGCGGCGGGGGCGTCTGTTTCGCGGCGCAGGTTGTCGAGAATGGTTTTAACCGGTTCAGCGTGCTGCTGAGCGGTCACAAAGCCGGCCAGTCGTTCGCGGGCGTAGGGGAACAGCACGTTATGCACGAAGCGGATATCGCTGGTGGTGCCTTCTATGTCGGTCACGATGGCGCGGATCATGGTTTCTCCAGAGTGGGCGTAGCGTGGAATAACATTAGCATTTAGACGTCTAAGCGTCTTGATTGCCAAATATTAACATCGTGTTATAGTGGCTTCAACAACAGCATTACAATCGGTATAAAAAGAATGAACAATAACCCCTTGATTCCAGAGAGTAAACTTCCTGCGCTCGGCACCACGATTTTTACCCAGATGAGCGCCCTGGCCCAGCAGCATCAGGCCATAAACCTGTCCCAGGGCTTTCCCGATTTTGACGGCCCGCGCTATCTTCAGGAGCGTCTGGCGTACCACGTGGCGCAGGGGGCGAATCAGTACGCCCCGATGACCGGCGTGCCGGCGCTGCGCGAGGCGATCGCCGGGAAGACGGCGGAGCTGTATGGTTACCAGCCCGACGTTAACAGCGAGATCACGGTCACCGCCGGCGCGACGGAGGCCCTGTATGCGGCGATCACCGCCCTGGTGCGCCGCGGCGACGAGGTGATCTGTTTCGATCCCAGCTATGACAGCTACGCCCCCGCGGTGGCGCTGGCCGGCGGCGAGTTACGTCGTATTGCGCTGCAGCCGCCGCATTTTCGCGTCGACTGGCGGCAATTTGCCGCCGCCCTGAGCGAGAAAACCCGGCTGGTGATCCTCAACACCCCGCACAACCCTTCGGCCACCGTCTGGCAGCGCGAGGATTTTGCCGCCCTGTGGCAGGCGATCGCCGAACGCGAGATCTATGTCCTGAGCGATGAAGTCTATGAGCATATCTGCTTTGCTGAGGGCGGCCACGCCAGCGTACTGGCGCATCCACAGCTGCGCGAGCGGGCGGTGGCGGTCTCTTCGTTTGGCAAAACCTTTCATATGACCGGCTGGAAGGTCGGCTACTGCGT
The DNA here is from genome assembly GCF_018223915.1 of Klebsiella sp. 64. Lineage (NCBI taxonomy): Bacteria > Pseudomonadati > Pseudomonadota > Gammaproteobacteria > Enterobacterales > Enterobacteriaceae > Klebsiella > Klebsiella sp. 64. Next base: position 91,554 of record NZ_JAGRQZ010000034.1, read on the forward strand.
GGCCCCGGCGGCCATCAGCGCCGAACTGCGCAAGGTGCACCAGTATCTGACCTTCTCGGTGAATACCCCGGCGCAGCTGGCGATCGCCGACATGCTGCGCGAAGCGCCGGAGCATTATCGTGAGCTGCCGGCGTTTTATCGGGAACGTCGCGATCTGTTTATTGAAGCGCTGCGCCCAAGCCGGCTGGAAATCCTGCCCTGTGAAGGGACCTATTTCCTGCTGGCGGACTACAGCGCCATCTCCGATCTTGACGATGTCAGCTTCTGCCGCTGGTTGACCACTGAGATCGGCGTGGCGGCGATCCCGCTCTCCGTCTTCTGCGCCGATCCGTTCCCGCACAAGCTGATCCGCTTGTGCTTCGCCAAACAGCCGGCGACTCTGCTGGCTGCGGCGGCGCGTTTGTGCCAGCTGTAGTTACTTAATCGTCCACGCCTGGGAGAACTGGCGGCCGGCGAACATTTCTGTCAGGCCGCTAATTTGCTTCAGACGCAGCACTTCATCGGCATCCATCCCCAGCTCTTTGCCGATTTTCTGCGGCGTCCAGCCGAGCTGGGTCAGCTCGCGGACGATCTCTGACATGGCGTGGATTTGGTGGCGACCGCGCGCCCGGTTATGGCGTATGGTCGCTGCCATCAGCCCGTCACGCGAGGCAGCTTCACTCGTCAGGCAGGTCACCGGCAAATAGCCTTTTAGCGTTTTTTTCAGCGCGGCTTTGCTGCAGGCCAGCTCATGGCGGTGAAAACCATCGACAATCGTATACGCCTGTGGGCGTTGCTGGATGACGACGACCGGCTGGGTAAAGCCGTCGGCCTCCAGCGACGTTTGCAGCAGACGCTTCTCCGGCGGCGCCACGTTATTCGGGTTGTAGTCGTTGGGGGCGACCAGCTCCTGTTTGACCCACAGCACGCAGTCGACGGGCTGCGAGCGGAAGGGGCTGTAGTGGTGGAGCACCTGGCGAAACGCGTTGATAGCCTCAATGCGCGCCTCGTCATCCAGCTTTTGCAGGTAAGCTTCCAGCGCCTGCGTCAGTTGTTGTTGCATAATATCCCCCATTGTTGGCGATGTTTTTCCATGCGTTTACGGTAGCGCTGATAGTGGCTGCTTTTGGTTGGGCTAAACGAAAGCTGACGGCACCAGTAATCGTTATTGAGCAGTACTTTGCAGACTCGCCGCCAGGATGGAATATCTTTGGTGCCAATGTCCGCAGGTTGGGTATCCGGAATATCCTCCATACCTTTTTTCTGGTACCAGCGCAGGTAGACGGCGATTTTATTGCGGTAGTGCTCGGCGGTGGTTTCCGGCATGCTGTCGAGCAGGAACAGGGCGTAGCTTTTCCACGTCAGGTGGTCGGGCTTGTCGATTTTCCGATGACCGTAGAACTGATTATCATGCCCGGCATAGACCCCGCCGCTGTGCGCGCCGCTCACTCGCTGGCACATCGCGGCCCAGCGCTCAGGTTCCAGCACGTGATACAGCCACAGCCCCTGGCGCTGCTCGGGACCAAACGGTTCGCAAATGCGCATATAGCGCAGCGGCACCCCGGCCTGATACATCAGATCGTACAACGGGTTATAGGGCTCGCCGCTTTTGGCAAACCAGGTCCAGATATCGGCGGTTTTCCAGTCATAGAGCGGGTAGATGTACCAGGCATGGCCGCCCGGCGCTGAAGTGGTCCATGGTTTATCGTCGGCGAAGCGCTGTTTACGCTGTGAAGAAATCGTCATAAAGCGATTTAGCGATTCGTCGGCGCGAATGCCCACCAGCACGGCGGCGGGACGACGCTGCGAAAACCACTCGGCGAAGTGGCTGACGAAGGCTTCAAAGCTCATTCCGGGTTGATAAAATGAAAAATAGCCCGGGTGGGTAATGGCCCAGGGCGGCGGCTGGCGTACCCACTCGGTTCCGGGCTCCCAGCATTGCCATTGCGGCTTATACTGCGTCAGGGCATTTTGGGTGGTGAGCGGCAGGGCGACCCAGTAAAAGGTTTCGATGACATCCGCATACAGCGCACGCAGTTTTTCACAGTGGGCGATGGTGCAGGAGAACTGCGCTTCCCAGTCAATAAACAACACGCAGATTTTTTTCCCCTGTAACCGCGCCGCCTGGGCGGTTAAATGCAGCATAACGGTGGAATCTTTTCCCCCGGAAAAAGAGACACAGATGCGCGAAAAATTATCCATGACCCACTGGATCCGCTGCTCAGTTGCCTGCAGCACCGATTCCGGTAAGGGATATTTAATAAACGACATGACCATTAATCCTTTAATAGTAGAAAATTCCCGTTAGCTCAGTATAAACGATGAGGGGTAGGAAATTAATGGTCGATTATTGTTTCTGGCAGCGGGGGAACAGAAGGGCGTTATTCGCTGTGATTAAATTGGGGCCGTGATGCCTCTCGATCATTCATTAATATGGTGATTAATTCAGTTAAAAAATGATTTTGCGAAGATGCATGGTGGTAATTAATGTAGATCGTGATATCCGGAAAAAGATTATCTATGTTGATGGCGTGAAGCTGCATAGTGGGTGAGATAAAGTCATATAAATAGGAAGGCAAAAAGCCAATTAAGTCGGTTTTATTAATCATGTTAAGAATGGTCATAAAAGAGTCGCTGCGAAAGGCAATATTGCGCGGATTCAGCCAGGCGATGCTGCTTTGCTGCACGCGCTGAATAACGGGATCGTTGGTAATATAGTGAGTGAAAAACTCCTGCGCCAGTGACTCTACCGAGGTAAGCGTTTCGCGTCGCGGATGGCCCGCCCGGCAAACCGCCAGCGTCTGCACCGTCTGATAGGGCTGACAGATCGTGGCGCGGTTGGTAATGGGCATGCGGGTGAACACCAGGTCCGCCTGGCGATACGCCAGCAGCTCCTCAGCCGATTCGGTGGTGGTCAGGTTATGGTGCTCAATTTGCAAGTTCGCCTGATGACAGAGCTGGTTAATCATAACGTGGCTATTGACTGAACAGAACAGCGGGGGGCCATATATCACAATACGTTTACGCAGTTCTGAGCGATTATTTAGATTGATGGTTTTTTCCAGCTGCTCCAGATTTTGCTGTAGATGATAATGAAGATTGACGCAGGCGGTGGTGGGCGTCATTCCTTTGCCAACACGAACAAATAGCGGATCGTTTAACTGCTGGCGCAGACGCTGCAACGACTGACTCACCGCTGAGGGGGTGATAAATAACATCGCCGCCGCTTTGCTGATGCTCAAATGTTGATAGATACATTCGAAAATAACCAATAAATTCAAATCGAACTTTTTCAGATCGTAAAGATTTGCCATTAATGCAGTCCTGTTTATTACCGGTGCGGATTATAATATTCTTAATAATAATGTTTTGTGGCTTAATATTTGCGGTGTGAATTTAATTATTGGCAAATACAGTTAAGTTCTGCTTAATATATCTTATCGTCGACGGTGGCGCCAGCGGTCGCTTCCGCCAGGCGCCATTGCGGGATGGAATTACTCTTTTTCACCCATCATAATATGCAGTTTCTCTTTATCCGGTAGGCCGACCACCTGCTGCAGCATATTATCTTTATTCATATAATAAATCGCCGGCGTCACGTTGGCTCCCAGATCGTCCATCAGCTGCTGGTTGACGTTGAGCATTTTCATTTTCTCCGGCGGAATTGCTTTCGGGATCGTCAGAGCCATTTTCCCATTCGATTGCTCGTAATCATGCCAGGTTTTCGCCGGATCGCTGCTGGCGAGAATCGCCGCGGCGGTGGCCGGGCTCTCCGGCTTAATCACCCCCACCAGCAGAGTGCGGATCTGCACTTTACCGGCCTCTACCCAGGGGCGGGATTGCTGCCAGAACTGCTTGCAGTAGGGACAGAAGGGATCGGCAAAGACATACAGCACGATAGGGGCGTCCTTGCGACCATCCTGCAGCCAGTGGGCGCTGGCCATCTTCTTCCACATCTCTTGTCCCGCCGGGGTATAGAGTTCTTTCTGAAACAGCTGCTCGCTGAGGTTGCTGCCGTTCTCATCATACATATAGCCGGAGATCGCGTGTTTACCATCCGGCGTTAGGTAGATGGCGACCCCCATGTCCTGGTATTTGCCCAGCCAGCCTTTCATTCCCCCCGGCGCCTCAAAGGGTTTTATAATGGTAATGCCCTGTTTTTCAATCGCTTTTACCGGAGCGGGGAGTTCCTCCGCATGGCTGCATAACGGCAAAAGGCTGAGTAACAGCAGACGCTTTAACATAAGTATTCCTTGTAAAATCAGCAGGAAAGGGCAAAACGATTGTCGAACCTATCACAGTCATAGGCAAGATCAGCAGAATGACGGATTGCCCTTTGCTGGCGTGGGTGATGTAATCTTGGATGCTGTTACATTAAGGTAATGTAGAGCGCAACACATAGCCAGTCTGACTGGCGCTGAACCTACCCTCGGGTATTTCAGGTAACGGGGCCGCCTGAAAAGGTGGCCTTTTTACTTTTGTCGCGGCAAATGATGCGAAAAACAGCGATTAGCGCTGAACGCGTCGACAGGTTCACAGAGTTGTCTTGTTCCGGTTGTTAGATAACGCTTATTGATTCGATAATGTAAACGCATTGGTCGGGTCAGGAAAAATTCGTTAACTTAGACCTCAACGAAAACACGGAGGAAGTATAGATGTCCTTAATTAACACCAAAATCAAACCGTTCAAAAACCAGGCATTCAAAAATGGTGAATTCATCGAAGTCACCGAGAAAGACACCGAAGGCCGCTGGAGCGTCTTCTTCTTCTATCCGGCTGACTTCACCTTCGTCTGCCCGACCGAACTGGGCGACGTGGCTGACCATTACGAAGAACTGCAGAAGCTGGGCGTAGACGTTTACTCTGTGTCTACCGATACCCACTTCACCCACAAAGCGTGGCACAGCAGCTCTGAAACCATCGCCAAAATCAAATATGCGATGATCGGCGACCCGACTGGCGCCCTGACCCGTAACTTCGACAACATGCGTGAAGATGAAGGTCTGGCTGACCGCGCTACCTTCGTCGTTGACCCGCAGGGTATCATCCAGGCGATCGAAGTTACCGCTGAAGGTATCGGCCGTGATGCGTCTGACCTGCTGCGTAAAATCAAAGCGGCGCAGTACGTTGCTTCTCACCCAGGCGAAGTCTGCCCGGCGAAATGGAAAGAAGGCGAAGCGACGCTGGCTCCTTCTTTAGATCTGGTTGGTAAGATCTAAGTCTGTTTGTGCCCGGCGGCGCTACGCTTGCACGGGCCTACAACATCGTAGGCCGGGTAAACGGCGTGCCACCCGGCAATCAATGGGCGCTTTCGCGCCCATTTTATTCCAACACCATGATGCAAGCGCATTCAGGCAGCCTGACGAGGCCGCTTGCATGATGATGTTTTAAGCCCAGGAGATAACAATGCTCGACACCAACATGAAAACCCAGCTCAAGGCCTACCTTGAGAAGCTGACCAAGCCTGTTGAGCTGATTGCCACGCTGGATGACAGCGCTAAATCGGCAGAAATCAAGGAACTGTTGGCTGAAATCGCTGAACTGTCAGACAAAGTCACCTTTAAAGAAGACAACACGCTCGCGGTACGTAAGCCCTCGTTCCTGATTACTAACCCAGGTTCCGACCAGGGGCCGCGTTTTGCGGGCTCGCCGCTGGGCCACGAGTTTACCTCGCTGGTGCTGGCGCTGCTGTGGACCGGCGGTCATCCGTCGAAAGAGGCCCAGTCGCTGCTGGAGCAGATCCGCGATATTGATGGCGATTTCGAATTCGAAACCTACTATTCGCTCTCCTGTCATAACTGCCCGGACGTGGTCCAGGCCCTGAACCTGATGGCGGTGCTCAACCCGCGCATCAAACACACGGCGATTGACGGCGGGACCTTCCAGAATGAGATCACCGAGCGTAACGTCATGGGCGTGCCAGCGGTGTTCATGAACGGTCAGGAGTTTGGTCAGGGACGGATGACGCTGACTGAAATCGTCGCCAAAGTGGATACCGGTGCGGAAAAACGCGCAGCGGAAGAGCTGAATCAGCGTGACGCTTACGATGTACTGATCGTTGGCTCCGGCCCGTCCGGCGCGGCGGCGGCGGTCTACTCTGCACGTAAAGGGATTCGTACCGGCCTGATGGGCGAACGCTTCGGCGGTCAGGTGCTGGATACCGTGGATATCGAAAACTATATTTCGGTGCCGAAAACCGAAGGCCAGAAGCTGGCAGGCGCGCTGAAAGCGCACGTCAATGACTATAACGTCGACGTGATCGACTCCCAGAGTGCGACCAAACTGACGCCGGCAGCGACAGAGGGCGGCCTGCATCAGATCGAAACCGCCTCCGGCGCGGTGCTCAAGGCGCGTAGCGTCATCATCGCCACCGGGGCGAAATGGCGCAATATGAATGTGCCGGGCGAAGAACAGTATCGCACCAAGGGCGTGACCTACTGCCCTCACTGCGATGGTCCGCTGTTTAAGGGCAAACGCGTAGCGGTAATCGGCGGCGGGAACTCCGGCGTGGAAGCCGCCATTGACCTGGCGGGCGTAGTGGAGCACGTAACCCTGCTGGAGTTTGCCCCAGAGATGAAAGCCGACCAGGTGTTGCAGGATAAAGTCCGCAGCCTGAAGAATGTCGACATCATTCTTAATGCGCAGACCACGGAAGTGAAAGGCGATGGCAGCAAAGTCACCGGTCTGCAGTATCGTGACCGGGTGAGCGGCGATGAGCATCATGTCGCGCTGGCGGGGATCTTCGTCCAGATTGGCCTGCTGCCTAACACCACCTGGCTGGAAGGCGCCGTTGAGCGCAACCGCATGGGCGAGATCATCATCGATGCGAAGTGCGAAACCAACGTCAAAGGCGTGTTCGCCGCGGGCGATTGCACCACCGTGCCGTACAAACAGATTATTATCGCGGCAGGGGAAGGGGCAAAAGCATCGCTGAGCGCTTTCGACTACCTGATCCGCACGAAAACCGCATAACAAGTCAGACAATAGACCTGCATAACAAAGAGGCTACCCAGGGGTAGCCTCTTTTTTTATACTCTTTTCGTCATTCTTACCTGACGACCATTACCGGGATATGGGCATGGCGGATCACGCTTGAGGCATTGGAGCCGAGCAGGTGGGTACTGATGGAGGGATTGCGTGAGCCAATAACTACCACGTCGGCGTTAATTTCGCTGGCCAGTTCGTTGACCATATCGCGCACGCTGCCAAAACGGACATGTAGCTTGATACGAGACGGGTCAATGCTGAAGTGGCTGACCATCGTCTGCAGGCGAGTCTCCGCCTCATGCTGCAGATGTTCCTCAAACCGCCGCAGGTCGGCGGTAAAACGGCTCATGGTAAAGCTCGCGGAACCCGGTAAGACGTGGAGCAGATGGATCACCCCGTCCTGCTGGGCCAGAAACTCCGCGTGCCGGACGGCTTTATCGCTCAGCGCCATCTCAAAGACATCAACCGGCATAATGATAGTCTTATACATATGCAATCCTCCTTGTTCGTTTGCGTCTATATCAACATATTATATGCGGATATTGTGTCATTCAGGTCGCAAAACTGTCAGCCAGGCAGGCGCAAAGCGTAAAAAAGGGTAAGCGGCGGGAAAACAGCAGAAAGAGGATGTGCGGACATCCTCTGAATAAAGCGCGAAACGCCTCAGGCAGCGGGATTAGCGGTGGAATTCGCCAGCGGCTTCCGGCTGGTACAATAGCTCCAGCACTTCCAGGTGCGTCGATGCGCCGCCCGGCAGCTCCCAGTGAATGGTGCTGCCGACTTTCAGGCCCAGCAGCGCGGCGCCCACCGGCGCGAGGACGGAGAGCTGGCTGGCGCTGTCGGTCACCTGTGACGGAAACACCAGCGTCCGCACGCGCTCTTCGCCGCTGGTTAAATCGCGGAATTTTACCCTGCTATTCATGGTGACGACATCATGCGGCATCGCTTCCGGGGCCAGCATTTGCGCGCGGTCGAGTTCCTCATTCAGGGCATCGGCAACCGGTGAGTTGGCGAAAGCCGGCTGCTCCAGCAGCCTGTCGATACGTTCGGCATCCAGTTCATTAATGATGATTGCGGGTCTGGTCATTGCATACTCCATGTTATCCAGGAACCTGTCCGTAAAAGAAAACCCTCGCCGAAAGGGGCAAGGGTTAAGGTCCTACCATCATACTGAGAGTTGCCGGCAGTTTGAAGTGATGAAACGCACATTCAGCGTGCAACACCATCCGGCGGACGGTGTTTTCCAATCAGCATCCCGCTTTACGCTAGTGGCCAACCTTATCGAGGATAAACTGTGCGCCGCAGTTACCCGGGTGAGGCTGGGGCAGAAAAGAGGAAGTGGCCAGCGGGGCGTTGATGGTCGCGGCGTTGAGCGAGATTTGCATCTCCGTCAGATAGGCCGGATTACCGTTGCAGGTTAGCTTAAACGCCTTTACGCTCTGCGGACCCCAGGCGCGGGCCACGGCGGCGTCGAAGTCGGCGCGGCTGACCGTTTGGCCATAGTGCTTCGCGAGAAAATCCCCCACCGGGCTGCGCTTAATTTCACCGTTTAGTCGCACCATGGCGCCAAAGTAGCTGTCGGGATCGAAGCCGAAGCAGACGCCATGTTTGGCATATTCGTAGCGTTCCAGGCAGGAGGTGCCGCCCGATCCCGGCATCACATTATTAAGTTTATTGGCCATCTCCAGCGACAGTCCGGTCTCCGCCGCCTGGCATTTGCGGTTCGCTTTTACCTCCGGCATGTTGGGCACCGGACGCGTGGCGCAGCCGTAGCGCATCCAGCGACGTTCATCCACTCCGCGCGCGGCAATGGACTTTGGCAGCCCGGGCCACAGGCCATGCACGGTCAGAAAGTCGGCTTTATTCGCGGTGTCCTGCTGCAGGCGACACTCTTCCGGTTCGTTGCGATTGCGGTCATACATGCTCTGACAGAATCCGGTTTGCCAGGAGAGGGCAAGGACGTAGCGGTCAAAATCAGCGTATCGCATCGCGGTGAGCGGTTCAGCACCGGCCTGAGTGGCGGTAAGCACAAGGGCAATCGCGGCGAAATCCTTCCTGAACATTTTTATTCCTGATTATGGATGGCAAAAGATAACGGGGAGTTATTAAAGCATAAAAAAGGCGCCCGCTGGCGCCTTTTCGCGTGGTTAGACCATTAGTGGAGCGCGCTGCCGGGCACCAGGATTTCAGTAGCAACGATCACCACCAGCAGGCCAACGAGCACCGGCACTGAGGTGCGCTTGACCACTTCGAATGGGGAAATCTTCGCCATCCCGGCAACGGCGACCACCACCCCGGAGACGGGCGATATCGTGCGGCCGAGGTTAGAAGCCTGCAGCATCGGAATCGACAGGTAGGCCGGATTGATGCCGGAGGAGTGCGCCAGCTTGGGGATCATCTCAACGAAGGCGTAGAACGGGGCATTACCGGAACCGGTGGTCATCGCCGCCAGCATGGTCAGGATCACCAGCACCAGCATCAGAATAATGCTGGCCGAGCCGAAGGAGGTAGCGATTGAGATCAGACCGTTGATAAAGCCGATAGTGCTTAACCCCTGGGCAAAGACGCCGGCGGCAACCAACAGCATCACTACGCCGGCGAAGGCGTCGGCCATTCCACGGTAGGCGACTTCCAGCCCGCTAAAGACGTTTTTGGTGTTGAAACCGCGCAGGAACTCGAGGATCGCCGCCAGCAGCATGCAGCCAACGAGGATGGTGATAATGTGCAGCTCCGGCCCCCATTTACCGTCAAAGATCAGCACGCCGATGATCGGGGTAAACGGCAGAATGGCATACAGCGCCGGGGCGGTGGTGGTGATGTCGTTGACATCGAGCATCTCGTGAGAAATGTGCTCTTTTTTATCCAGATAGCGCTGCCAGAAAAAGTGGGCGATCGCCATGCAGATAATAGCCGCGATGGAGATCGGCAGCGTGGTTTTAAAAGCAAAGTCGATCAGCGGCATTTCAGCGGCTTTGGCCGCCAGGACGACGTCACCCGAGGTTGGCGAGAGGATAATCGCCGCCGGTGAGGCGCAGATGGCGGCGGCGGCCCCGCGGCTGATACCGACATTCACCATTACCGGGAACAGCGTCGCCATCAGCAGTACGCCAAGGCCGGTCGCGGAGGAGACGGCCAGCGACATCAGGCAGGCGACAAAATAGGCGGCAATCATCAGCAGATAGGGCGAATTAATATAGCGCAACGGCTTCGACGCTAATTTGACCACCATATCATTGGCGCCAATATGGGTCATATAGGTGGCGAAGCCGCATAGCATCATGATCATCATACCCAAATCGCCGCCGCGGCTCATGAGTAGAATCTTAATGTATTCAATAATATCGGTAGCGGAATAGCCGGTGCTCGCGGTATTACCCGGTAACACTTTATGTCCCAGCAGGGCGCTGACGATCAGTAAGATTAAGCCTCCGACGAACAGCACCCCGGTGGCCGAGTAGCCTTTCATGATATAGCGGGCTACGCCCACAATGACCACGATCCCTATCAGGATCTCAATAAACGTCAGCATTTATTACCCCTAAACCCAAAGAATATGTAGCTAAAAAGCACCACACCAAATTTTAATGTGCGAATGTGCCGAAAAAACGGACAAAACTCGCTGATGCAAATCAATAAAGCGATAAGAACTACACGTCCCCCATCACGCCTGGATATAATCACCAGATGGATAGTTAAGCCGTTCTGATGGACAGCGGGCGAAAATCAGGAGTTTGCCTTATTTCGTTCAACCTGCATTGAGATTATCTTTGCTATTTTAGGTGGTTTTTAAATCAAAGTGGTAATAGAAAAGTGTTGATGTTACGTCGTTTTTCATTGTTTTCTCTTGGTTTTTTAGGATGGTTATTGGTGTCCGGAAACGCCAGCGCGTCGTTTTCATCGACCCTTAGCGAAGGTTACCATACCTTAAGTAATAACGTAGCGCAGACCTGGAATGAGCCGGAGCACTATGATTTGTACGTTCCAGCCATCACCTGGCATGCGCGCTTTGCCTATGACAAGGAAAAAACCGATAAGTATAACGAACGTCCGTGGGGGGCAGGTTTCGGCGTCTCGCGCTGGGATGAGAAAGGGAACTGGCATGGCCTGTACCTGATGGCGTTTAAAGACTCTTTTAATAAGTGGGAGCCCATCGGCGGCTACGGGTGGGAGAAAACCTGGCGCCCGCTGACGGACCAGAATTTCCACCTCGGCCTTGGCTATACCCTCGGCGTCACGGCGCGCGATAACTGGAACTACATCCCGATTCCGGTGATCTTGCCATTGGCGTCAATAGGTTACGGTCCGGCAACTTTCCAGATGACCTATATTCCCGGCACCTACAATAACGGTAACGTTTACTTCGCCTGGGCGCGCTTCCAGTTTTAATTCGCTAAATCTTAGCAATAAATGAGATAAGCGGAAGGTCTTGTGCAAAAACAAGGACTAAAGCGTTACCCACTAAAAAAGATAGCGACTTTTATCACTTTTTAGCAAAGTTGCACTGGACAAAAGGTACCACAATTGGTGTACTGATACCCGACACAGCATTAGTGTCGATTTTTCATATAAAGGTAATTTTGATGTCTAAGATTAAAGGTAACGTTAAGTGGTTTAATGAGTCCAAAGGATTCGGTTTCATTACTCCGGAAGATGGCAGCAAAGATGTATTCGTACACTTCTCTGCAATCCAGTCCAACGGTTTCAAAACTCTGGCTGAAGGTCAGCGCGTAGAGTTCGAAATCACTAACGGTGCCAAAGGCCCTTCTGCTGCAAACGTCATCGCTCTGTAAGCAACGCGTCAGTAGAATATAAAAACCCGCTAATAAGCGGGTTTTTTTTTGCCTGTCTCCTTCGCTTTTAGCGGCTGGCCGCCTGCGAGAAAAGCCAGAAGGCGAGCGCCGTCATCGCAAACGAACCCAGCAAATTCACCGCGACGTTGAGCAGCGCCCAGCTTACCCGGCCCTGCTGCAGGAGAAACACCACTTCCGCAGAAAAGGTGGAGAACGTGGTCAGGCCGCCGCAGAAACCGGTGGTAATCAGCAGTTTCCACATCGGGTCAATACCGGTCAGACGATTAAACCACGCCAGCCCGGCGCCAATCACAAAGGCGCCTAACAGGTTGGCCGTTAGAGTCCCAATCGGGATAGCATGGTGCACAGGATTGAGCTTCATGCCGAGCCACCAGCGCAATACGCTGCCGGTGCCGCCGCCAATAAAAACGGCGCAAAGAAGTTGAAACACGGTCGTTTCCTGCTATTTGATGTAAGAGAGTGTCAAGTGTAGCGCGCATCGGGCGCGATTGGCTATCCATAACCTGACGGGAGAAGAACATGCGGGTAGCGGCAGGACAATTTGCCGTCACGCCAGTATGGCGGACGAATGCGCAAACCTGTGTGGCGATGATGCAGCAGGCGGAGCGAGAAGGGGCGGCGCTGCTGGTACTGCCGGAGGCGTTGCTGGCGCGGGATGACAACGACCCGGATCTGTCAGTTAAATCGGCCCAGCCGCTGGATGGCGCATTTTTGCAGCCGCTGTTGGCCGAGAGCAGGCGTAACAGCCTGACCACGGTCCTGACGCTCCATGTGCCGTCAGGGGAGGGGAGAGCGACCAACACGTTGGTGGTATTGCGGGAAGGCGCAGTGATTGCCCATTATCACAAACTTCATCTATATGACGCCTTCGCGATGCAGGAGTCCCGGCGGGTGGATCCCGGTCAGCAGATCCCGCCGGTGATTGAGGTGGCGGGATTACGCGTTGGCCTGATGACCTGCTACGATCTTCGCTTTCCGGAACTGGCGCTTTCGTTGGCCCTGAATGGGGCACAGCTGCTGGTGCTGCCCGCTGCATGGGTGAAAGGGCCGCAGAAAGAGCATCACTGGGCGACGCTGCTGGCGGCACGCGCTCTCGATACTACCTGCTATATCGTGGCGGCAGGCGAATGCGGAACGCGCAATATCGGGCTGAGCCGCATCGTCGATCCGCTGGGGACCACTCTGGCGGGGGCCGGGAGCGAGCCGCAGCTGATCTTTGCCGATCTCTCAGCGGATGACCTTGCGCGCGTTCGCGAGCGTTTGCCAGTGCTGCGGAACCGACGATTTGCGCCACCGCAATTATTATGACGTTTTTTTAAACAAGGCTTGATTCACCTTGTTACAGATTGCTATTGTGTCCGCGCGTCAAATACCCGTATTGTTTATCCCAATAATTCGCTGTGCACGTCAGGATGGACATCTCAGCGCTCACTCCCGGAGGGGAGGCTATGGGCCGAAACACGCAGCCCACGCACAGGTGGATTACAATAGGACGGATAAATGCGTGTATGATGGCGTATTCGCAGCTTGTATTGAGAAGAAGGTTAGCTATGGGTGAGATTAGTATTACCAAACTGCTGGTAGTCGCAGCACTGATTATCTTAGTGTTTGGTACCAAGAAATTACGTACGCTGGGCGGCGACCTGGGGTCGGCTATCAAGGGCTTTAAAAAAGCCATGAACGAAGATGACGATAGCGCGAAGAAAACCACCGCAGAAGAAGAAGCGCCGGCGCAGAAGCTCTCTCATAAAGAGTAATTCTCCGGCTGCGTCTCCTGACGGGATGCTGGCGGTACGGCGAAGAGGCCGCGACGTTTATCGTTGCGGCCTTTGTCGTTTTTGTCGACGCCGCGGAGAAAAGATGCAACTAACTGTTACGGACAGGCGAAACGGATGAAGCGGAGAGAGCCGCTGCGCCGAACAGGCGCGCAGCGGCGGAAGCGGTGGGTTATTTAACTTCCATCCCTTTAGCCTGCAGGTCGGCATGATAGGAAGAGCGGACGAAGGGACCGCAGGCGGCGTGGGTGAAGCCCATCGCCATCGCTTCCGCTTTCATCTCTTCAAACTCCTCCGGGCTGACGTAGCGCTGCACCGGCAGGTGGTGACGGCTCGGCTGCAGATACTGGCCTAACGTCAGCATGGTGACGCCATGGCGACGCAGGTCGCGCATCACTTCGATGATCTCGTCGTTGGTTTCGCCCAGACCTACCATCAGGCCGGATTTCGTCGGGATCTCCGGGTGCGCTTCTTTAAAACGCTCCAGCAGCTTCAGCGACCAGTTGTAATCCGCGCCCGGACGTACCTGACGATAAAGACGGGGCACGTTTTCGAGGTTATGGTTGAAGACATCCGGCGGGGTCACCGTCAGAATATCAAGTGCGCGATCCATGCGGCCGCGGAAATCCGGAACCAGCGTTTCGATCTTAATCGACGGATTTTTCTCGCGAATGGCGCTGATGCAGTCGGCAAAATGCTGTGCGCCGCCATCACGCAGGTCGTCACGGTCTACCGAGGTGACTACGACATAGCGCAGACCCATATCGGCGATAGTTTGCGCCAGCTTTTGTGGCTCGTTTGCATCTGGCGCGACCGGGCGTCCATGCGCGACGTCGCAGAACGGGCAACGGCGGGTACAGATCGCGCCGAGGATCATAAAGGTCGCGGTACCGTGGTTGAAGCATTCTGCAAGGTTCGGGCAGGAGGCCTCTTCGCACACAGAGTGCAGGCCGTTCTTACGCATCGCTGCTTTGATTCCCTGGATACGGGACGAGTCTGCCGGAAGTTTGATTTTCATCCATTCCGGTTTTCTGAGCAGAGCTTCACGCTCAGTTGCCACGTTTTTCACCGGGATAAGGGCCATTTTATCGGCGTCGCGGTACTTAACACCGCGTTCCATCACAATGGGTTTACTCATAGCGTGCGTGTTCCAGTTGCGAGTCACGAAGGAAAGCGAATTAATTCAATGAAATGTTGCAATTATCAACTATTTTTGAATCAAGAGCAGGCAGTATACCATTGAAAAGGGGCAGAAAGCAGCCTGCCTGCCCGGCAAATTGTAAAATAGTTGTTGTTTTATCCTTTTCCCTTCCGTGCGCTACGCCTTAAACGAGCGGATCACCGTCTCGATGATCTCTTTCAGCAATGGCTCTTTCCCGCTCAGCTTATTAAAGTGCAGCGCAACGTCAATCTGCTCTTCACCGAGGGAAGGGAAATCCAGGGTCTGCAGCGGCCAGAGACGGGACACCATGGCGAACAGG
This sequence comes from Klebsiella sp. 64, assembly GCF_018223915.1. Lineage (NCBI taxonomy): Bacteria > Pseudomonadati > Pseudomonadota > Gammaproteobacteria > Enterobacterales > Enterobacteriaceae > Klebsiella > Klebsiella sp. 64. Next base: position 106,587 of record NZ_JAGRQZ010000034.1, read on the forward strand.
CGTTCGGTGGTCAGACCTAGCATATCGCTCCCGGCGATCATCGCCGCCTGGGTCATCAGGTTAAAGGTGCTAAAGCCGCAGCGGCGCTCGCCCATCTCTTCCTGTAGTCGGCGATGGAGGGTGGGGTAGCGCTGGCCTTCCGGCAGCAGCAGCGCAAATTCGTACTCCGCGAGGGTCGTTTCATCCTGCGGACCGTCCAGCGCGGGATGCCCTGCGCGGCAGTACATCTGTACCCGATCCTGATACAGCACATGATGGCTTATCGCCTGGCCGCTGTGCAGGTGGGTATCAATGAGCAGATCCACCTGGCGCTGGTCAAGCTGCCGCGCGGCGTCGACGATGGCGATATTGTGCAACAGGATCTGCGGAAAGGTCGGCTTCAGCGCGCTGGCCAGGCCAGGCATCAGCAGCGCTCCCATCGCTGGCGTAGTGGCGATAGTGATCACCCGCTGCTGGTGCGGGCTACCGGTGATATCCAGCGCGCTGAGGAAAGCTTCCATGCCGCGGCTGATGTATTGATGAAGATGGGTGGCATAGGCGGTGGGGGTGACGCCCTGTCCTTTGCGGATAAATAGCGGATCGGGGAACAGCGCCCGCAGTTTGTTAATTGACTGGCTAATCGCCGAGGGTGTGATATTGAGTATCTTCGCGGCGTTGACGATACCTTTATGTACGTATACCGCTTCAAAGATCGTCAACAGATTGAGGTCAATATTACGCAGGATGCGAAACATTTGACGATCGTAACGTTCATCCTGTCTGTCAGGAGATTCTGACGGAGGCGTATTCTCTGGCACGCGATGAGTCCGGTTGGGAATGATAGGCCAAGTATAGCGGCCCACCGCGTTGCCGTGCGTGACAATTGATTGCAAAAATAACGTGTTACTCGTTTAGCGCCCCGCTGACAGCGGGACGTTGGCCTGCCGCTTAATCCCGGGGAAGATATTCGTGCGGTGGATGATTTAGCAGCGCCAGCAGATTGGCGACCAGCCGCGGAGCGACCGTCTCCGGGGAGGCTGCCGGCTGCCACTGGCGCATTTGCGTCATCTCCATACCGGCATAGCCGCAGGGGTTGATACGCAGAAACGGTGTGAGATCCATGGCGATATTAAGCGCCAGACCGTGGAAAGAACAACCTTTACGGATCCGCAATCCCAGAGAGCAGATTTTGCGTTCGCCGACATAGACGCCAGGGGCATCGGCGCGGGGGTGCGACTCGATACTATATTCAGCCAGGGTATTGACGACCGTTTGCTCCAGTAGCGTCACCAGCTCCCGCACGCCCAGCTTACGGCGCTTGAGGTCCAACAGGACGTACATCACCTGCTGTCCCGGACCGTGATAGGTGACCTGGCCGCCGCGATCGCTCTGGATCACCGGAATATCGCCGGGCACCAGCACGTGTTCCGCTTTGCCGGCCTGACCCTGGGTGAATACGGGGTGATGTTCCACCAGCCAGATCTCGTCGAGGGTATCTTCATCACGGGCGTCGGTAAATTCATGCATCGCCTGCGAGACGGGTTCGTAAGGTTGCAGGCCAAGCTGCCGGATAAGAATTTTATTGTGCTGCAAAACAACATCTCCGCCGGGAAGAGAGAATTCAGGTTGGGGAGTATATCACAGCCGCGCAGAAGGGAATGAGAAGACCCGGCACGGCGGCCGGGTCAGGGAAAAGGTTACAGCACCATCCGAACGATATCGATATTGCCTAACTCTTCGTACAGCGTTTCCACTTGTTCAATGTGGGTGGCGTTGATGGTGATGGAGACCGAGTGGTAGTTACCTTTGCTGCTCGGTTTTACTGACGGCGAGTAATCACCAGGCGCATGGCGCTGTACCACTTCCACCACCTGATCAACCAGCTCCGGCAACGCCTGCCCCATTACTTTGTAAGTAAATGGCGTAGGGAATTCAAGCAGTTCGTTAAGTTTGGTTTTCATGTCAGCTCCGGTGTTACGACAAAATAATAACTCCCACCAAGGGCGGGAGTTATCAGGTTACTTGGATGAATAGTATATGGGGATGGAAATCACACTTTCAAGTGTTCGATTTTTAACCAAACCAGTGGTGGAACATTAATTTAATGTAATCAATAATTTTGCCGAAGAAATTACCTTCCGGAATTTCCTGCAGGACCACCAGCGGACGCTGGTCGATGGTTTTACCATCCAACTGGAAGTTAATGGTGCCGACAACCTGGTTTTTCTGCAGTGGGGCGTGCAGCTCAGTGTTATTCAGCACGTAGCTGGCTTTCAGATCTTTCATTCGGCCGCGCGGAATGGTCAGGTAGACGTCTTTATCCACCCCCAGCGAAGCGCGATCGCTGTCGCCGAACCAGGCCGGTTCGGAGGCAAACTCTTTGCCAGCTTTAATCGGGTTGACGGTTTCGAAGAAGCGGAAGCCCCAGGTAAGCAGTTTTTTGCTTTCCGACTCACGGCCTTTGAACGTCCGGCCGCCCATTACCGCGGAGATCAGGCGCATCTGGCCTTCGGTGGCGGAAGCGACGAGGTTGTAACCCGCTTTGTCGGTATGGCCGGTTTTGATGCCGTCGACGTTCAGGCTGTTATCCCACAGCAGGCCGTTACGGTTCAGCTGGCGGATGCCGTTGAAGGTGAACTCTTTCTCACGATAGATGGAGTACTCGTTCGGTACGTCGCGGATCAGCGCCTGGCCAATCAGCGCCATGTCGCGCGCGGAGCTGTACTGTCCGTCAGCATCAAGACCGTGAACGGTCTGGAAATGGGTGTTTTTCAGGCCCAGAGCGTTGACGTAGTTGTTCATCAGGCTGACGAAGGCGTCCTGGCTGCCGGCGACGTAGTCGGCCATCGCCACGCAGGCATCGTTACCGGACTGCAGGTTAATACCACGGATCAGCTGAGAAACCGGCACCTGCATGCCCGGCTTGAGGAACATCAGAGAAGAGCCTTTGAAAACCGGGTTGCCGGTGGCCCAGGCATCGTTGCCGACGGTGACCAGATCGGACTCTTTGAATTTGCCCGCTTTCATCGCCTGACCGATAACATAGCTGGTCATCATTTTGGTCAGACTGGCCGGGTCGCGGCGGGAGTCGGCATTGTTTTCAGCCAGTACCTTGCCAGAGTTGTAATCGATAAGGATCCAGGATTCGGCGTCAATCTGCGGGGCGCCTGGGATCATCGTTTTGATATTCAGGTCATCGGCGCGGGCAGCGGAGGAGAGCGCTGCAACGGAGAGCGCCGTAATGAGTAAACGAGCGGTGAAAGAGGTCTTCATGGTCAGAACAACGGCATCCGTGATGGAGTTAAAAAAGTGCCTTACTATAGCAAATGCTCTGCGGGCCAGCATCCGACATTGCGCATGAGTTTGTTAATGACTTTTACATGCGCGAGGTGAACGGGCGGCCCGCGGCGTTTAGTTGGCGCGAGTAATAAAGGACTGCAGCTGCGCTTCGCTTTGCAGGCGCTGCTGCACGGCGCTGGCCTGTGCTTTATCAGCAAAGGGACCCAGCTGAATACGCCAGACCGCGCCGTTTTGCATGACCCGGCCTGGCACAGAAAACTGCTGGCTCAGGCGCTGCTGATACTGCTGCGCCCGCGTCTGGTCGCTTACTGCGCCCACCTGGACAACAAAATTACCGCTGGCGCTGGAGGTCGCCGAGGACGAGGCCGCCACGGCGCCAGCGGCGGTGGCCGCAGCGGGCGCCACATTACCCTGAATGGAGCCAGGCGCGGTCACTGGCGCTGTTGGCGTGGCGCCGGCGGCAGGAGCCGTCGCGGCGGCTGCCGCTGGTTCGCTACTCTCCAGCACGCCGTTGTTCAGGGGCGTCGGCGCGCCGAGGAAACCGCCGCTGTTCACCGGCGCGCCCACGCTGTCTGCCGGCGTCAGCGTGCTGTTGCTGATCGGGCGAACGTCAGTGGGTGCGGGCTGGCTCATGCCAGCGGCGTCCCCACCGTCCAGATTCGGACGGGCGGGCAGGGCGTAAGTTTGTTTGGCGACGGTGGTACAGGCCATCCCCGGGCCGGAAAGCGAACCGTCAGGCGCGACGATGATGGGGTCGATGCGCACTTTGGTGTTGTTGGAGGTGTTCAGGCGGTCAGCGGATGCGCGGGAAAGCGAGATGACCCGATCGTTGCCATAGGGACCGCGATCGTTAATCCGCACGACGATCATCCGTCCGTTGGCAAGGTTAGTGATCCGCGCGTAGCTCGGGATCGGCAGCGTCGGGTGCGCTGCGGTCAACTGAGTCGGATCGAAGGCTTCGCCGCTGGCGGTCAGGTTGCTGTTGGGTTCAGCGTCATAGATCGCCGCGAAACCGGCCTGAGTAAAGTTGGCCGGATCCTGAACGATTTTGTAGCTTTTACCGTCGCGCTCATAATCCTGATTCGCCGTGGCGTTCGGCGTTTCATACTGCGGATCGGCGCCGCTGATCTCAACCGTCGGGCCATTACAGACGGCCGGCTGTGGAGTACTGACCGTTTTTTGTTGCACGTCATCACTCGAACATGCCGCCAGCAGCCCCGCTGCTATGCAGATCCCCAGCCATTGCTTACGCATTGCTAACCCCTTTAAACGCTTTTCGACAACATTTTTCTGTGGGTATGGATCGACATTACGATACCAAACCCGGCCATCAGTACGATCAGGGCGGAGCCCCCGTAGCTCACCAGCGGCAACGGTACGCCCACCACCGGTAAAATACCACTCACCATACCAATATTTACGAAGACATAAACGAATAAAATCAACATTAAACCACCGGCCATGACCCGGCCAAAGGTGGTTTGCGCCTGGGCGGCGATCCACAGTCCGCGCATAATCAGCAGAATATAAAGCGCTAGCAGGATCAGTACGCCAATCAGGCCCAGCTCTTCGGCGAGGACGGCGAAGATAAAGTCGGTGTGGCGTTCCGGCAGAAACTCCAGCTGCGACTGGGTGCCGTGCAGCCAGCCTTTGCCGCGCAGACCGCCGGAGCCAATGGCAATTTTAGACTGAATAATGTGATAGCCGGCGCCCAGCGGGTCGGTTTCCGGATCGAGGAGCATCATCACGCGCTGACGCTGATAGTCGTGCATCAGGAAGAACCACAGGATCGGAATAAAGGCGGCGACCAGCACCACGGCGATACCAATCAGGCGCCAGCTGAGGCCGGAGAGGAACAGCACAAACAGTCCGGATAGGGCGATCAGGATCGAGGTCCCGAGGTCAGGCTGCGCTGCCACCAGCAGCGTTGGCAGGAAGATTAGCACCAGGGCAATGCCGGTGTTCTTCAGCGACGGTGGACAGACATCGCGGTTAATAAACCGCGCCACCATCAGCGGCACGGCTATTTTGGCGATCTCCGACGGCTGAAAGCGCACAATACCGAGATCCAGCCAGCGCTGCGCCCCTTTGGAGATGGCACCGAAGGCGTCAACGGCTACCAGCAGGATGATACAGAAAATATAGAGGTAGGGCGCCCAGCCTTCATAGACCCGCGGCGGGATCTGCGCCATGACGATCATGATCACCACGCCCATGGCGATCTGGCCGATTTTACGCTCCATCATGCCGACATCCTGACCGCTGGCGCTCCAGATAACCAGCGCGCTGTAGGTCAGCAGCGCCAGCAGGATAAGCAGCATGGTGGGGTCAAGATGGATTTTATCCCATAGCGATTTTTTGTTCGGATTATCCGTCATTATTGATCCTCCCCTGCGGTTACCGCCGGGTTTTCGCTTGGCAGCGTAGTGTTGTTATCGCCCAGCATGATGTGATCGAGGATCTGGCGCATAATCGTACCGACCGCCGGGCCGGCGCCGCCGTTTTCCAGAATCATCGCCACGGCAACCTGCGGGTTGTTATAAGGCGCAAACGCTGTCATCAGTTTATGGTCGCGCAAGCGCTCGGAGATCCGGTGCGCGTTATAGGTTTCGTTGGCCTTCAGGCCGAACACCTGAGCGGTACCTGACTTGGCCGCGATTTTATACGGCGCGCTGGCGAAGTATTTGTGCGCGGTGCCGTTGCCGCGGTTGGCCACGCCGTACATGCCGTCTTTGGCGATTTCCCAATAGCCGGAATGGATATCGCCTACCGGCGGCTCATGGGGCTGGACCCAGGGTACGGGCTTGCCGTCTTCCACGGTGCTCTGCAGCAGATGAGGCACCTTCACCACGCCGTCGTTAATCAGGATCATCAGCGCTTTGTTCATCTGGATCGGCGTGGCGGTCCAGTAACCCTGGCCGATGCCCACCGGAATGGTGTCCCCCTGGTACCAGGGTTTCTTAAAGCGCTTGAGCTTCCATTCGCGGGTCGGCATGTTGCCAGAGCGCTCCTCGGAGAGGTCGATACCGGTGTAATGGCCGTAGCCAAACTTGCTCATCCACTCTGAGAGACGGTCGATGCCCATGTCATAGGCGACCTGGTAGAAATAGGTATCTGCAGACTCCTCGAGCGCTTTGGTGACGTTCAGATGGCCGTGGCCCCACTTTTTCCAGTCACGATAGCGTTTCTCTGAGCCAGGCAACTGCCACCAGCCGGGGTCGAAGAGGCTGGTGTTGCGGGTGATCACCCCGGCGCTCAGCGCCGAGACGGCGACGTACGGTTTGACCGTCGACGCCGGCGGATAGACCCCCTGCGTCGCTCGGTTGACCAGCGGTGTGTTCGGGTCGTTGAGCAGCGCGGAGTAATCTTTGCTGGAGATGCCGTCGACGAACAGGTTCGGGTCATAGCTCGGGGTTGAAACCAGCGCCAGAATAGCGCCGGTACGCGGGTCGGTCACCACCACGGCGGCGCGGCTGCCGGCCAGCAGCGTTTCAATATACTGCTGCAGCTTGAGGTCGAGGGTGAGGTAAATGTCGCGTCCGGCCTGCGGAGGCACCTCTTTCAGCTGACGAATGACGCGGCCGCGGTTGTTCACTTCAACCTCTTCGTAGCCGGTCTGACCGTGCAGAACGTCCTCGTAATAACGCTCTATACCCAGCTTACCAATGTCGTGCGTCGAGGCGTAGTTGGCCAGCTTGCCCTCTTTATCCAGGCGGTCGACGTCTTTATCGTTAATTTTTGAGACATAGCCAATGACGTGAGTCAGCGCCGAATTATAGGGGTAATAACGACGCTTGTAGCCTTTGACTTCCACGCCGGGAAAGCGGTACTGGTTGACGGCAAAGCGGGCCACCTGCACTTCGCTGAGGTTGACCTTTACCGGAATCGAGGTAAAACGATGGGAGCGGGCGCGCTCCTTTTTGAAACCGGCGATGTCATCGTCAGTTAAATCGACGACGTCGCGTAGCGCATCCAGCGTCTGCTGTACGTTATCGACTTTCTCCGGCATCATCTCCAGCTGGTAAATGGTGCGGTTAAGCGCCAGCGGGGTGCCGTTGCGATCGTAAATAATGCCGCGGCTCGGCGGGATCGGCACCAGCTTGATGCGGTTTTCGTTCGAGCGCGTCTGATAGTCGTCGAAGCGAACGATTTGCACATTGTACAGGTTGGCGATCAGAACGCCGGTAAGCAGCAAAATCCCCAAAAAAGCGACCAGCGCCCGGCGCACGAACAGCGAGGATTCAGCCGTATAGTCGCGGAAAGAATTCTGTAATTTCATTCGCTGCTTAGTCTACCCTGATCATCATTACTCACGGTGGTACGGGTGGTTGGTGGTGATGCTCCACGCCCGGTACAGACTCTCGGCCACCAGTACGCGCACCAGCGGGTGAGGTAAGGTGAGGGTGGAGAGCGACCAACTCTGTTCCGCCGCTGCTTTACAGGCGGGAGAGAGACCCTCCGGACCGCCTACCAGTAAACTGACGTCGCGCCCGTCCTGTTTCCAGCGTTCCAGTTCGCGCGCCAGCTGCGGTGTATCCCATGGTTTACCCGGAATATCCAGGGTCACGATGCGGTTCTTACCGGCAGCGGCTAACATCATCTCGCCCTCTTTTTCGAGGATGCGTTTGATATCAGCGTTCTTACCGCGCTTACCGGCAGGGATCTCCACCAGCTCGAACGGCATATCTTTGGGAAAACGGCGCAGATACTCGCTAAAGCCGGTCTGTACCCAGTCCGGCATTTTGGTGCCAACGGCCACCAGCTGCAACTTCACGCATTAACTCCAGAGTTTTTCCAGCTCGTACAGACGACGGCTCTCTTCCTGCATGACGTGGACCATCACGTCGCCGAGGTCGACGACGATCCAGTCGGCGGCGGCTTCCCCTTCAACGCCCAGCGGCAGCATGCCGGCGGCGCGGGACTCCTGAACCACGTGGTCGGCGATAGACATCACATGACGCGTGGAGGTGCCGGTGCAGATAATCATGCAATCGGTGATGCTGGATTTGCCATGTACATCAATGGCAACGATGTCCTGACCTTTCAGGTCATCAATTTTGTCGATAACAAAATCCTGGAGTGCTTTACCCTGCAAGTGTTCCCCCTGGGTGCGTGAAGATTGATAATCATAAAGAGCCTGACAGTATACCTGAACTGATGAAAAAGTCGGGTGAAATGTCTGTCGGCAGGCGTTCGTGGCGGGCTATCATCCCATCCCTCGCCGCGGATTGCATCGCCATTTTTGTAAAACAATTTCTGCAAACCGGCTTTGGCGGATGCTGCCTGGCAGCGGAGAATAACAGCCTGCTCTGGCCTGTCAATGGTCTGGCGGGAATTCTTCTTGCGGCTGCCAGACGGCCTGGCTATTTAATACCCGCAGGGTGGTGAAATCGTCGCGGATTTCGAGGAGGCTCCAGGCGCCATGGGCAATGGGAAAGTGCCACATCGCCGCCGCAGGCATCTGCAACAGCAGGGCGGTCAGCAGGCTCAGGACGCCCTGATGGCCGACGATCAGCAGATGGTCAAGATGGCGGCAGTCGGTCAGCGTTGGGATAAACTCGCTGACGCGGCGGGCAAAATTCTGAAAGCTTTCGCCGTTGGTGGGGGCCGCATGCTGCCAGTCGGCACACCAGGCGGCATAGTTTTCCGCATCTTCTCGCTGGAGGTCGCGATGATGACGCATCTCCCAGTCGCCGAAAAACATCTCATTGAGCGCGGGATGGCGCTCACGCGGAATAGCGCGGTCGCCAAGCAGCAGATCGGCCGTTGTCCCGGTCCGCGCCAGCTCGCTACAGAATACTTTATCGAAAGGCGCCAGGCGCAGCCGTTCGCCGAGCGCGCGCGCCTGAGCGACGCCGCGCGGCGTCAGGGGCGTTGGGGCATGGCCGCTGTATAACCCGGCAACGTTGGCTTCGGTTTCGCCATGGCGAACTAACCACAATTTCATGAACAGGCTCTGACAGGCGATGAAGAGATGGCGTTACGATAGCGCTTTTTTCGCGCCAGGCCCAGCCTGGGGTCAGCAATAGAGTCCCTGCTCGCGGATGTAATCCAGCACGGCGGCGGGCAGCATCTCGGCGCAGGACTCGCCGCGCTCAAGGCGCTGGCGGATGATCGTCGCGGAAATATCGAACCACGGCGTCTCAGCCAGGTAGATCACGCCGGAAGGGCGGTTATGCAGAGACTCCACGTCGTGGGTTAAATGGCGATCCAGCCAGCGCTGATCCGCTTCCTGCGCCATGGTCAGCGGGTAACCCGGGCGGCGGCAAACAATCAGGTGGACATTGTCGAGAATGGTTTCATAGTTGTGCCAGGTGGGAAAGGTCAGTAGCGAATCCTGGCCAATGATAAACGCCAGCGGTTTGCGCGGCCCCTGCTCCTGGCGCCACTCCTGCAGCGTTTGCGCCGTCCAGGAGGGGGTATCGCGCCGCAGTTCGCGTTCATCGAGCGTGAACAGCGGTTTATCGGCAATCGCCAGCTTCAGCATGTGCACGCGCTGGGCGCTGGTGGCTTCCGGCTGCGGCCGGTGCGGCGGGACGTTGTTAGGCATGATGATGACCTTGCTCAGGCCAATCTGATTCGCCAGAATCTCAACCGGCTTGAGGTGACCGTAATGCACCGGATCGAAGGTGCCGCCATAGATTGCCTGTAACTGAGTCATATCAACCATCAATAAAAACGTCCGCCAGGGCTTTGTGGCAGAGCAACAACGAAAGACTTTCCAGTTCGGGCCAGACGTCGTGCCCGTAATCCTGTTTAAAGGTGAGCTCCGCGCGGGTCAGAAGGGTCACCGCCTGGCGCAGCTGTTCCCCGCTCAGGCGCGTGAGAGCGTCGCTGAGCAGCTGACGGCGGTTTTGCCAGACCCGGTGTTTATCAAACAGCGAGCGCAGCGGCGTGTGCGTCGCCTGGCGCTTGAGGGTAACCAGCAGCAGCAGCTCCCGCTGCAGAGTACGCAGCAGGATCGCCGGCTCGCAGCCTTCAAGGCGTAACTGCTGCAGGACGTGCAGCACGCGCTTACTTTTGCCTGCCAGTAGGGCATCGACCCAATGGTAAGGCGTAAAGTGCGCGGCATCGTTTACCGCTTGCTCAACGCGGGGCAGGGTTAGCTTACCGTCCGGCCAGAGCAGCGCCAGACGCTCCAGCGCCTGCGCCAGCGCCAGCAGATTGCCTTCGTAACAGTAGCACAGCAGCTGACTGGCCGCGTCATCGAGCTGCAGCTGATGCTGTTTGGCACGGGCGGCCAGCCAGCGCGGCAGCTGCGCGTATTCCGGCGTCTGGCAACTGACCTGGACGGCGCGCTGAGCCAGGGCGGTGAGCCATGCGGCATTCTCCTGGGCTTTGGTCAGCTTATTTCCGCGAACTATCAGCAGCAGGTCGTCGTGCAGCAGGCCAACCAGCGTGGCGAGCTGTTCATTGATCGCCGCGTTGGGGCCGTTTTCCGGTAGGATCAACAGCAGGGTTTGCCGGCTGGCAAACAGGCTCATCGCCTGGCTTAAGGCGAAAATCGCCTGCCAGTCGGTGCTGTTGTCGATTGAAAAAGTATGGTGCTCGGTAAAGCCCTGCGCGGCAGCAGCTTCGCGAATGGCGTCCTGGCTTTCCTGCAACAGCAGGGGATCGTTGCCAAGCAGCAGATAGGCCGCGCGCAGCCCTTCAGTGAGCTGCGCGCGGAGCTGTTCCGGGTACAACCGAATCATCATTGACCCAGCGTGGTGGAGACGCGGTTACCCGAGGAAGCCGGCGCCGCGCTGCTGGCGACCGGTTTCTCTTCCTGCTGGGTTGCTTCAACATCCGCTACCTGAACGCTTGGCAGCTTACGAATCAGCTGTTCCGCCGCTTTGTCGTACATTTCCTGGATAATCATATCCTGCTCGGCGTCTTTCGCTAATGCCGCCTGCGGGTTATCAAAGAACGACCGATAGACCTTGGTGGTAATCGGATAGATATCGTGACCCGGGATCAGGACGCTGGCATGAACGGTCATGACCATCTGATACTCCGCCGTACGACCATCCTGGAACACCGATGCGGTATCTTTCTGAATCGACGAGCCATCGAGGCGCAGAGAAGGGACATCTTTACGCAGCGTGCTGGCGTCGATCAGTTCCACGCCGTTAAGACGCAGCTGATTACGTACCGCGCGGCTTAACGGGCCGTTCGGATCGCTCGACTGGAAAATCATGGTTTTCATGGTGGCGGGCACCTTGGTAGTGCTACGCAAATGCCAGCCACAGCCGGCGGTGACGAGCACCGCCAGAGATAACAACATTGTTACCAGATATCGCACGCTTCCTCCCGCGCTTAGCCAACGACCAGATTGAGCAGTTTACCCGGAACGTAAATCACTTTACGCACGGTTTTACCGTCGAGATATTTCGCCACCAGATGTTCCTGGCCGGCGCGCTCGCGAACCTGCTCTTCAGTTGCATCTACCGCAACGGTAATTTTACCACGAACTTTGCCATTGACCTGGACGACGACGAGGGTGCTGTCTTCCACCATCGCGCTCTCATCCGCTACCGGCCACGGCGCGTTGTCGATATCGCCTTCGCCGTTCAGCTCACGCCACAGGGTGAAGCTGGCGTGCGGAGTGAACGGGTTGAGCATACGCACCACCGCCAGCAGAGCTTCCTGCATCAGCGCACGATCCTGCTCATCTTCCTGCGGCGCTTTCGCCAGCTTGTTCATCAGCTCCATGATTGCCGCGATGGCGGTGTTGAAGGTCTGACGACGGCCGATGTCATCGGTCACTTTGGCGATGGTTTTGTGGATATCGCGACGCAGCGCTTTCTGATCTTCGCTCAGAGCCGCCACGTTCAGTGCCGCAACCTCTCCTTTAGTGGTGTGCTCGTAGACCAGTTTCCAGACGCGTTTCAGGAAGCGGTTCGCCCCTTCAACGCCAGATTCCTGCCACTCGAGGGTCATATCCGCCGGGGACGCAAACATCATGAACAGACGCACGGTATCCGCGCCGTAGCGCTCAACCATCACCTGCGGGTCGATGCCGTTGTTTTTCGACTTGGACATCTTGCTCATGCCGGTGTACACCAGCTCGTGGCCCGCCGCGTCTTTGGCCTTCACGATGCGGCCTTTTTCGTCGCGCTCAACGATGGCGTCAACCGGGGAAACCCAGTTACGTTCGCCGTTTTCGCCCACATAGTAGAACGCGTCAGCCAGCACCATGCCCTGGCACAGCAGCTGTTTCGCCGGCTCATCGGAGTTCACCATGCCCGCGTCGCGCATCAGCTTATGGAAGAAGCGGAAGTAGAGCAGGTGCATGATGGCGTGTTCGATACCGCCGATGTAGATATCTACCGGCAGCCAGTAGTTGGCCGCTTTCGAATCCAGCATTCCTTCCTGATACTGCGGGCAGGTGTAGCGCGCATAGTACCAGGAGGATTCCATAAAGGTGTCAAAGGTGTCGGTTTCGCGCAGCGCCGGCTGGCCGTTGACGGTGGTCTTGGCCCATTCAGGATCGGCTTTGATCGGGCTGGTGATGCCGTCCATGACCACGTCTTCCGGCAGGATCACCGGCAGCTGATCTTCCGGGGTCGGCAGCACGGTGCCATCTTCCAGGGTCACCATCGGGATCGGCGCGCCCCAGTAGCGCTGACGGGATACGCCCCAGTCGCGCAGACGGTAGTTAACTTTACGCTCGCCCACGCCCATGGCAGCCAGTTTGTCGGCAATGGCGTTGAAGCCCGCTTCATAATCAAGACCGCTGAACTCGCCGGAGTTAAACAGGACGCCTTTCTCGGTCAGCGCCTGCTCGGAGAGATCCGGCTCGGAGCCGTCGGCAGCGAGGATAACCGGCTTAATGTTCAGACCGTACTTGCTGGCGAACTCGTAGTCGCGCTGGTCGTGACCCGGAACGGCCATTACCGCGCCGGTGCCGTATTCCATCAGCACAAAGTTTGCCGCCCAGACCGGAATTTGTTCACCGGTCAGCGGATGAATGGCTTTAAAGCCGGTATCGACGCCTTTTTTCTCCATCGTCGCCATGTCGGCTTCGGCCACTTTGGTATTGCGGCACTCGTCGATAAAGGCGGCCAGCGCCGGATTGTTCGCCGCAGCCTGCTGCGCCAGCGGGTGACCCGCCGCGACGGCCAGGTAGGTACAACCCATAAAGGTGTCCGGACGGGTGGTGTAGACAGTCAGTTTGTCAGCGTAGTCGTTGACGTCAAAGGAGATTTCTACCCCTTCCGAACGGCCGATCCAGTTGCGCTGCATGGTCTTCACGGTGTCCGGCCAGTGGTCCAGCTTATCCAGATCGTTCAGCAGTTCATCGGCGTAGGCGGTGATTTTAATAAACCACTGCGGGATCTCTTTACGCTCGACCTTGGTATCGCAGCGCCAGCAGCAGCCGTCGATAACCTGTTCGTTGGCCAGCACGGTCTGGTCATTCGGGCACCAGTTCACTGCGGAGGTTTTTTTGTACACCAGGCCTTTTTTGTACAGCTCGGTGAAGAACTTCTGCTCCCAGCGGTAATATTCCGGGGTGCAGGTCGCCAGCTCGCGGCTCCAGTCATAGCCGAAGCCCAGCATTTTTAGCTGGTTTTTCATGTAGGCGATGTTGTCGTAGGTCCACGGCGCTGGCGCGGTGTTGTTTTTCACCGCCGCCCCTTCTGCCGGCAGACCGAACGCATCCCAGCCGATCGGCTGCAGGACGTTTTTGCCCAGCATGCGCTGGTAGCGGGCAATCACGTCGCCGATGGTGTAGTTACGCACGTGACCCATGTGTAGTCGACCAGAAGGATAAGGAAGCATCGACAGGCAGTAATACTTCTCTTTGCTCTCGTCTTCAGTTACTTCAAATGTACGATTTTCGTCCCAGTGAAGCTGGACTTTCGATTCTATCTCTTCCGGGCGGTATTGCTCTTGCATGGCAGCCAGTGGTCCTGTTTTCAATACAGCTACAAAGTGTAGCCAATGGATGTGTTATTTCAGATCGGCATAGCATAGCCCAAACGCCCACGTCAAAACAGCTTTTCGCACATCAACATCGGCAAAAGCTGCGCAGATTATTTCGCGACTCTGTGGCTTGTCAGACACAGCGGGAGAGGAATAAGGTCTATTATCAGAAGACGTTAACCCCACCGGAGGCGAAATGATGAACAAGGTTGCTCAATATTACCGTGAACTGGTCTCCTCGCTCAGCGAACGGCTCCGCCATGGAGAGCGCGATATCGACGCGCTGGTGACGCAGGCGCGGGAAAAAATCGTCCGCGCCGGCGATCTGACGCAGAGCGAGATCGAGTCGGTGATTGCGGCGGTCAAGCGCGACCTAGAGGAGTTTGCCCGCAGCTACGAAGAGAGTCACGAAGACGAGAGCGACAGCGTGTTTATGCGGGTGATCAAAGAGAGCCTGTGGCAGGAGCTGGCTGATATCACCGACAAAACCCAGCTCGAGTGGCGGGAAGTCTTTCAGGATCTGAATCACCACGGCGTGTACCACAGCGGCGAAGTGGTCGGTCTGGGCAACCTGGTCTGCGAGAAGTGCCACTATCACCTGGCGGTATACACCCCGGACGTGCTGCCGCGCTGTCCAAAATGTGGCCACGATCAGTTCCAGCGTCGGCCCTTCGAGCCCTAAGCGTGCGAAAAACGATGCGCGAGGCTTCGCGCATCGTGGTTTGTCTTATTTCACCGTGTTGACTTCGGTGCTCTTGAAATACTGTTTTCCACCCATGTCGCTAACATATTTCTGCGATGAGTTCAGTACCAGCTTGTCAGCAGTTAACGTCCCGACTCCGCATTTCGCCAGGCCCAGTATGCCGCAACTTTTACCACCATTGACCACTTTGGTGGCGGTTAACGTCATGTTGCCGCCCGCGCTGAGGGTTGAATAATTGTAGATCGCGCCTTTATTTTTGGTATTTAAGATCAGGTCGCCGGTGCTGCTGATCTGCCCTTCGTTGGTGATATCTGAGTAGGTCGTGATTGAAATATTTTTGGCAGTAATATTGCCATAATTATTCACTACGCCGTGATCGGTGGTGATATCGGCGGCATTCATATAACCATTTTGGTTCAGCCAGTAGCTGTGGGCGGTAATGGCGTTGGTTGCCTCAATACGACCACTGCTGCTTTGCGCCAGCGTGCCATTGGTCTGCAGATTGATATTTTCGCCGGTGATATTGCCGAGGTTATAGATCTCGCCCGTATTGGCGCTGCCGTCCTGTGTAAGCGACTGAATGGTGGTTTGGCCAGTAGAGTTAATATTGCCGGTGTTTTTAAAGCTGTCGCCGACAAACGTCAGGCTGGTGTGTTTGGCGCTGATTTTGCCTTCATTGAGGAAATCACCGATTGCCGTGGCGGCAATCTGGTTATTTGACAGCAGGGAGGCTTTTTCTTCGTTGCGGATTTTCCCGCCGCTGGTCAGGCTTAATCCACTGGTGCCGGTCATCGTGCCTGAGTCGCCGTTGGTGATGTTGCCGTTAGCGGTGGCAATCAGCTGGCCGCCGGAGAGAGAACCGGTGTTAACGATATAATCGCCACTGGAGAGCATTAAATAATAGGCGCCGGCGATGCTACCGTCATTGGTGATGCCCGTGACGGTGGAAACCTGGCTCAGCAAACCTTTGCCCGTTATTGACCCTTTGTTCAGTAAATTACCGTTGCTGGTGAGCATCAGCGTGCCGTTGGAGATAATAGAACCCTTATTACGTACGCCAAAGCCGATATTATTGCCAACCATGCTGATGCTGTTGGCCTCAATGCCGCCAAGGCTGCTGACGTCGATGCTGTACTGCGGGTTAACCGTCATCTGGATCAGGGTGGCCTTTTTACCGGCGGAGGTCACCGAGCCAGAGCTGTTATCCATGGTGAAGTTGCCCGCGCTGACCAGGGCGTTGTTGGCCTGCACTTTACCGTTAATCTTAATCGCGTCGGCGAGCAGAACCGCGTAGCCGTTGGCGGCGTTCATGCCATTTTCGCCGATGGTGAGGGTGCCTCCCGTTACGGTATAGCTGCCGATGGCGCCATCGTCGGTCATATTAACCTTGCCGGTGGTCAGGATAGCCTTGTTGGTATTAACAAAGCTACAGCCGGAACAGGTGATGCCGTTCGGGTTGGCGATTACCACATCCGCTTTCTGACCGTTGACTTCGATAAAGCCCTTCAGGCTACTGGCGTTTTTGGAGGTCACCTCGTTCAAAATCACCGAAGCGCTGCCGGCGGTCAGATTATTGTTGCGGGCGATATTGCCAAATGTGCTGTGGCTGACATCATCGCCGCTGTTATTAAGGATGGTGCCATTGGTGCCGACGTTGAAGTCGCGGTACAGGTTATGGGAGACACCGGCGGCGTTCGGCTTTTCAATATCGATAACCGTGGCGCCGGAAGAGTGCGTATAGCTTGTGGGGTCGGCATAAACTACCGACGAGGTTAATACTGCCGCCAGTGCGACATAAGAAGCCTTAAACTTAAACATTTTCTTTATTCCTTTAAATAATGATTAATAAATAATGTAAATATGACGAGTCAATAATGTGCGAATTAATACCTCCACTGTAATGAAAAGCCCATATTCAGGGCGTCGCTATGAAACTTATCCGGTTTACTCAGCGGGGTACTAATAAACAGATCGTACTGCGTTGACCATAGCTGACCGCGCAGCCCGCTGACGGCGCCGGAGAGCACTTTGCCTTTTTGATATAGATCGGCGCCGATAAGACGGCCTATATCCGCGCCCAAATAGAATTGCCGCTCGTGGGTGGCCAGATCCCAGATAAAATCGTTGCGCCAGTACCATCCCTGATTGCCGGACAGGCTGTTTTCACCGTCAAAACCGCGCACGCTCCAGCGGCTGCCAATATTGAATTTATTATCGGAAGCGAGTTTGTCCGGGCTGAACTGGGCGCTGAGGCGGGGAGCCCAGGTAAATTTGTCGCCGGTGGCGTCAAATTTCATCATTGCCTGCAGATTACCATGCACAATCCGCGACAGCGGGCTATACAGCCCGGCCTGCTCTTCCGGCGTTGCTGTCGAGCTGAGCCACGGCAGGCTGCGCTGGATGCCGATGCTGGCATCAACAATCTTTTTGTTAAAGTAGTGCTGGTGGTTGAGGGTGAATTCCCATGAGGGGTTCTGCTTGCGCATCACCAGTAGCTCACTGCCGCCGAAGTAATAATGCGAGGTGCTCTTGGCGATCCGCAGGTCAGCGGTGGTTTTTTGCTGCCGGGTGTGGGAGAGCAGACGACTCAGCGTGGCGCTGTAGTAGCGATTTTTACTCTTATAATCCATCGTCGACCAGTTGCCGTTAAACTGCTGACGATACTGGCTGTATGCCCCGTAGGCGCTTAGTGTCCAGTAGCCAAAGGGAATGGAGTAATACAGGCTGCCGTTGTGGTTGCCGTCGTTATGCTGATTGAATTCAATATCGCCCCCGCCGGAAAGGTACAGGATATCGTTGAGGGTGGTCAGGTCATAGAGATAGAGGGCCCCCCCGGCCTGGTAGCGTCCGCTGGCTTTGCTGCCGGCGTCGTCAAGCCAGGCGCCAAGCTGCCATTTTTTCGCCAGGCTGCGGGCGATCTGGATATCGCTTTCTCCCTCGTGTTGGCCCGGCAGCAGTTTCATGTGCGCGGTGGCGCCGGGCAGACGCTGCAGGTTGGCCATCCCTTGCTCAAGGTCGCTTAAGCGCAGGATAGTACCGGAAGAGGTGGGTAGGGAATTCCACAGGCGGGTGGTGTCCGAGCCGTCGGCATAGTCGATAGCGCCCACTTTGCCATAGTGCAGCGTGAACCTGAGTATGCCGTGCTCCAGCGACTGGGAGGGCACATCAATCAGCGAGGTGATGTAGCCTTGCGCGATCAGCTCATTTTGCAAGGTATAGGCCAGCAGGCGAATGCCTTCGCTACCCAGACAGCGTCCCTGCGCCTGCCGTGCGGTTTTCGCCAGTAATTTCCGGGTGAGCGCCTGGTTATCGGAGTCGATATCGACCCGGTTGATCAATTTGCAATGCGTTTCCTCAGGAAAAGGGATCCCCTGCGGCGCCACGCGCTGTTGTGAAGACTGAAAATCCTGTTGCTGCGGCGCCAGCGCCTCCTGGCGGGCTTTATCCTGCTCCGTCTGGTGAGTAGAAGAGGCCAATGGCGCGGCCCCGGCGGCTGAGGTGCCCGCCAGCGTGATAAACAGCAGCCCGGTGAGCGTGCGAGATCGAATTAACATGAAGCAATATCCATTTGTTTCATTGGTTTGGTGGCGCATCCATTATTCTGCGAGCGGCAGAGAATATTGATGGCCTTTATTTCGGCGCAGGCGAGGTCAGGCAAGAATATTACATTCAATTAATAAAATAATCGTGCGACGAACCTGTTACGAGGCGTTATATGCTAGCGGCGGTGGCAAGGCCGGTCCACGAATTCATTATTGAATTCTTTATGAATTGATCGATTTAATAAATAAGTTCAGCTTTTATCGCCCAGGTTTATTGGGTACGTAAATGATAGTAGCGATAATCCGCCGCATAAATAACATTGGCGAATAATATGGCGGAAAAGATTAACTGCGCATACCGGGCGGTATGCGCAGAGAAAAACCATTAATGGAGTATTTTGGCGAGGAAATCTTTGGCACGCTCGGATTGCGGATTGGCAAAGAAGGCCTCTTTATCGGCATCCTCGACAATCTTCCCTTCATCCATAAAGATCACCCGGTTCGCCACCTTGCGGGCAAAGCCCATCTCATGGGTCACGACCATCATGGTCATCCCCTCGTTGGCCAGTTCGACCATAACGTCCAGCACCTCGTTAATCATCTCCGGGTCAAGCGCTGAGGTGGGCTCATCAAACAGCATGGCGATCGGGTCCATACACAGGGCTCGGGCAATGGCCACGCGCTGCTGCTGGCCGCCGGAGAGTTGCGCCGGGTATTTTTCCGCATGCGCCGCCAGGCCAACGCGCTCCAGCAACTTGAGGCCTTTCTTGCGCGCTGAGGCTTTATCGCGGTTAAGAACTTTGACCTGCGCCAGCGTCAGGTTGTCGATAATCGACAGATGCGGGAACAGTTCAAAATGCTGAAACACCATGCCGACGTGCGAGCGCAGTTTAGCCAGGTTGGTCTTTTTATCGTTAACCACGGTGCCATCGACAATAATCTGCCCCTGCTGTACCGGCTCAAGGCCGTTCACAGTCTTAATCAGCGTGGATTTACCGGAGCCTGACGGCCCGCAGACCACCACGACTTCGCCTTTTTTCACTTCCGTGGAGCAATCGGTCAGCACCTGAAAGTGACCATACCATTTTGAAACGTTTTTCAGGGTAATCATTACACAGTCCTTTTCTTCAACCAGCTGACCAACAGCGAGGCGCTGAGGCTAATCACAAAATAGACGCCGCCCGCGAACAGGATCATTTCGACCTGGGTTCCGTCACGCTCGCCAATGGTGGAGGCGGTACGGAAGAAGTCGGCGAGACTCAATACATACACCAGCGAGGTATCCTGGAACAGGACGATCCCCTGGGTTAGCAGCAGCGGCACCATGGCGCGGAAGGCCTGCGGCAGGATCACCAGCCGCATTGACTGCCAGTGGGTCATCCCCAACGCCAGCGCGGCGCTGGACTGGCCGCGGGAGATGCTCTGAATGCCGGCGCGGATAATCTCTGAATAGTAGGCGGCTTCGAACATCGAAAACGCCACCATCGCCGAGATCAGGCGAATATCCGTTTTCGGCGACAGTCCCAGCACGTTCTGCAGGAAGCCCGGGACAATCAGGTAGAACCACAGCAGGACCATCACCAGTGGGATTGAGCGGAATACGTTGACGTAGGATTTAGCAAACCAGGCCAGCGGCAAGAAGCTGGACAGGCGCATAACCGCCAGCAGGGTGCCCCAGACGATGCCGACCACGATGGCGATCACCGTAATCTTAAGGGTGATCACCAGCCCTGCCAGCAGATAGGGCATGGAGGGAACGATCGAACTCCAGTCAAAATCGTACATTATTTGCCTCCCATATTGCCAGGCAGGCGAACCTTACGCTCGACCACATACATAATCAGCATAATCACCGCGTTGATGAAAACATAGGCCAGGGTGATGGCGGTAAAAGACTCCCAGGCATGAGCGGAGTAGTCCAGCAGTTTGCCCGCCTGCGCGGCCATATCGGCCAGACCGATGGTGGAGGCGATGGCCGAGTTTTTCACCAGGTTCATCATCTCCGAGGTCATCGGCGGCACGATAACGCGGTAGGCGTTCGGCAGCAGCACGTAGCGGTAGGTTTGCGGCAGGGTCAGGCCCATCGCCAGGCCGGCGTTCTTCTGCCCGCGCGGCAGCGACTGGATGGCGGCGCGTACCTGCTCGCAGACGCGAGCGGCGGTAAACAGCCCCAGGCACAGCATGGAGGAGACAAAGAATTGAATGTTTGGGTCCAGCTCCGATTTAAACCACATGCCGATATTTTCCGGCAGGAACTCCGGCACCACCAGGTACCAGGTAAAGAACTGCACGATCAGCGGCACGTTGCGAAACAGTTCGACATAGCAGGTGCCAATGCCCGAGAGGAAGCGATTGGGTACCGTGCGTAAAATGCCGAACAGTGAGCCGACGAGAAAAGCGATGATCCAGGCCGAGATGGAGAGGGCGACGGTGATTTGAAAACCGCTCCACAGCCAGCCCAGGTAGGTAGTGTTGCCGAAGGGGGCCTGTTGCAGGAATATCCCCCAGTTCCAGTCTATTGACATACATGACTCCTGGAAAAAAAAGGGTAGCCATTGCTACCCTCGAAGACGGTTGTCCAGCTTGTTTCGGTATTCGCGGCGGCTGGGGAACGACCAGCCGCCGTATAGTCTGTCCGTGCTGTGACAATCATCGGGAGGGCAGGATATCCCGCCCCTGGTTGTTATAATTAGTTCAGTGCTTTGTCGTTAGGTGATTTGAACAGCGCTTTCATGTCGTCCGACAGCTCGAAGTTGAGGTTAAGATTTTTTGGCGGAATCGGGTTTTTGAACCATTTGTCAAACCACTTCTCCGCTTCGCCAGAGGTCTGAGCCTGGGCGACGGTTTCATCAACCAGCGCCTTGAACGTCGGATCGTCCTTCCGCAGCATGCAGCCATAGGCTTCCTTCGACTGCGGGGTGCCGACGATTTCCCAGTTATCCGGTTTCTTCGCCTTGGCGCGTTCGCCAGCCAGCAGGGCATCATCCATCATAAAGGCCACGGCGCGTCCGCTCTCCAGGGTGCGGAAAGAGTCGCCATGATCTTTGGCGCTGATAATGCGCATATTCATTTTTTTCTCATCGTTCAGCTTATGCAGCAGGATCTCTGAGGTGGTTCCGGAGGTGACGACGACCGCTTTATCCTTCAGGTCCGGAAAATCTTTGATCGGACCGCCTTTCTTCACCAGCAGACGGGTACCGACCACGAAGATGGTATCGGAGAAGGCCGCCTGTTTCTGGCGCTCAAGGTTGTTGGTGGTTGAGCCGCACTCGAAATCAAAGGTGCCATTCTGCAGCAACGGGATACGGTTCTGCGAGGTGACCGGGATCAGTTTGACCTGCAGATCGGGTTTGTTCAGTTTTTTCTTGATGGCATCGACGATGGCGTTGGAATAATCCTGAGAGTAGCCCACAACCTTCTGCTGGTTATCGTAGTAAGAGAACGGGACCGAAGATTCACGATGGCCGACAACGATAACCCCGTTTTTGGCGATCTTATCCAGGGTGTTCTGGCCAGCCGCCGGGGCAGCATCTTCCGCCTGCGCCAGACCAGCGGTCATTCCCATTACCAGCATTGCCGTGGCCAGTTTACGTAATTGCATATCCAACTCCTTATCCGCAGCGTCAGCGACGCTATTGATACCCATTGTGATTGTGTGTGTTGTTATTGGGGGCACGCGTCCACGTGCCGCATTTGTATGTGTTTGTTAGCATTTAGTTTGGCTTAATGTAAAGATTTTGCTGCTTTATTGTTTATTTTTGCGAAGCGCTCCGCACCAATCGGAGGCAAATATCTTCCATTGCACCAAAATAGCGCGACCACCGAACGTTTCTGGTGCAACCTGGTTGCACTGGGTCGGACGATGCCGCTACCAGGTTAAATAAAGCAATGACTGTGCCAGAGCGGCAGATGATGGGAAGAAAAAGCCGGCGACGGGCGTCGCCGGCGGAGAAACTTATCGGCGACGCTGGCGCAGGCTCATCAGCAGCGCGGCGAAACCAAACAGCGCCGTCAGCGCCCATAGCGGCCAGTTGCCGGTGCGGGCGTAAGGGGTTAAGCCGCTGGTGGGGGTCACGGTGGTGGTCAACACCTCGCGGGTAAACTGCGGGATCATCTTCTGGATCTCGCCGCGCGGGCCGATCACCGCAGTAATGCCGTTGTTGGTGCTGCGCAGCAGCGGGCGGGCCAGCTCCAGGGCGCGCATTCGCGCCATCTGGAAGTGTTGCCACGGGCCGATGGACTTGCCGAACCAGGCGTCGTTGGAGATGGTCAGCAGGAAGTCGGTGTCCGGCCGGAAGTTATCCCGCACCTGTTCCCCGAGGATTATCTCGTAGCAGATGGCCGCGGTCAGCTTCAGGTTATGCGCCATCAGCTGCGGCTGCACGTAGGGGCCGCGGCTGAAGGAGGACATCGGCAGGTCAAAGAACGGCGCCAGCGGACGCAGAATCGACTCCAGCGGTACAAACTCGCCGAACGGCACCAGATGGTTCTTGTTGTAGCGGTTGGTCGAGTCGTAGCGGTACGGGTTATCTTTGCCGAGAGTAATGATGGTGTTGTAGGTATCGTAACGGTTCTGCTTGTTGAGACGCGCATCGACGATGCCGGTGATCAGCGAGCTGTCTTTTGCGCGCAGCAGATCGTCCATCATGCTGAGGAACTGCTGCTGGTTGATCTCCAGATCCGGGATCGCCGATTCAGGCCAGATAATCAGCTGCGAGTGGCCGATATGCGGCTGGGTCAGCGCCAGGTAGGTTTTCAGGGTATTGACCAGCTGCTTTTCGTCCCATTTCATGGCCTGTGGGATATCGCCTTGCACCAGCGAGACCTGGGTCGCGCGCGCCGGCAGCAGCTGATACCACTGGATATAGCGCAGCGGGAAGGGCAGGGCGAACAGCAGCGCGGCAATCGCCAGCGGCTTCCAGTTGCGCTGGACGAGGGCCAGGGCCAGCAGGCCGCTGACTACCATCAGCAGGAAGTTAATCGCCTCGACGCCCATCACCGGCGCGAGACCTTTCAGCGGGCCGTCAATCTGGCTGTAGCCGAACTGTAGCCACGGAAAGCCGGTCAGCACCCAGCCGCGCAGGAACTCGGTGATTTGCCAGACGACAGGGGCAGCGATAGCCATCCGTATCCAGTTAGTTTTAGGCCACAGACGGGCGAGCAGGCCGGCAAACAGGCCGGTGTAGAGCGAGAGATAGGCCGCCAGCAGAACGACGAGGAAGACGTTAACCGGGCCGGGCATTCCGCCAAACTGCGCGATGCTGACATAGACCCAGTTGATACCCGTGCCGAACAGCCCGAGTCCCCAGAAATAGCCGATCCCGGCGCTTTGCAGCGGGCGTCGGTTGAGGGTTAACGCCTGCAGACCGATCAGCGAAACGATAGCCGCTGGCCAGAAGTCATAAGGTGAAAAAGCCAGCGTTCCGCTGGCTCCAAACAACAGCGCCAGCAACAGACGTATGCGCTGGCGTTCAAGAAGAGAGGCAAATACCATTTAGGTTAATCGTCCCGTTAATTAACGCCTGCTGCTACAGGCTATTCTTTTTGCCAGCCGGACGCGGGGCACCTACAACCGTGTATGACTCGCGGTCTCCCGGCTGGCCATTTCAGCGCTACCGCTTACTCTTCCAGCTTCGGCTGGGGAGCGTCATCGGGCAGCTTTACATGCACCTGAATGATACGACGACTATCTGCCATTGCTACCTTGAATTGGTAACCATCAATGTCGATAGATTCGCCGCGGGCCGGCAGATGGCCGAAGGCCTGCATCACCAGCCCGCCAATGGTATCCACTTCTTCATCGCTAAAGTGCGTGTCGAAGGCCTCGTTGAAGTCTTCGATGGAGGCCAGGGCGCGCACCGTCCAGGTGTGGCGACTCAGCTGGCGGAAATCGATATCTTCTTCTTCGTCGTACTCGTCTTCAATTTCCCCGACGATGAGCTCAAGGATATCCTCGATGGTCACCAGGCCAGAGACGCCGCCGAATTCGTCAATAACGATCGCCATATGATAGCGCTGTGAGCGAAACTCTTTCAGCATGCGGTCGACCCGCTTGCTTTCCGGGACGACAACCGCCGGCCGTAACACTTTTTCCATGCTGAAGGCTTCGGCGTCGCTGCGCATAAACGGCAGCAGATCCTTGGCCATCAGAATCCCTTCGATGTGATCTTTATCTTCACTGATGACCGGGAAACGCGAGTGGGCGGATTCGATGATGACATCCAGGCACTCGTCCAGCGTCTGGTTGCGTTTCAGGGTTATCATTTGTGAACGGGGGATCATAATGTCGCGGACCCGCTGGTCGGCGATATCCATTACCCCTTCGAGCATGTCACGCGTATCTTCATCGATAAGGTCGTTTTGCCCGGAATCACGGATCAGCGCCAGCAGTTCATCGCGGTTTTTCGGTTCCCCGTGAAAAAGCTGGCTGAGTAACAGGGAGAAAAATCCCTTTTTGCTGTTTACTGTGTCACTACTGTGTGAATTGTCGTCGCTCATGGCGTCGTTTGGGTTCTCATGTTGATTTAACTGTCGCTCGTCGCGCGTAAACTCAGCGCCGGACGGCATGGGTTGCCTGACTTTCTGGCAGGTAAAACGCAGAAACAGCGGCCGGATGAGGCGCAAGCACCGCCATCCGGCTGGGCGCTATTCCGCAATCTTCTCGGAAATGTACGGGTCCTCATAGCCCAGAGCAAGCATTATCTCTGTTTCAAGGCCTTCCATCTCTTCCGCTTCGTCGTCTTCGATATGATCGTAGCCCAGCAGATGCAGGCTACCGTGCACCACCATATGCGCCCAGTGCGCCTCCAGCGGCTTACCTTGCTCGCTGGCTTCTTGTTCTACCACCTGACGGCAGATGATCAGATCGCCGAGCAGCGGCATTTCAATTCCCGGCGGCGCTTCAAACGGGAAGGAGAGGACGTTGGTCGGCTTATCCTTGCCGCGATAGGTCAGGTTCAGCTCATGGCTTTCTGCAACGTCGACCAGACGAATCGTTAACTCTGACTCCTCCTGAAACGGCGGAATGACGGCGTCGACCCAGCGTTGGAAAAGGGCTTCGTCCGGCAGGCCGCTGGTCTCTTCGCAGGCCAGCTGTAAATCGAGGATCACCTGACTCATTTTTGCTCCTGTTCCTGGGCTTCGCGTTTGCGCTCGGCGGCCAGCTCTGCTTTACGTTTCTGATCTGCGGCTTCCCATGCCTCATAGGCGTTCACGATGCGGGCGACCACCGGATGGCGCACCACGTCTTCGCTATGGAAGAAGTTAAAGCTGATCTCATCGACTTCCGCCAGCACTTCGATGGCATGGCGCAGACCGGATTTGGTGCTGCGTGGCAGGTCAATCTGCGTGATGTCGCCGGTGATCACCGCCTTGGAGTTAAAGCCGATGCGGGTCAGGAACATCTTCATCTGTTCGATGGTGGTGTTCTGGCTTTCATCAAGAATGATAAAGGCGTCATTCAGCGTCCGTCCGCGCATATAGGCCAGCGGGGCCACTTCGATGACGTTACGCTCAATCAGCTTCTCCACTTTCTCAAAGCCGAGCATCTCAAACAGCGCGTCATACAGCGGGCGCAGATACGGGTCGACCTTCTGGCTCAGATCGCCGGGCAGGAAGCCGAGCTTTTCGCCTGCCTCGACGGCCGGACGGGTCAGCAGAATACGGCGGATCTCCTGGCGCTCCAGCGCATCGACCGCCGCCGCCACCGCCAGATAGGTTTTACCCGTACCCGCCGGACCCACGCCGAAAGTGATGTCGTGATCGAGGATATTGGCGATGTACTGCGCCTGGTTCGGCGTACGCGGTTTGATTACCCCGCGCTTGGTCTTGATATTGACGGCTTTACCGTACTCAGGCACGCTTTCGGCGCTCTGCTCCAGTACGCGCGCTTCCTTGATCGCCAGGTGGATCTGCTCTGGTTCAATATCCTGAATCTGACCGCGCATTGGCGCTGTGTCGACATACAGGCTGCGCAGAATATCGGCGGCAGCGTGCACGCACAGGGCGCGACCGGTCAGCTTAAAGTGATTGTCACGGCGGTTGATCTCAATGCCTAACCGACGCTCCAGCTGTTTAATGTTGTCGTCAAACGGGCCGCACAGGGCTAACAGGCGTGCGTTATCCGCTGGCTCCAGGGTAATCTCACGAGTGTCTATGTTCAAACTATTCCTCTTTACGCAGGTGGCCGGACGCGGCGCGTGGCCGGCTAATCAGGAAATTATTTACGTCACAGGAAAATGGCGCAAGCATTGCTGTAGATATAGGGACGGAGAGAGGAATTACAAGGCCTGCCGGAACCGACAGGCCTGAAGGGATCATGGCTGGTAAATTCCCACGCCAAGATCGTTCTCTTTACGGGTGCGGGCAATCACTGATTCGGGTGATTCAGCGATACGCAGACCCATCTCCGCTTCGGTGCGCACGATTTTACCGCGCAGCGAGTTGGTATATACATCGACGATTTCGACATCGACAAACTTACCGACGAGGTCCGGGGTACCTTCGAAGTTGACCACCCGGTTATTCTCCGTACGTCCGGAAAGCTCCATGATGTTCTTACGCGAGGTGCCTTCCACCAGGATGCGCTGTACCGTGCCGAGCATGCGACGGCTCCAGGCCATCGCCTGCTGGTTAATGCGTTCCTGCAGGATATACAGACGCTGTTTTTTGTCCGCCTCCGGCACGTCGTCGACCATATCGGCCGCCGGGGTGCCCGGGCGAGCGGAGAAGATAAAGCTGTAGCTCATATCGAAATTGACGTCGGCGATGAGCTTCATGGTCTTTTCGAAATCTTCCGTGGTTTCGCCGGGGAAGCCGACGATAAAGTCGGAGCTTATCTGAATATCCGGGCGCGCTTCACGCAGCTTGCGAATAATCGCTTTATACTCCAGCGCGGTATGGGTGCGTCCCATCAGGTTCAGCACACGGTCGGAGCCACTCTGCACCGGCAGGTGCAGGAAGCTCACCAGCTCCGGCGTATCGCGATAAACGTCGATGATATCGTCGGTAAATTCGATCGGGTGGCTGGTGGTGAAGCGAATGCGGTCGATGCCGTCGATGGCGGCGACCAGGCGCAGCAGGTCGGCAAAGCTGCCGGTGGTGCCGTCGTAATTCTCACCGCGCCAGGCGTTAACGTTCTGCCCCAGCAGATTGACCTCACGCACGCCCTGCGCCGCCAGCTGGGCGATTTCAAACAGGATATCGTCGCACGGACGGCTAACTTCTTCTCCGCGGGTATACGGCACGACGCAGTAGGTGCAGTATTTATTGCAACCTTCCATAATCGAGACAAAGGCGGTCGGCCCTTCGGCGCGCGGCTCTGGCAGGCGATCGAATTTTTCAATTTCCGGGAAGCTGATATCAACTACCGGACTGCGGTTGCCGCGCACGGAGTTAATCATCTCCGGCAGGCGGTGCAGGGTTTGCGGCCCGAAAATAATATCGACATAGTGCGCGCGCTGGCGAATATGGTCGCCTTCCTGGGAAGCCACGCAGCCGCCGACGCCAATAATCAGGTCCGGGTTCTTCTCTTTCAGCAGCTTCCAGCGGCCAAGCTGATGGAAAACTTTTTCCTGGGCCTTCTCACGAATTGAGCAGGTATTGAGCAACAGCACATCTGCTTCTTCCGCCACTTCGGTCAGTTGATACCCATGTGTCGCATCCAGCAGATCGGCCATCTTTGATGAATCATACTCGTTCATCTGACAGCCCCAGGTTTTAATATGGAGTTTTTTTGTCATTGACTTGCTCATGCTCAGTAATAGATATCCAAAACGCGGGGATATATACAGGGTGAATTTCGCATTCCAGGGCGCGTATTGTAATGCTTTGGTCGCCCCCTGACCAGTGCGAGCGTTATCGCCGCAAGAGGGCGAAAAATCCGGTAAACTTAACGGATTCTGCTTTAAGGATAATAGCCATGACAATTCACGTAACAGATGTCGCCATCGTGGGCGGCGGCATGGTCGGCGGCGCCCTGGCGTTAGGGCTGGCGCAACAGGGATTTACCGTGACGGTGCTTGAGAAAGCGGCGCCACCGGCGTTCGATCCGGCATCCGCCCCGGATGTGCGGATCTCGGCGATCAGCGCGGCTTCGGTCGGCCTGCTGAAGAGTCTCGGCGTCTGGGATGCCATACGGGCGATGCGCGTCCATGCTTATCGCCGTCTGGAGACCTGGGAGTGGGAGAGCGCGCACGTCGCCTTCGACGCCGCGGAGCTCAAGCTGCCGGAGCTGGGCTATATGGTCGAGAACAAGGTTCTGCAATGGGGCCTGTGGCAAGCGCTGGCGGCGCATGAGGCGGTTACCCTGCGCGTCGGTAGCGAACTGAAAACGATGCAGCGCGGCGAGACGCAGACGGCGTTGCATTTGCGCGAGGGGGAGACGATCCACGCCCGGCTGGTTATCGGCGCCGACGGCGCTAACTCCCAGGTGCGGGAGATGGCCGGCATCGGCGTGCACGCCTGGCAATATCAGCAGTCCTGTATGCTGATCAGCGTCGAATGCGCCGACGATCCCGGCGACAGCACCTGGCAGCAGTTTACTCCCAGCGGCCCACGCGCCTTCCTGCCGCTGTTCGACCACTGGGCCTCGCTGGTCTGGTACGACGCCCCGGCGCGGATCCGTCAGCTGCAGAGCATGACCATGGCGCAGCTCCAGCAGGAGATCGCCAGTCACTTTCCGGCGCGGCTGGGACGGGTGACGCCGCAGGCGGCCGGCGCCTTCCCGCTCACCCGGCGTCATGCGCTGCAGTATGTTCAGCCCGGCCTGGCGCTGGTGGGCGATGCGGCGCACACCATTCATCCACTGGCGGGGCAGGGGGTTAACCTTGGCTATCGTGATGTCGATGCCCTGCTGGAGATCCTGGCGGAAGCGCGCGGCCGCGGCGAAGACTGGGCCAGCCTGCCGGTGCTGAAGCGCTACCAGGCGCGGCGGCGAGCGGATAATTTTATCATGCAGTCGGGGATGGATCTGTTTTATGCCGGTTTCAGCAATGACCTGGCGCCGGTGCGGATGCTGCGTAATATTGGCCTGATGGCGGCTGAACGCGCCGGGGGGCTGAAGCGTCAGGCGCTGAAGTATGCCTTAGGCTTGTAAAACCGGCTTCCCGGGCAGGGGCGTAGCGGAGAGCGCCTGCCCGGCAGTCAGTACGGAGTAAGCATGTCAGGACGCCAATAGCAAAAAAGCCCACCGAAGTGAGCTTTTTTGCATTGAAATGGCTGGGGTACGAGGATTCGAACCTCGGAATGCCGGAATCAGAATCCGGTGCCTTACCGCTTGGCGATACCCCAATTGTCTGTTGCGCTTGACCGTAACTACGCC
The DNA here is from genome assembly GCF_018223915.1 of Klebsiella sp. 64. Lineage (NCBI taxonomy): Bacteria > Pseudomonadati > Pseudomonadota > Gammaproteobacteria > Enterobacterales > Enterobacteriaceae > Klebsiella > Klebsiella sp. 64. Next base: position 136,339 of record NZ_JAGRQZ010000034.1, read on the forward strand.
GGTTGAGGGCAACAGTGCGTTCACTGCTGAACGACTTTTAAATTTGGCTGGGGTACGAGGATTCGAACCTCGGAATGCCGGAATCAGAATCCGGTGCCTTACCGCTTGGCGATACCCCAACAAATTGTTTGCGGATTTATCGATGCGTATCGATACGTCCAGAATTTGGTGGCTACGACGGGATTCGAACCTGTGACCCCATCATTATGAGTGATGTGCTCTAACCAGCTGAGCTACGTAGCCTAATTGTCTTACTGCTTCTTCGATGGCTGGGGTACCTGGATTCGAACCAGGGAATGCCGGTATCAAAAACCGGTGCCTTACCGCTTGGCGATACCCCAATACCGTCGCGGTGAACCGCAAATATCGAAGAAATATGGCTGGGGTACCTGGATTCGAACCAGGGAATGCCGGTATCAAAAACCGGTGCCTTACCGCTTGGCGATACCCCATCCGTACAACGCTAACTGGTGAATGGTGCGGGAGGCGAGACTTGAACTCGCACACCTTGCGGCGCCAGAACCTAAATCTGGTGCGTCTACCAATTTCGCCACTCCCGCAAAAAAGATGGTGGCTACGACGGGATTTGAACCTGTGACCCCATCATTATGAGTGATGTGCTCTAACCAGCTGAGCTACGTAGCCATCTTTTTTTCGCGTAACCTTATCGGCGTTGCGGGGCGCATTATGCGTATTGGGCCTGCGAGCGTCAACCTCTTTTTCAAGGAAAATCGTTGTAATGTGACTGTTTGGTTAGGTTGCGAACAGCTCGCTGGAATATTCGGCAATTATTGGTTATTTATCGTTTTTCAGCGGTATAAATCCGGCAAAAAGAAAACGGACCCCGGAGGGTCCGTTTTGCGTTTCACCGCCCGTCTGGGCTTATTTGTAAGCCGACTGGTGGACACCGACCGCGCGGCCTGATGGATCGTTCATGGTTTTGAACGCTTCATCCCACTCAATGGCTTTCGCTGAAGAGCAGGCCACCGACGGACCGCCAGGGACGCACTCCGCCGCGCTCGGCAGCGGGAACAGCTCTTCGAAGATCTCGCGGTACAAATAGCCTTCTTTGGAGGTCGGCGTGTTGTACGGGAAGCGGAAGCTTGCGGTTTCCAGTTGCTGGTCGCTGATCTGTTTGGCGGCCACTTCTTTCAGGGTATCGATCCAGCTGTAGCCGACGCCGTCAGAGAACTGCTCCTTCTGGCGCCAGGCGACGCTGGCCGGGAGGTAGGATTCAAAGCATTCGCGCAGAATGTGTTTTTCCATTTTGCCGTTGCCGCACATCTTATCCTGCGGGTTAATGCGCATCGCGACGTCGAGGAACTTCTTGTCGAGGAACGGCACGCGGGCCTCCACGCCCCAGGCGGACATCGCTTTGTTGGCGCGGGCGCAGTCAAACATATGCAGCGCCTGCAGCTTACGCACCGTCTCTTCGTGCAGTTCTTTGGCGTTCGGCGCCTTATGGAAGTAGAGGTAGCCGCCGAACACTTCGTCCGAACCTTCGCCGGAAAGCACCATTTTGATGCCCATGGCTTTAATTTTCCGCGACATCAGGTACATCGGCGTCGAGGCGCGAATAGTGGTCACATCGTAGGTTTCGATGTGATAGATAACGTCGCGGATGGCATCCAGCCCTTCCTGGACGGTAAAGTGAATTTCGTGGTGCACGGTGCCGAGGTGGTTGGCCACCTCCTGCGCCGCTTTCAGGTCAGGAGAGCCTTCCAGACCGACCGCGAAAGAGTGCAGCTGCGGCCACCAGGCTTCGCTACGCTCCTGATCTTCGACGCGACGGGCGGCGAATTTCTTGGTGATAGCCGAGATGACCGATGAATCAAGACCGCCGGAGAGCAGCACGCCGTAAGGCACGTCGGACATCAGGTGGCTTTTCACCGACTCTTCCAGCGCCTGACGCAGCTCGTTCTTATCGGTAACGTTGTCTTTCACCGCGTCGTAATCAAACCAGTCGCGCTGATAGTACTGGCGAATTTCGCCGTCTTTGCTCCACAGGTAGCTGCCCGCCGGGAACTCTTTAATGGTGCGGCATACCGGCACTAGCGCTTTCATTTCGGAGGCGACATAGAAGTTGCCGTGTTCGTCATGGCCCATATACAGCGGGATAATGCCGATATGGTCGCGGCCAATTAAGTACGCGTCTTTTTCGCTGTCGTACAGGGCGAAGGCGAACATTCCCTGCAGGTCGTCGAGGAACTCCGGGCCTTTTTCCTGATACAGCGCGAGGATCACTTCGCAGTCGGAACCGGTCTGGAACTGGTAGCGATCGCCATACTCCGCGCGCAGCGCCTGGTGGTTGTAGATCTCGCCGTTAACGGCCAGCGCATGGGTTTTTTCGGCGTTGTACAGCGGCTGGGCCCCGGCGTTGACGTCGACAATCGACAGGCGCTCGTGCGCCAGAATCGCTTTGTCGCTGGCATATACGCCAGACCAGTCCGGACCGCGGTGGCGCATCAGGCGGGAAAGCTCCAGCGCCTTTTTACGCAGCTCGCCTGCGTCAGTTTTAATATCCAGTACGCCAAAAATAGAACACATAGCCTTCTCCATTACCCTGTCGTGTTTGATGTTGTGCTGGCTTCGTCTCGTGGCGAAGCCTGAGTGCGTGCTTAAGAAAATGCCGTAAAGGGGGAGCAGGCGCAAGGGTTTTGCGGCCGGAAAAAGAAAAAACGCAACCGTGATTGTTGAACAGTGAAAAAAGAGTATCTTTTGAACGGCTTTATTGAGGAATTCGTATTTATAGGCCGTTTTTATTAGATGGAGTAATTCTGATGGGCGCTAGAAATGAAAAACCACGTCCTGCGACGTGGTTGGCATCAGAAAATATCGATTTCCGCGACGGAAGGGTAAATCCACGACGGGCGGAACGGCATGCTGTCGATATCGTCGAGGGTGGAGACGCCGGAGAGCACCAGAATAGTCTCCAGCCCCGCCTGGAAACCGGCCAGTATATCGGTGCGCAGGTTATCGCCGACGATCACCGTCTGCTCGGAGTGAGCTTGCATTTTATTCAGCGCTGAACGGATGATCCACGGGCTGGGTTTGCCGACGTAAAACGGCTTACGGCCGGAGATCTTCTCGATCCCGGCGCACAGCGCGCCGCAGGCAGGGTAGAAGCCGCGACCGTGCGTATCCGGGTTAGTGGCAATGAAGCGGGCGCCGTTGGCGACGAAGAAGGCGGCCTTATGCATCATTTCCCAGTTAAAGGAGCGAGTTTCCCCGACGATGACAAAATCCGGGTTCACATCGGTAATGGTAAAGCCGGCTTTGTACAGCTCGTGGATCAGCGCCCCTTCTCCCACCACGTAGGCTTTTTTGCCTTCCTGGCGACGCAGAAAATCGGCGGTGGCCATCGCTGAGGTGTAAAAGGCGCTATCCGGAACATCAATTCCAGCGGTGGCGAAACGGTTCGCCAGATCCTGGCCGGTTTGCGACGGGTAGTTGGTCAGCATTACCAGCGGCATGCCTTTATCGAGGATGCGCTTGATAAACTCGGCTGCGCCGGGAACGGCGACGTTATCGTGCATCAGTACGCCGTCAATATCACAAATTATGTTTTGAATGGTCATGGTGGGTCCAGAATCATTAACAAAGACGAAACTATACGCGTCATCGATGAGGTTTCACACCTCTGACGGGCGAGGCCCGCCCGTATCAAGGTGACGCGCTATCAGAAAAGGGGCGATTAGCTCTCAAGCAAACGCTGCAGCAGCGTGCCATTAAGCATGGCGCGTTTGACCAGCGCGAAGGCGCCGATTGCAGAGCGGTGATCGAGGGTGGAGCGCACCACCGGCAGGTTCTTACGAAACGCCTTAAGCGCCTGGGCGTTAATGCAGCCTTCGATGGCCGGAAGAAGGACCTTTTCAGCTTCCACTATTTCGCCGGCGACGACGATTTTTTGTGGGTTGAACAGGTTAATGGCGATGGCGATCGTTTTCCCGAGGTGGCGCCCCACGTACTCAATCACCTCGCAGGCCAGGGCATCGCCCTTGTTGGCCGCTTTGCAGATAGTTTTGATCGTGCAGTCATCCGGCGTCAGACGGCTCTGGTAGCCCTGCTCCAGCAGGTGGCGAACCCGCTGTTCAATGGCGGCATTGGCCGCGACGGTCTCCAGACAGCCGAAGTTGCCGCAGTGGCAGCGTTCGCCCAGCGGGTCGACCTGAATATGGCCAATTTCGCCGACGTTGCCGTTGCGGCCGATAAAAATGCGCCCGTTGGAGATAATCCCCGCCCCGGTACCGCGGTGCACGCGCACCAGAATGGAGTCTTCGCAATCCTGGCTTGCGCCAAAATAGTGCTCGGCCAGCGCCAGGCTGCGGATATCGTGGCCAACAAAGCAGGTAACATTGAAGCGTTTCTCCAGCGCCCCGACCAGGCCCCAGTTTTCCACCGCAATGTGCGGCATATAGCGGATCACGCCGCTTTCCGGGTCGACGAGGCCCGGCAGGATCACTGAGATAGCGATCAGCTCGCGAATTTTGCGCTGACAGTTTTCGATAAAGGTGGCGATGATATTCAGCAGGGCGTGTTCCAGCGTTTCCTGGGTGCGCTCGGGCAGCGGGAAGTGCTCCTCTTCCAGGGTCTTGCTGCTTAAATCATACAGGGTCAGAGTGGCGTCATAGCGGCCAAGCCGCACGCCGATGGCGTTGAAGTTGCGAGTTTCTGCGATGATAGAGATAGCGCGGCGGCCACCGGTGGAGGCCTGCTGATCGACTTCTTTGATCAGGCCGCGCTCAATAAGCTGACGCGTGATTTTGGTCACGCTGGCAGGGGCAAGCTGGCTTTGTTCGGCTATCTGAATGCGCGAGATGGGCCCATGCTGGTCAATCAGGCGGTACACGGCCGCGCTGTTCAGTTGTTTTACGAGGTCAACGTTACCAATTTGAGCTTGTCCGCCTGCTGTCATACTTTTACTTACTCAGTGACGACCTCGTTACCATTAACGATGGTCTTGGTGATTTTATAATCGCGTGTAAAGGCGGTCAGGTTAGCGACCATGCCCGGCGCAATGCTGCCGAGCTGCTTGTCCACGCCGATAGCGCGCGCAGGATAGAGCGTCGCCATGCGCAATACTTCGTCCAGTGCCACGCCGCAATGCTCAACCAGATTACGCACCCCTTCAATCATGGTCAGCGAAGATCCGCTGAGGGTGCCGTTTTCATCTACGCACAGCCCATTGCGGTAGTATATTGTTTTCCCGGCAAAAATGAACTGGTCAATATTCGCCCCCGCCGGCGCGGTGGCGTCGGTGACCAGGCACAGCTTGTCGCCTTTCAGGCGCTTGGCGTTGCGCACGTTGGCGTAATCGACGTGCATCCCGTCGACGATGATACCGCAGTAGACATCCGGCTCGTCAAAAATCGCCCCGGCAAGACCCGGTTCGCGGCCGGTAATGTACGGCATCGCATTATACAGGTGGGTGGCGAAGGTAATGCCCGCGCGGAAGCCGACTTTCGCCTCTTTCAGCGTAGCGTTGGAGTGGCCCGCGGAGACAACGATCCCGGCGGCGACCAGTTTGCGGATCACTTCTGGCTCAACGCGCTCAGGGGCGAGGGTCACTTTGGTGATCACATCGGCGTTGTCGCACAGGAAATCGACCAGCGCCGCGTCCGGTTTACGCACGTAGTCCGGATTGTGGGTGCCTTTCTTAACGATATTCAGCCACGGCCCTTCGAGATGCAGGCCCAGCGCCTGGTTCGGATGTTTTTGCAGATATTCGCGCATCACGCGCACGCCTTGCTTCATCAGATCGTCGCTGGAGGTAATCAGCGTCGGCAGGAAGCTGGTGCAGCCTGAGCGTTCGTTGGCCTTCTGCATGATCTCCAGCGTTTCGACAGTGACCGCCTCTGGGCTGTCGTTAAACTGCACGCCGCCGCAGCCGTTGAGCTGGACGTCGATAAAACCGGGGGCGATTATTGCGCCGTTGACTGAGCGCTGCTCGATGTCAGACGGCAAATCTGCCAGCGGACAAAGACGTTCGATAAAGCCATTAGCGATAACAACCGCATGGTCATCGAGAATTTCATGACCGGTATAAACCCGGCCCTGGGTTAATGCATACATTACGACCCCCGGTATATACGCCTCATCAGGTCAGCGTTCGTTTGCCGCCGGCATGATGGTGCGTACAAAGAAAAAGATGATCCCGCGCCAGGGCGCGGGAAGGACTACATTACAGACCTTTAATATTTTCAGCTTCTAATTCGTTGAAATATTTCAGCGTCTTCACTTTCAGCTCCATGGTGGACGGTTCGTCGCAGACGATCACCGCCTTCGGATGCAGTTGCAGACAGGTAATGGTCCACATGTGGTTGACGTTACCTTCTACCGCCGCCTGCAGCGCCAGCGCTTTCTGATGACCCAGCACCAGAATCATCACTTCTTCTGCGTCCAGCAGGGTGCCCACGCCGACGGTCAGCGCATATTTCGGCACCAGATCCACATCGCCGTCGAAGAAGCGGGAGTTCGCTACGCGGGTTTCATGGGTCAGGGTCTTAATACGGGTGCGGGACGCCAGAGAAGAGGCCGGTTCGTTAAACGCGATATGACCATCGTTGCCCACGCCGCCCATGAACAGGTGGATTTTACCGTAGGAACGAATTTTTTCTTCATAGCGACGGCATTCCGCATCGATGTCCGGCGCGTTACCATTCAGCAGGTTGATATTTTCTGCCGGAATATCAACGTGGTCAAAGAAATTACGGTGCATAAAGCTATGATAGCTTTCCGGATGCTCTTTCGGCAGGCCAACGTATTCATCCATGTTAAAGGTGACGACGTGCTTGAAGCTAACCTGGCCTGCTTTATGCATTTCAACCAGCGCCTTGTAGGCGGTCAGCGGGGTACCACCGGTTGGCAGACCCAGGACGAACGGACGGTCCGCGGTTGGTTTAAATGCATTAATGCGGTTAACGATATGGCGGGCAGCCCATTTACCGACCTGCTCAGCGGTTACCAGGGGAATCAGTCTCATTCTTCACCTCTATAGTCAAAGTAGATTCTGGCGGATTGGCGCCAGCACTCTAAGGAGAGTATTGCAGCAACTGCGCCGACCGGGGTCAATCCGTGTTGATTTTTTGAATGATAAAATAAGTTTTCGTTGTTAGCCAGTGCAAGGGAGGAGGGAATACGATATTTGGTGATAATTATCACAAAAAATACCCGTTTAATTTGCGATACGAATTAATTTTTCACACACTTTGCCGGTAAGTGATAAAACCGACCTTGTTACACAATAAAAAAGTGGCTTTGAAATGAGCCTCATCGGGGTCTCATAGGGGGAATAAGATGAATATTTTAGGTTTCTTTCAGCGACTGGGTAGGGCGTTGCAGCTCCCTATCGCAGTGCTGCCGGTCGCGGCATTGCTGCTGCGTTTCGGGCAACCAGACCTGTTGAATGTACCCTTCATCGCGCAAGCGGGTGGGGCGATCTTCGATAATCTGGCGCTGATCTTCGCAATTGGTGTGGCATCAAGCTGGTCTAAGGATAACGCCGGTTCTGCGGCGCTGGCCGGTGCGGTAGGGTATTTCGTGATGACCAAAGCGATGGTCACCATCAACCCGGAAATCAATATGGGCGTGCTGGCCGGTATCATTACCGGTCTGGTGGCAGGGGCGGTATACAACCGCTGGGCCGGCATCAAGCTGCCGGACTTCCTGAGCTTCTTCGGCGGCAAACGCTTCGTGCCGATCGCCACCGGCTTCTTCTGTCTGATCCTCGCGGCGATCTTCGGCTACGTCTGGCCGCCGGTGCAGCACGCTATCCACTCTGGCGGCGAATGGATCGTCTCCGCAGGGGCGCTCGGTTCCGGTATCTTTGGTTTCATCAACCGTCTGCTGATCCCAACCGGTCTGCATCAGGTGCTGAACACCATCGCCTGGTTCCAGATTGGTGAGTTCACTAACGCCGCTGGCGCTGTGTTCCACGGCGACATCAACCGCTTCTACGCCGGCGACGGCACCGCGGGGATGTTCATGTCCGGCTTCTTCCCAATCATGATGTTTGGTCTGCCGGGTGCGGCGCTGGCGATGTATCTGGCGGCGCCGAAAGCGCGTCGTCCGATGGTAGGCGGTATGCTGCTGTCCGTGGCCATCACCGCGTTCCTGACCGGGGTAACCGAGCCGCTGGAATTCCTGTTCATGTTCCTGGCTCCGCTGCTGTACCTCCTGCATGCGGTGCTGACCGGTATCAGCCTGTTCATCGCAACGGCGCTCGGGATCCATGCGGGCTTCTCCTTCTCCGCAGGTGCAATTGACTACGTGCTGATGTACAGCCTGCCGGCCGCCAGCAAAAACGTCTGGATGCTGCTGGTGATGGGCGTGGTGTTCTTCTTCGTCTACTTCCTGCTGTTCAGCGCGGTGATCCGCATGTTCAACCTGAAAACGCCGGGTCGTGAAGACAAAGCCGCTGACGTGGTAACGGAAGAAGCCAACAGCAACACTGAAGAGGGGCTGACCCAGCTGGCGACCAGCTATATCGCCGCGGTGGGCGGAACGGACAACCTGAAAGCCATTGACGCCTGTATCACCCGTCTGCGTCTGACCGTGGGCGATTCGGCGAAGGTGAACGACGCCGCCTGTAAACGTCTCGGCGCGTCCGGGGTGGTGAAACTGAATAAGCAAACCATCCAGGTTATCGTCGGTGCGAAAGCAGAGTCTATCGGCGATGAGATGAAAAAAGTGGTTACCCGCGGCCCGGTAGCGGCAGCGGCAGCCGCACCGGCTGGCAACGTCGCCACCGCAGCGCCCGCGGCTAAACCGCAGGCGGTAGCGAACGCGAAGACCGTTGAGTCGCTGGTTTCGCCGATTACCGGTGACGTGGTGGCCCTCGAGCAGGTGCCGGACGAAGCCTTCGCCAGCAAAGCCGTCGGCGACGGGATCGCGGTGAAACCGACCAGCAACATCGTGGTGGCCCCGGCCGCCGGTACCGTGGTGAAAATTTTCAACACTAACCACGCGTTCTGCCTCGAAACCAACAACGGTGCGGAAATCGTCGTTCACATGGGTATCGACACCGTGGCGCTGGAAGGCAAGGGCTTCAAACGTCTGGTTGAAGAGGGCACGGACGTGAAGGCGGGTGAGCCGATTCTGGAAATGGATCTGGACTTCCTCAACGCCAACGCGCGCTCAATGATCAGTCCGGTCGTCTGCAGCAACAGCGATGACTACAGCGCGCTGGTGATACTGGCGAGCGGTAAGGTCGTTGCTGGCCAGACGCCGCTGTATGAGATTAAAGGCAAGTAAGGCTCCTGAGTCGAGTTTTTGCCTCAGCGGCGAAGGGAAACCTTCGCCGCTTTTTTTTCCAGCAATCGGCCCCATAATCCTCTTCTGATACCTATTTTACGTAACTAATAGTTGTCACTACGCCCTGCTTGTAAGATCATGTGCCGTTATACGTTGTTTACGCTTTGAGGAACCCGTGATGAGTGAGGCAGAAGCCCGCCCGACTAACTTTATCCGTCAGATTATTGATGAAGATCTGGCTACCGGTAAACATACCACCGTTCACACTCGCTTCCCGCCGGAGCCGAACGGTTATCTGCACATTGGCCATGCAAAATCCATCTGCCTGAACTTCGGCATCGCCCAGGATTATCAGGGCCAATGCAACCTGCGTTTCGATGACACCAACCCGGTGAAAGAAGATATCGAATACGTTGAGTCGATTAAAAACGACGTGCAGTGGTTAGGTTTCCACTGGTCCGGGGACGTATGCTACTCGTCTGATTATTTCGATCAGCTGCATCAGTATGCGGTTGAGCTGATCAACAAAGGTCTGGCCTATGTTGATGAACTCTCTCCTGATGAAATTCGCGAATACCGCGGCACCCTGAAAGCGCCGGGTAAAAACAGCCCGTATCGCGACCGCAGCGTGGAAGAGAACCTGGCGCTGTTTGAAAAAATGCGCAGCGGCGGCTTCGAAGAAGGCAAAGCCTGCCTGCGCGCGAAGATCGATATGGCGTCGCCGTTTATCGTGATGCGCGATCCGGTGCTGTACCGCATTAAGTTCGCTGAGCATCATCAGACTGGCAACAAGTGGTGCATCTACCCGATGTACGACTTCACCCACTGCATCAGCGATGCGCTGGAAGGCATTACCCACTCGCTGTGTACCCTGGAGTTCCAGGACAACCGCCGCCTGTACGATTGGGTGCTGGACAACATCAGCATCCCGGTGCATCCGCGTCAGTACGAATTCTCGCGCCTGAATCTCGAATACACCGTGATGTCCAAGCGTAAGCTGAACCAGCTGGTGACTGAGAAGCACGTGGAAGGCTGGGACGACCCGCGTATGCCGACCATCTCCGGTCTGCGTCGTCGCGGTTACACCGCCGAATCCATCCGTGAGTTCTGCAAGCGCATCGGCGTGACCAAGCAGGACAATACCATCGAGATGGCGTCGCTGGAGTCCTGCATTCGTGAAGATCTGAACGAAAACGCCCCGCGCGCGATGGCGGTGATCGATCCGGTGAAACTGGTTATCGAGAACTATCCGCAGGGCGAAAGCGAAATGGTGGTGATGCCGAACCATCCGAACAAGCCGGAAATGGGCAGTCGTGAAGTGCCGTTCAGCGCCGAAATCTGGATCGATCGCGCGGACTTCCGCGAAGAAGCCAACAAACAGTACAAGCGTCTGGTGCTGGGTAAAGAAGTGCGTCTGCGCAACGCCTACGTCATCAAAGCGGAACGCGTGGAGAAAGATGCCGAAGGCAATATTACCACCATCTTCTGCACCTACGATGCCGACACCCTGAGCAAAGACCCGGCCGACGGCCGCAAGGTCAAAGGCGTGATCCATTGGGTAAGCGCGGCGCATGCGCTGCCGGTAGAGATCCGTCTCTACGATCGTCTGTTCAGCGTGCCAAACCCGGGCGCGGCGGACGATTTCCTCGCGGTAATCAACCCGGAATCGCTGGTGATCAAACAGGGGTACGCGGAGCCGAGCCTGGCGCAGGCCGAAGCCGGTAAAGCTTACCAGTTTGAGCGTGAAGGCTATTTCTGCCTCGACAGCCGCTATGCAACCGCAACCAATCTGGTGTTCAACCGCACCGTCGGGCTGCGTGATACCTGGGCGAAAGCGGGCGAATAACATTTCTTTTCTGTCAAAGCGTCGCTCCCAGCGGCGCTTTTTTTGTTTCAGAATCAGCTAATTAAACTTTTCATTTTCGCGATGCGAATTAATTCTGTTTCTGCGCGGTAATAAATAGCGCTTCTGATGTTTCCTGTCACATACAAAAAACCAATGTAATCGCTTTCAATGATTGCGTTTTTCCCTGATTTTGCAATGACTTCCATAACAAAATCATCAGAGATAAGATTGTAACAAAACGACATAAAATATGTGCGCTTTGTCATAATCTTAAGCTTTGCCTCACGAAAAACATTGATAATTCGCGTCACGAAAAATAGTCTATCTATAGTGGTTTCGCGGTCTTTTTTACCGCCCCACATTTTGCAGTTTTATTTATTTTTTAGCGATTGACCGCTGGTCTTCGCCTTTTAAAACGTCAAAGAGGATATGCACATGCGTACGTTTAGTGGCAAACGTAGTACGCTGGCGCTGGCTATTGCCGCCGTCACCGCGATGTCGGGCTGGGTTGTTGCTCCACAGGCCAGCGCAGCAGGCTTTATCGATGATTCAACCTTAACCGGCGGTATCTATTACTGGCAGCGTGAGCGTGACCGTAAAGATGTGACCGACGGCGACAAATACAAAACCAACCTTTCCCACTCCACCTGGAACGCCAACCTGGACTTCCAGTCCGGCTATGCCGCCGATATGTTTGGCCTTGATATTGCCGCGTTTACCGCGATTGAAATGGCGGAGAACGGCGATAGCGGCCACCCGAACGAAATTGCCTTCTCGTCACGTAACAAAGCCTATGACGAAGACTATTCCGGCGATAAGAGCGGCATCAGCCTGTATAAAGCCGCAGCGAAATTCAAATATGGTCCGGCGTGGGCACGTGCGGGCTATATCCAGCCAACCGGCCAGACTCTGCTGGCCCCGCACTGGAGTTTTATGCCAGGTACCTATCAGGGGGCGGAGGCCGGGGCTAACTTCGACTATGGCACGGCGGGCGCGTTAAGTTTCTCCTATATGTGGACGAACGAGTATAAAGCGCCATGGCATATCGAGATGGACGATTTCTATCAGAACGATAAGAAGACCAAAGTCGATTATCTCCACTCCGTCGGTGCTAAATATGATTTCAAAAATGACCTGGTGCTGGAGGCGGCATTTGGTCAGGCTCAGGGCTATATCGATCAGTACTTTGCTAAAGCCAGCTACAAGTTTGACGTCGCCGGCGCGCCGCTGAGCACCAGCTACCAGTTCTACGGCACCCGCGATAAGGTCAGCAACGGCGGGGTCAACGACATCTATGATGGCACCGCATGGCTGCAGGCGTTAACCTTTGGTTATAAGGTGGCGGATGTCCTGGATCTGCGTCTCGAGGGAACCTGGGTGAAGGCTGATGGCCAGCAGGGCTACTTCCTGCAGCGTATGACCCCGACCTACGCCTCTTCCAATGGTCGTCTCGATATCTGGTGGGATAACCGCTCCGACTTTAACGCCAATGGCGAAAAAGCGGTCTTCTTTGGCGCGATGTATGACATGAAAAACTGGGATATGCCGGGCTGGGCGTTCGGCGCGTCTTATGTCTACGCCTGGGATGCGAAGCCGGGAAGAATGTCCTCTCCGGATGCGTACTATGACCCTGACTATCGCCTGAAAGAGTCGGCCTATAGCCTGGATGCAATGTATACCGTACAGGAAGGGCGGGCGAAGGGCACCCTGTTCAAACTGCACTTTACCCAATACGACAACCATTCCGATATTCCGAGCTGGAGCGGCGGCTACGGCAACATCTTCCAGGATGAGCGCGACGTGAAGTTCATGGTTATCGCCCCGTTCACTATTTTCTGATGCCTGCGCGGCGGGCGTGAGCCTGCCGCACCTCTGGGAGAACGACAATGAAAAAAATGCTGCTTATTGCCATGATGGCAGCGGGCCTGGTGGCCTGCACCACGTCGCCGGCGCCGAAAGAAGACACCAAACTGAAAGATGCCTATAGCGCCTGTATTAATACGGCGGAAGGGAATCCGGACAAGATTGAAGCCTGCCAGAGCGTACTGAATGTGCTGAAAAAGGATAAACAGCACCAGCAGTTCGCCAACCAGGAGAGCGTTCGCGTCCTGGATTACCAACAGTGTATTCAGGCCACCCGCACCGGCAACGATCAGGCGGTGAAAGCGCGCTGCGATCAGATCTGGAAGGAGATCCGCAGCAATAATACGACCCATTAAATCAGACGACAGCGGCAAACGGGCGGGGCATATCTCCGCCCGTTTGTTTTTTTGCGCTGACTCTCCGCCGGCTGATAGCCGCGGCTCAGCCGCACGAACAGTAGCGCGGTGGCAATGAATCCGCACAGCGCGGCGCACATTAGCCACCAGCCCGGCGGGCTTTTATCGCCGGTGAGCTCGACCAGGGCGGTGGAAATAGCTGGCGTCAGGTCGCCGAAAATGGCAGTAGCGAGACTAAAGGCCAGCGAAAAGCCCACGGTGCGGACGTGTACCGGCATCACTTCGGTAAGCGCCGCGATCATCGCGCCGTTATGCATGCCAAAGAAGAACGAGAACCATAGCAGGACCAGCGTCATACGGGTGAAATCGGGCGCGACGGTGAGCCAGTGCATCACCGGCCAGGTGGTGAGCAGGGCCAGCACGGTAATGCCCATCAGCACCGGACGACGACCGATCCGATCAGAGATCGCCCCGCTGGCGAAGTTCCATATCAACTCTCCGGACAAAGCGGGGATGAGGAAAGTCACCCCAGGGGCGTGTGCGGGAAGGGTGCCAGAGGCGCCCATAAAAAAGCCAACCGGCAGGTTGGCTTTTCAGTCTCAGCGAAACGGGGAATTATTTTTCCACCGCGTCGTGGGCGTGTTCGTCCTCGCGGCAATCCCCTTCCGCACAGTGACCGTACAGATATAAACTGTGGTTGGTCAGGCGGATGCCGTGGCGGGAGGCAATTTCACGCTGGCGTAATTCGATCGAGTCGTCGCTGAATTCGATCACTTTGCCGCAGTCGAGGCAGATCAGGTGATCGTGGTGATGCTGCTGGGTCAGTTCGAAAACGGATTTTCCGCCTTCGAAATTATGACGAGTCACGATGCCGGCGTCATCAAACTGGTTGAGGACGCGGTAAACGGTCGCCAGACCGATCTCTTCGCCCATGTCGATCAGGCGTTTATATAAGTCTTCCGCACTGACATGATGGTTATCCGGTTCCTGCAGCACTTCAAGGATTTTTAGTCGAGGAAGTGTGACTTTCAGGCCAGCCTTCTTTAATGCGGTATTGTTGTCAGTCATGCGGAATCTGTCCTGTTGCTAAACGATCTACTTCCTTCAACGGAAGTCATACAGAAATTAACCCGACGTAATGCGTCTCATTATAGAACTGCCACTGGTAAATGAAAACTGCAAGCATCAGGCCTGGTTTGCTGTCAAAAACGAGGCACCAGCTACAAACTGCGTCACGTGCCTCGTAGAATCAGAGGACATTGTACAGATATGTGATTAAAAGTTAAAAACTTGTAGCTATTAGTTTGATTGCTTTTGTCTATTAATGCGGCGCAACTCAATGATTGCGCCGCTTAATCATCAGGCGTTTTTGATTTCTTCGAGGTGCAGCTCTTCGGCAACCTGCTTCACCCATTTCTCAACGCGCTCGTTGGTCAGCTCCGGCTGGCGGTCTTCATCGATGGCGAGGCCGACGAAGTGGTCGTCATCCGCCAGGCCTTTGGAAGCCTCAAAATGATACCCCGCCGTTGGCCAGTGACCGACGATGGTCGCGCCGCGCGGCTCAATGATGTCGCGGATGGTGCCCAGCGCGTCGCAGAAGTATTCTGCGTAATCTTCCTGGTCGCCGCAGCCGAACAGCGCCACCAGTTTGCCATTGAAGTCGATCTCTTCCAGCGTCGGGAAGAAGTCATCCCAGTCACACTGCGCTTCACCGTAGTACCAGGTCGGGATACCGAGCAGCAGGATGTCGTGGGCTTCCAGGTCTTCTTTGCTGCTTTTGGCAATGTCGTGAACATCAGCAACATCTTTACCAAGCTGCTTTTGAATCATTTTTGCAATATTTTCGGTGTTGCCGGTGTCGCTGCCAAAAAAGATGCCGATGATTGCCATGAGTAAAATAACCTCTTGAAACTTAAATGATGTGGTAGGGACGCAATGCCCATAGATAACGGCAATCATAGCAGAACAGGCAAGGGCGCGGAAACAGCAATCACGCCCGACTGCACACTCTGCTACATGAATGCGGGTTTTTCGCGGAAAGTTAGACTTTTCCCTGGCTGCGCAGGGCGGTTAACTGGGTCATCAGCATCTCTTCAATGAGATCGCTGCGGCTCATATTACGCGCTTCCGCCAGCTCGTTGAGCGCATCGACCGCATCGGCGTTGAGTTTTAACTCCACGCGCTTCAGCCCGCGAACCCTATCGCGTTTCAGCTGGTTACGTTTGTTGATGCGCAGTTGTTCATCGCGCGACAGCGGATTGGTTTTCGGTCTTCCCGGGCGACGCTCGTTTGCGAACAAATCTAATGTCGTACGGTCCGTTTGTTCTTTTGCCATGATTCTGAGTGACTTCGGGGAAACAAGCTGCCGGGCTCTAGCCGGCGCAGATAGCGCGCCATCATACATCAGGCGAACGGCTGCGCCAACGACCGCGGGCATTCTGCGGCGCGGTCGGGCATATTTTAGCCAATCAGGCGGCGATGCTCGTCAGATAGCGGCGGATGGCGCGTAACACCGCCTCGGGTTTCTCGGCATGGACCCAGTGTCCGGCGCCGGCGATGACGTGGGCCCGGGTCTGCGGGAACTGGGCCAGCAGCGCGTCGCGGTAGGCGTCGGTCACATAGGGCGAGTTGCCGCCGGGAATAAACTGCGTCGGGTGCGGCCAGGCCGGGATGGTTTCCCAGCCGACGATATGCGGATACTGGTCCCACAGCACCGGCACGTTGAAGCGCCAGTCGCCGTCGACGAATGATTTCAGCAGGAACTGAATCACGCCTTCTTCCTGCAGGTGCTCGCGCATCACCTGCGCCGCCTGCTGGCGGGTGCTGGCGGCGGATTCGCTGACGGCGCGGATAGCGGCGAAAATCTCATCATGGCGGCGAACGTGATAATCCACCGGCGCGATATCGATAGCCACCAGACCGCTGATGCGTTCAGGCGCCAGGGCGGTAAGCGCCATTACCGCTTTCCCGCCCATCGAATGGCCGATAAAGGTGGCGCGCTCGATCTGGTGCGCGTCGAGCGTATCAAGCAGATCCTGCGCCATGGCGGGGTAGGTCATCTCTGGCGACCGCGGCGACAAACCGTGGTTGCGCATATCGACCTGCACAATATCATGGTCGGCGATCAGGTCGCGGGCGAGGATGCCCAGGTTGTCCAGGCTGCCAAACAGACCGTGGACCAGCACGATCGGGGAGTGGTTGTGCGGATTCTGTGCAGATTGCGCTCGGCTATTTAATTTCATGGCAAAGTTCTTTTTTTCGCTCCGTCGGGTTAGGGTATTATGTTGGACATTCTGCCATCCGGCTGCAAGACCCAGAAGTTTTCTGAGTTTTACCGCCATCCTGGTTTGACGCTATCCGCGGTTGGGATTTGTACTTATAATCCCAACGATTTGTATTCAGAAAAGATATCGCACTGGATTAAGATGAAAACAATTGAAGTTGATGATGAACTCTATCGCTATATTGCCAGCCACACTCTGCATATCGGCGAGAGCGCATCCGACATTTTACGGCGTATGCTAAAATTTTCCGCCGTTTCCCAACCGGCTACACTGGTCAGCAAAGCCGCGCCGACGCTGGCGCCAGCGCCTGTCGCTGAGGTGAAACCCGCTAACCCGGTGAAAGATAAAGTCCGCGCCATGCGCGAGATGCTGTTATCTGATGAATACGCCGAGCAGAAGCGCGCGGTGAACCGTTTTATGCTGGTGTTGACGACCCTCTACTCCCTGGACAGTAAAGCATTTGCCGAGGCCACCGAGTCTCTGCACGGCCGCACGCGCGTTTACTTCGCGGAAGATGCGCGTACGCTGCTGAAAAGCGGTAATCAGACCAAACCGAAACAGGTTCTTGGTACACCGTGGTGGGTGATCACCAATACCAATACCGGCCGTAAATGCAGCATGATTGAGCACATCATGCAGTCGATGCAGTTCCCTGCGGAGCTGATTGAAAAGGTTTGCGGCACGATCTAGCTTTTTAACATTTGCACCAGAAGGATCAGGCAATGGCAATCGATAAACGTGCGGGGCAGCCTGCGCAACAGAGTGATTTGATTAACGTCGCCCAACTGACTGCTCAGTACTACGTGCTGAAGCCTGAAGTCGGTAATGCGGAGCATGCGGTAAAATTCGGCACCTCTGGCCATCGCGGCAGCGCGGCGCGCCACAACTTCAACGAACCGCATATTCTGGCCATCGCCCAGGCCATTGCGGAAGATCGTGCGAAAAACGGGATCACCGGTCCGTGCTATGTCGGCAAAGATACCCACGCCCTCTCCGAGCCGGCGTTTATTTCGGTGCTGGAAGTGTTAACCGCCAACGGCGTCGACGTGATCGTGCAGGAAAACAACGGCTTCACCCCGACGCCGGCGGTCTCCAACGCGATTCTGGTGCATAACAAAAAAGGCGGTCCGCTGGCGGACGGCATTGTGATCACCCCGTCACACAACCCGCCGGAAGATGGTGGTATCAAGTACAATCCGCCAAACGGCGGCCCGGCTGATACCAACGTCACCAAAGTGGTGGAAAACCGCGCCAACGAACTGCTGGCCGCGGGCCTGCAGGGCGTGAAACGCATTTCTCTGGACGCGGCGCTGGCTTCTGGCCACGTTAAAGAACAGGATCTGGTGCAGCCGTTCATCGAAGGGCTGGCGGATATCGTCGATATGGCCGCAATCCAGAAAGCCGGCCTGACGCTGGGCGTCGATCCGCTGGGCGGGTCCGGTATCGAATACTGGAAACGCATTGGCGAGCACTACAAGCTCAATCTGACCATTGTTAACGATCAGGTGGATCAGACCTTCCGCTTTATGCACCTCGATAAAGACGGCGCCATCCGCATGGATTGCTCCTCAGAGTGTGCGATGGCCGGCCTGCTGGCGCTGCGCGATAAGTTCGATCTGGCGTTTGCTAACGACCCGGATTACGACCGCCACGGGATTGTGACCCCGGCGGGGTTGATGAACCCGAACCACTACCTGGCGGTAGCGATCAACTACCTGTTCCAGCATCGTCCGCAGTGGGGCAAAGAGGTGGCGGTGGGTAAAACGCTGGTCTCCTCCGCGATGATTGACCGCGTGGTGAACGATCTGGGCCGCAAGCTGGTGGAAGTGCCGGTGGGCTTTAAGTGGTTTGTCGACGGCCTGTTCGCTGGCAGCTTCGGCTTCGGCGGCGAAGAGAGCGCCGGGGCCTCCTTCCTGCGCTTCGACGGCACGCCGTGGTCCACCGATAAAGACGGCATCATCATGTGCCTGCTGGCGGCGGAAATCACCGCGGTGACCGGGAAAAACCCGCAGGAGCATTACAACGAACTGGCGGAACGCTTCGGTGCGCCGAGCTACAACCGTCTGCAGGCTTCCGCGACCTCCGCGCAGAAAGCGGTGCTGTCCAAGCTCTCTCCGGAAATGGTCAGCGCTGACACCCTGGCGGGGGATCCGATCACTGCCCGTCTGACCGCGGCGCCGGGCAACGGGGCGGCGATTGGCGGCCTCAAGGTGATGACCGACAACGGCTGGTTCGCGGCGCGTCCGTCAGGCACCGAAGACGCCTACAAGATCTACTGCGAAAGCTTCCTCGGCGAAGAGCATCGCAAGCTGATTGAAAAAGAAGCGGTAGAGATTGTCAGCGAAGTGCTGAAGAACGCTTAACAACGCACTACCATCAGGCCCCTTGCGGGCCTGATTTTTTTCGCAAGGATAGCGATGAAAATACAACGGAAGTCCCTGTTTTTGTTCTGGGCGTGGATGGATCTCTTTTTCGTCCTGCAATTCTTATGGTGGAATATTGCCCACCGCCGCCTCCCTTTTTACGACGATCTGCTGGCTTATCTCCAGCTGCTGCACACCTGGGGCTCCGCGGCGGTCTGGCTGTACCCGCTGAATGTTCTGCTGATTATCAGCATCCCGCTATCGATGATCTTTTTTTTCCGCCAGAGCCGCTATGCGCTGTGGCTGGCCTGGGGGCAGGCGCCGCTCAGGCTGCTGTTTATGCAGCCTTCGCTATCGCTGGGCCTGTGGCTGATTCAGGCTGCCGGCATCAGGCATGTAACGATCCTGGCAGGCTTTCTGCTGCTCTCTGAAGGGCTGAAAATCGCCAGCCTCTGGTACTGCAGAGGCGGGATTCAGGGCATAAAGCGATAGCCAATCCCGGTTTCGGTCAGCAAATGCTGCGGCCGTGCCGGATCGGCCTCCAGCTTTTGTCGCAGATGACCCATATAGATCCGCAGATAGTGGCTGTGCTCCACGGCGTTAGGCCCCCACACCTGATTCAGCAGCTGACGCTGGGTAAGCACTTTGCCGGGATTATTCAACAGCGCCGCCAGCAGGCGAAACTCGATAGGCGTCAGGTGGATCTCTTCGCTGCCGCGCAGGATGCGGCGGGCGGGGATATTGACCTCCAGGTCAGCGAAGCGCACCACCGGCTCATCGGCCTGCGCCGCGCCGTGGCGACGCAGCGCGACGCGCAGGCGGGCCTGCAGCTCGCCGATGCCAAAGGGTTTACTTAAGTAGTCATCGGCGCCGGCATCCAGGGCGGCAATTTTGTCATGCTCTTCGCTACGCGCTGACAGGACGATAATCGGCATCTGGCTCCACTGACGCAGGTCGCGAATAAAATCAATGCCGTCACCATCCGGCAGGCCGAGATCGAGGATCGCGAGGTCGGGCTTACGGGTGGCGGCTTCAATCAGCCCACGCTGCAGGGTTTCCGCTTCAAATACGCGCATGCCGTCGGCTTCCAGCGCGGTGCGGAGAAAGCGTCGGATAGCGTGTTCGTCTTCGATAATCAGAACGTTAATCACAATTCCTCAGGTAGCTCTTCCAGTTCAGGGGGCGTTTCTCCCGGCAGTGTAACACGGAATGAGGCGCCGCCCTCGGGCCGGTTGCTGGCGGAGATGGTCCCGCCGTGGACGTCGACGATGGCCTGACAGATGGCAAGGCCCAGCCCGACGCCAGGGATCGCCGACTCTTTGTTGCCGCGGGCGAATTTATCAAAGATAGTCTGCTCCTGGCCTGCCGGGATCCCAGGACCGTTATCCCATACCTCCAGCGACAGCTGCCGGGCGTCCGCCTCGGCGCGGATGCCGATGCTCGCCCGGGCGCCGGCATACTTATGGGCATTTTCCAGCAGGTTGATCAGCACCCGCTCGAACAGCGGTCCGTCGACATGCACCAGCTGGAGGGGATCGGGTAAATCCAGCTGAATATGCTGGCCGCCGAGGCTTGGCTCGAGCATGCGCAGCGCGCTGCCGACCACTTCCTCCAGCGTCAGCCACTCCTTATGCAGATTAAAGCCGCCGGACTGGATCCGCGCCATATCCAACAGGTTGTTCACCAGCCGGGTGGTGTTGAGCACATGCTGGCGGATTTCGTTGGCCTGCGGGGCATGTTTTGAACCTTCGCTGGCCAGATCGAGGGTCAGAATTTCCGCCTGGCCAAACAGCACGGTCAGCGGAGTACGCAGATCGTGCGACAGGGCGGCGAGCAGCGAGTTACGCAGGCTTTCCCGCTCGCTGGTCAGCCGGGCCTGTTCTTCGCTGGCGGTCAGGGTGAGGCGCTCCAGGGCGCTGGCCACCAGCAGAGTAAAGGTCTCCAGCAGCCGCTGCTGCTCCGGGATCATCAATTGGCGCAGATTCTCCGGTTCCACCACCAGTAGTCCCCAGGTGCGGGCGGCGCTCTTCAGGGGCAAGATCTGATACGGCACGCCGGGCAGGGTATCGGTGCCGGCGCCGGCAGGTTGGCCCTTATCAAAGCTCCAGCGGGCGATGGCATCATCCCACGGGGTCAGCCCTGGCTGGTGGGTTAAGGGCAGCAGTTTTCCCTGGGCGTCCGGGAGCAGCAGCTGGCTGCGGGCCTGAAAGGTGGAGGCGATAAATCGCTCGCTGGTGGTGGCGATATCCTGCTGGCTGCGACCCACCGCCAGCGCTTTAGACATCTCATACAGATGGCGGGTACGGCGTTCACGGTAGCGCGCCACCCGCGCCTGGTAGCGCACGCCGGCGGTGAGGTTGCCGATAAGCAGGCCCACGGTGAGCATCACGCCGAAGGTGAGCAGATACTGGACATCCGACACCGCCAGCGTCCCGCGCGGGGCGACAAAAAAGAGATCGAAGCTGATGACGTTGATCACCGTCGCCAGCACCGACGGCCAGCGGCCATAGACCAGGGCGATGATCACCACCCCCAGCAGATAGAGCATCACCAGGTTGGCGGCTTCGAAAGCCATCAACCACTGCATGGCCACCAGGGTAATGATGGCGCATAGCGCCACCGCCACCGCGCAGCCCTGCAGCTGCAGGCGCCATTTCTCCAGCGCCGGACGGCTGTCGCTGGCGCGTGCGGCAAGGGGGAAGGGTTTCTCATCGAGGGCGATCACCACCAGATCGAGGTCCGGCGCATGGCGAGCCAGACGATCGGCGAAGCCGCTGCGATCCCACCAGCGGCGCTTGCTTTGGCGGCCAATGACGATTTTGCCGAGGTTATGTTCGCGGGCGTAATGGAGGACCGCTTTCTCTTCCGACGGGTCGGAGAGGGTGGCGGTTTCGGCCCCCAGCTCCTGGGCCAGACGCAGCGCGGCGAGAATAGCCCGCCGCCGGCCTTCCGGTAGCCGGTGCAGGGAAGGGGTCTCGACATACACCGCATGCCAGACGCTGCCCAGGCGGGCGGCGAGCCGGGCGGCGGCGCGCACCAGCTTTTCGCTGCCGGTATTGTGCCCGATACAGAGCAGGATCGCATCGCGGGTGTGCCAGACTTTCTCCTGGCCCTGGCGGTCGCGCCAGGCGCGCATCTGCTCATCGACGCGGTCGGCGGTGCGGCGCAGGGCCAGCTCGCGCAGCGCAATCAGATTGCCCTTGCGGAAAAAGTTTTCGATAGCGCGCTCGGCCTGGCCGCCGATGTAGACTTTGCCCTCATTGAGCCGCTGGCGCAGATCGTCAGGGGGGAGGTCCACCAGCACCACGTCGTCCGCGGCGTCAAAGAAGGGATCGGGAACCGTTTCCCGCACCTGCACGCCGGTGATCCCGCTGACGACGTCATTCAGACTTTCCAGATGCTGGACGTTAACGGTAGTGAAAACATCTATCCCGGCCTCCAGCAGTTCATCCACATCCTGCCAGCGCTTTGGATGGCGGGAGCCTGGCGCATTGCTGTGCGCCAGTTCATCCACCAGAATCAACGCCGGACGGCGGGCGAGGGCGGCGTCGAGATCGAACTCATAGACGTACCGCCCGCGATGGGCAAGCCGCCGCGGCGGCAGAGTGCTCAGGCCCTGCAGCATCGCGGCGGTCTCTTTACGGCCGTGGGTCTCCGCCACGCCAATCAGAATATCCAGCCCCTGGGCGCGCAGCCGCTGCGCTTCCGCCAGCATCGCCCAGGTTTTCCCCACCCCGGCGCAGGCGCCAAAGAACACTTTCAGTTTGCCGCGATGCGGGGCGGCGGTGTGCTGCAGCAGGCGGTCAGGGTCCGGGCGCAGCGGCTCGTCACTCATTTACTTATCCTTCAGGGCATCCAGCGCCATATTGAGTTGCAGTATATTGACCACCGGCTGGCCAAGGAAGCTCAGCAGCGGGGTTTGTGTGGCCTGATTCACCAACTGGGTTACCTGCTCAACGCTCAGCTGGCGCGCTTGAGCCACCCGGGGCACCTGCCACAGCGCGGCGGCCGGAGTCAGGTTGTTATCGAGACCGCTCGCCGAGGTGGTGACCAGTTCGACCGGCACCCGCGGGTCGGCGTCCGGGTTGGCGGCGCGCAGGGCCTGCACGCGCTCGCTCACCGCTTTATCCAGCGCCGGGTTGCTGGCGGCGAGGTTGCTGCCGCCAGAGGCCATGGGATTATCCGCCGTCTCCGCGGTGGCCGACGGGCGGCCCTGAAAATAGCCTGCGGCGGTGAAGTTCTGGCCAATCAGCGCCGAGCCGCGCACTTCACCGTTCAGGCGGATCAGCGAGCCGTTGGCCTGTGAGTTAAACCACCATTGTCCCAGGCTGGTGGTAAGCAGAGGATAGACGCCGCCGGTGAGCAGCGTTAACAGAATAAATAGCACAAGTGCCGGACGAATCAATGACATAGTTTGTTCCTCAAACCAGACCGCTCAGGGTCAGCAGCAGGTCGATGGCTTTAATACCGATAAAGGGCACCAGCAGACCGCCGAGGCCGTAGATCCAGAGGTTGCGGCGCAGCATCGCCGAGGCGGAGAGCGGGCGATAGCTGACGCCTTTCAGGGCCAGCGGGATCAGAAAGACGATGATCAGCGCGTTGAAGATAACGGCGCTGAGGATCGCCGATGAGGGCGAATGCAGGCCCATCACGTTCAGCATGGCCAGCTGAGGATAGACCGCGGCAAACGCCGCCGGAATAATGGCGAAATATTTCGCCACGTCGTTGGCAATACTGAAGGTGGTCAGCGAACCGCGCGTCATTAACATCTGTTTGCCGATATGGACCACCTCAATCAGCTTGGTGGGGTTGGAATCCAGGTCGACCATGTTGCCCGCTTCCTTCGCCGCCTGGGTGCCGGAGTTCATGGCCACCGCCACGTCGGCCTGAGCCAGCGCGGGCGCGTCGTTGGTGCCGTCGCCGGTCATCGCCACCAGCCGACCTTCCGACTGGTACTGGCGGATCAGCGCCAGCTTGGCTTCCGGCGTCGCTTCGGCGAGGAAATCATCGACGCCGGCCTCGGCGGCGATCGCCGCGGCGGTCAGGCGGTTATCGCCGGTGATCATCACCGTTTTAATGCCCATTTTGCGCAGCTGGGCGAAACGTTCTTTGATGCCGCCTTTGACGATATCTTTGAGCGCAATAATCCCCAGCACCTTTTCGCCTTCGGCGACCACCAGCGGCGTGGCCCCCTGGCGAGCGACCTCTTCCACCTGTTTATCGACATCGGCAGGGAAGTGGCCGCCGTTGGCCTCCACGTGGCGGCGAATGGCGTCCACCGACCCTTTGCGGATCATGCGCTGATCGATATTGATGCCGCTCATCCTCGTTTGCGCGGTAAAGGGGACAAAGGTGGCGTGCAGCGACTGCAGATCGCGTTCGCGCAGGTTAAAGCGCTGTTTCGCCAGCACCACGATGCTGCGCCCCTCAGGGGTTTCATCCGCCAGCGAGGAGAGCTGGGCGGCGTCGGCGAGGGTTCGCTCTTCCACGCCGCGAGCCGGCAGGAAGGCGGAGGCCTGGCGGTTGCCGAGAGTAATAGTCCCGGTTTTATCCAGCAGCAGAACATCGACGTCGCCAGCGGCTTCCACCGCGCGGCCGCTGGTGGCGATCACGTTGGCGCCGAGCATACGACTCATCCCGGCGACGCCGATGGCCGACAGCAGCCCTCCGATGGTGGTCGGGATCAGGCACACCAGCAGGGCGACCAGTACGGTAACGCTGACCGCATTGCCGCTCCACGCCGAGAAGGGCCAAATGGTGGCGGTGGCCAGCAGGAACACCAGCGTCAGGGCGATCAGCAGGATCGTCAGGGCGATCTCGTTCGGCGTTTTACGGCGCTGGGCGCCTTCCACCATGGCGATCATCCGGTCGAGGAAGGTTTCTCCCGGGTTCACGCTGCAGCGGATCACCAGCCAGTCGGAGAGAATGCGTGTCCCGCCGGTCACCGAGGCAAAATCGCCACCGGATTCACGGATCACCGGGGCAGACTCGCCGGTAATGGCGCTTTCGTCCACCGAGGCGCCGCCTTCGATGACTTCGCCATCGCAGGGGATAATATCCCCGGCTTCCACCAGCACCACGTCGCCTTTGCGCAGATCTTCCGCCGGCACGTGGTCGACCGGCGCGTCATGCTGCGGGGCGCGCAGTTTGCGGGCGAAGGCCGTTTTTTTCACCCCTTTCAGGCTGTTGGCCTGGGCTTTGCTGCGGCCTTCCGCCATCGCTTCGGCAAAGTTGGCGAACAGCACGGTAAACCACAGCCAGATACTGACGGCGGCGGTAAAGGTGGCGCTACCGGTCAGGGCGCCGCCAGCCATGGCGATCGCCAGCAGGGTAGTTAACAGACTGCCCACCCAGACGATAAACATCACCGGATTGCGCCATTGCACCATCGGGCTGAGTTTTTTCACGGCATCCAGCAGCGCCTGGCGCACCAGCGTCGGCTCCAGCAGGGCTAATTGTTTGCGACTCATAACAGGGTGCTCCGCATCGCTCAAAGTAAGGAAAAGTGTTCAGCCAGCGGGCCAAGCGCCAGCGCAGGAATAAAGGTCAGGGCGCCCACCAGCAGCACGGTGCCGATCAGTAAACCGATAAACAGGGCGTCGTGAGTGGCCAGGGTGCCGGGGCTGGCCGGTTGAATTTTCTTCGCCACCAGCGAGCCGGCGATGGCCATCACCGGAATGATGACGGCGAAGCGGCCGACCAGCATGCAGAACGCCAGCAGCAGGTTCCAGAACGGCGTCGCCGCACCCAGGCCAGCGAAGGCGCTGCCGTTGTTATTGGCCGCCGAGGTGACGGCGTACAGCACTTCGCTAAAGCCGTGCGGTCCAGGGTTGAACATCCCGGCGCGGCCGGCGTCGGTCATCATCGCCAGCGCCGTGCCGAGCAACACCAGCGTCGGGGTGACCAGAATGGCGAGGGCGATCATTTTCATTTCCCGGACATCGATTTTCTTCCCGAGGTACTCCGGGGTGCGGCCGACCATCAGCCCGGCGATAAATACCGCCAGCATAACGAACAGCAGCATGCCGTACAGGCCCGAGCCGACGCCGCCGAATACCACTTCGCCAATCTGCATCAGCCACATTGGCACCATGCCGCCCAGCGCGGTGAAGGAGTCATGCATGGCATTGACCGCGCCGCAGGAGGCGGCGGTGGTGATCACCGCGAACAGACTGCTGGCGAGAATACCGAAGCGACTCTCTTTTCCTTCCATATTCAGGCTGCTGTCGGCACCCAGCGTCAGCAGATGCGGATTGCCGCGGGTCTCCGCCCACATCACCACGGCGACGCAGAGTATAAAGATCAGCGTCATTGCCCACAGGATGGCGCGTCCCTGACGCCGATCGCTTACCACCTCGCCGAAGGCGAAGCACAGCGCCGCCGGGATCAGGAAGATCGCCAGCATCTGCACGAGATTGGTCAGCGCGGTCGGGTTTTCAAACGGATGGGCGGAGTTGGCATTGAAGAAACCGCCGCCGTTAGTGCCCAGCAGCTTAATCGCTTCCTGTGAGGCGACAGGCCCCATCGGCAGCAGCTGGTGCACCCCTTCGAGGGTGGTAAAGGGCTGGTAGGCCTGCAGATTCTGCGGCACGCCCTGCTGAATAAAGAACAGGGCCACCAGCAGAGAGAGCGGCAGCAGCAGCCACAGGGTAATGCGCGTCAGGTCGACCCAGGCATTGCCGAGGGTCGACATTTTCTGCCGGGCGAAGGCGCGGGTCAGGGCGAAGACCACGGCGATGCCGGTGGCGGCGGAGAGGAAATTCTGCACCGTCAGGCCGACCATCTGGCTGAGATAACTCATGGTGCTTTCGCCGGCGTAAGCCTGCCAGTTGGTATTGCTGACAAAGCTGATCGCGGTATTGAGCGCCAGATCCCATGACAGCCCCGGCAGGTGCTGCGGGTTAAACGGCAGCACGCCCTGGAGCATCAGCAGGGCAAACAGCGCCAGGCCGCCGAGGGCGTTAAACAGCAGGATCGCCAGCAAATACTGCAGCCAGCCCATCTCCTCGGCGCGGATCCCGGCCACGCGCCACAGGACGCGCTCGACGCCGGCCAGGCCGGGAAGCGGGATATCGTTCACCATTCTCGCCAGACACATCCCCAGCGGGCGCGCCAGCACCAGCAATACCAGCAGATAGCTGGCTAATAATAAAAATCCCTGGGCAGCCATCAGAATGCCTCCGCATGTATCAAGGCATAAACCAGATAAGCCAGTAACAGGAACACCAGCCCAACGCCAGTGAGTACGCCTGCAGTCACAATCCACCTCCGGGTGTGTTTTCGATTTACCTGGAGGATAGAAATTACGGCGCAAAGATTTCGCAAAAATCCGCGGGTGCGGTGTAAAAAAAGTATAAAAATGACAAAGGCACAAATTAACTGATGGTTAGTATTAATTTAACTTTTTCGTAACTAATTTACGTGGCGAATGTAAATTAAGTATAAATACGTGCTTTTTAGTGGTCGGATGAGTAGTAAAATTACAAGCAGAGCGGTATTATTTTGCTCAGACAAACATGATTAATTTTACCGGCGCTGCTTGCCGGCCTGACAAAGGGGAGAGAAATGATGGCGTTGTACAAAGCTTATCCTGCTCATATTATTTTGCTGCGTCGTGCTTTCGCCGTCGTGGCTGGCGTCGCGGCGCTGCCGGTGATGCTGTTCTGGAAAGATCGCGCCCGCTATTACAGCTGGCTGCACCGGGTGTGGTCGAAAACCAGCGAGCAGCCGGTGTGGATGGCGCAGGCGGAGAAAGCCGCTCACGATTTCTATTAATCCTCCTGCTGCGAAGAAAATAACAAGACCGCCGGGTTGCCCCGGCGGTTTTTTTTCGCCGCTTGTCTACACTCGTTTTTATGCGCCGCCTTGGAATTGGCAGGTGCGTATTTTGCCGGAGCGCGCTATTTTTGCCGGCTTAGATCATAAGATGAGTATTGCTGACGGATAATAAGGAGTGATATGGCCACCCATCTGGTCTGGTTACGCACGGATTTACGCATTCACGATAACCTGGCGCTGGCTGCCGCCTGCCGCGATCCGCAGGCGCAGGTGCTGGCGCTGTATATCGCCACCCCGGGGCAGTGGCGTGAACATCACCTGGCGCCACGGCAGGCCGCTTTTATCGCCAGCCATTTACAGAGTCTGCATGCCGCGCTGGCGGAACGGGGCATACCGCTGTGGGTAGAAGAGGCGGACGATTTTACCGCCAGCGTCGAACGGCTGGCCGATTTTTGCCAGCAGCATCAGGTCAGTCACCTGTTCTACAACTATCAGTACGAATTCAATGAACGCCAGCGCGATGCCGCCGTTGAGAACACCTTGTGCGACGTGATTTGCCAGGGCTTTGACGACAGCGTCCTGTTGCCGCCCGGCAGCGTACTGACCGGTGGCGGCGAAATGTATAAAGTCTTCACCCCGTTTAAAAATGCGTTTATTCGCCGTCTGCGGGACGGGCTGCCGGCGTGCGTGGCGGCCCCGAAGCCGCGCCAGGCGCCTGCCCGTCAGGCGCCGCCGCTGCCTGAGCTTAAGTACCCGCAAACGCCGTTTGACGGGCTGCTGTTTGCCGCGGATGAAAAAACGGCGCTGGCGCGTCTGCGCGCGTTTTGTCAGCAAGCGGCGGCGGATTACGAGGGGCAGCGCGACTTCCCGGCCGTGGAAGGGACCAGTCGCCTGTCGCCCTGCCTGGCCATCGGCGTGCTTTCCCCCCGCCAGTGCCTGCATCGTCTGCTGACGGAACATCCCGCCGCGCTGGACGGCGGAGCCGGCGCCACCTGGCTTAACGAGCTGATCTGGCGCGAGTTTTACCGCCATCTGATGGTCTACTATCCGAAGCTCTGTAAAGGGCGGCCATTTACTGCCTGGACAGATAAGGTCGCCTGGCGCGCAGAGGAGGCCTCCCTACAGGCCTGGCAGCGCGGGGAGACCGGTTTTCCAATTGTTGATGCCGCCATGCGCCAGCTTAACGCCACCGGCTGGATGCATAACCGGTTGCGCATGATTGTCGCCAGCTTCCTGACCAAAGATTTGCGCCTCGACTGGCGGGCGGGCGAGCGCTATTTCATGAGCCAGCTGATTGATGGCGACCTGGCGGCGAATAACGGCGGCTGGCAGTGGGCGGCTTCAACGGGCACCGACGCCGCGCCCTATTTCCGCATATTTAATCCCACCACCCAGGGCGAAAAGTTTGATAAACAGGGGGTGTTTATACGTCGCTGGCTGCCGGAGCTGGCAAAGGTGCCGGAGAAGGCCCTGCATCAGCCGTGGGCGTGGGCGGATAAACAAGGGATCACGCTGGACTATTCGCGCCCGATAGTTGATCACAAGCAGGCGCGGCAGGAGACGCTGGCGGCCTGGGAGGCCGCCAGAAAAGGAATTACTCCACCGCCAGACGGCGGGTCCTGACTTTCAGCGAATGATACAGCCAGATGACCAGCACCACGCCGACGCAGGCCAGCGCGCCCCAGGTGATCTGGCTGAAGACGGTAATGTAGGCGTCAATGGAGTAGTTCACCGCTCCGGCGGCGTCGAATGACGCCTGCGAGGTCTGGTCGGCGATAACGCCGGCCAGATAGTTGGCGATGGCCCCTGAGAGCAGCATATAGATACCGGTCAGCACCCCAGTGACACCCGGGATCTCAATGCGGGTGATCTGCGACATCGCGACCGGGTCGATAAACAGTTCGGCAAAGCCCATCACCGCCAGACCCAGCACCATCAGCGGCATGGACGACTGGCCATAGGCCGCCGACCAGCGGGCGCTGAGGGTCAAAATGCAGAACCCGGCGCTCATCAGGCCCAGACCGAGGGCAAATTTCCCCCAGATGCGCACGGTACGATTGCCGTTCACGCTCTCTTTCACCAGCCACGCCAGCACCATCCCGCAGAGCATCACCGCGAAGGCGTTGATTGACTGGAACATAGCGGTAGGGACTTCGTAGCTCATGATATGGCGGTTAACGAAGCGGTCAATATACAGGCTGATGGAGCTCCCGCCCTGCTGGGCGAAGGCCCAGAACAGCAGGCTGAAGGCGGTCAGGACGACGATCAGGCGCAGATCCTTGCGCTGTTTATCGGTTTCGGCGCGCAGGTAGATCCGCGCCAGTACCGCGAGGCCAATGGCCGTGGCCACCATCAGGGCATACACCGACCACTCCTGCCAGAACAGTACCGCAATCAGCAGCGGGGCGGTAACCAGCAATACCAGCAGCCAGCCCCAGTTCGGCAACAGGAAGCGGCGCGCGCACAGCGCCTGGCGGTTGACGCCGGCGGTATGCTGGAAATGACGGTTGCCGCAGAGGAAAATCACCAGCCCCGCGACCATGCCGATGGCCGCCAGGGCAAAGCCCATCGCCCAGCTATACTCCTCCTGTACGTAGCCGCAGGCGATCGGCGCGATAATCGAGCCGATATTGCCGGCGGCATACATCAGCGAAAAGCCGCCATCGCGACGCGGATCGGCGGGTTCGTACAGCTCCCCCAGCAGACAGCTGACGTTGGATTTAAACAACCCGTAGCCGCAGACGATGATCGCCAGCGACAGGTACAGGAAAACCGGAGCGGTTTCGCTGGCCCCGAGCACCAGATGGCCAATGGCCATCAGCAGCGCGCCGAGCATGACCGCCATCCGGTTGCCTAACAGCTTATCGGCCAGATAGCCGCCGAGGATCGGCGTCACATAGACCAGCGAACAGTAGGCGCTGAACAGGGCGTAGGCATGGTTATCGTCATATTTGAGCTGATTGGTGAGATAGAGGATCAGCAGGGCGCGCATGCCGTAAAAGCTAAAGTACTCCCAGATTTGCAGCGCCACGACGTAGTAGATCGCCCGCGGTTGCGATGATGTTGTCTGCATATGAAGTGTGTTTCCTGGCGTAAAGCGAAAGTCGATCGTTCTGCATGAATAGCGATTTATCAGTCATATTCATGGCTTGAGGGGCTTTCTGATTATTTAATATGCTTTATTAGTGCATAAATATACACTAATGCGCGGCGGGATGAATAGACAAATTGCGGGATTCGTTAAAAAGTCATGGTCAGTGACGGTAGCGGACTATCGACGACCCGAATGGATATGGTTATGTTATGCCTTTGTATAACCTGATTATCTGCTGGAGTGGCGATGAAAAATAGCGAACTGGAACAACTGATTAACGACAAGCTCAATAGTGCGGCCATCAGTGACTTCGCCCCTAACGGTCTGCAGGTGGAAGGACGCGAAACGGTGCACAAGATCGTCACCGGAGTGACGGCCTGCCAGGCGCTGCTGGATGAGGCCGTCCGTCTGCAGGCGGATGCGGTGATTGTTCATCACGGCTATTTCTGGAAAAACGAATCGCCAGTGATCCGCGGCATGAAGCGCCGTCGCCTGAAAACCCTGCTGGCCAACGATATCAATCTCTACGGTTGGCACCTGCCGCTGGATGCCCATCCGGAGCTGGGCAATAACGCGCAGCTGGCGCATCTGCTGGGGATTAACGTGCTCGGCGAAATCGAACCGCTGGTGCCGTGGGGCGAGCTGTCGATGCCGGTTTCCGGCCTCGAACTGGCCTCGTGGATCGAAGCGCGACTGGGGCGCAAGCCGCTGTGGTGCGGCGATACCGGGTCGGATACCGTCAGCCGCGTCGCCTGGTGTACCGGCGGCGGCCAGAGCTTTATCGACGCCGCGGCGCGCTTTGGCGTGGACGCCTTTATCACCGGCGAAGTGTCGGAACAAACTATTCACTCTGCCCGCGAGCAGGGCCTGCATTTTTATGCCGCCGGCCACCACGCCACCGAGCGGGGCGGCATTCGCGCCCTCAGCGAATGGCTGACGGAAACGACCGATCTGGATGTTACCTTTATTGATATTCCTAACCCTGCCTGACGGGAGAGAAGAAAGTGCAGCGAGCGCGTTGTTATCTGTTAGGTGAAACGGCGGTGGTCCTGGAGCTTGAGCCTCCGGTGACCCTGGAGAGCCAAAAACGTATCTGGGGCCTGACGCAGCGGTTGACCGATCGCGAAGAGGTGGTTGAAGTGATCCCGGGGATGAACAACATCACCGTTGTGCTGCGTCATCCGCAGGAGATGGCGTGGGAGGCGATTGACAAGCTGCAGCGCTGGTGGGAAGAGAGCGATGCGCTGGAGCCGGAATCCCGTGAGATAAGTATCCCGGTTATCTACGGCGGCGAGGCGGGGCCAGATCTTGGCGACGTCGCGCGCCATAGCGGTTTGAGCGAAAAGCAGGTGGTCGAACTGCACTCTTCGGTGGAGTATATGGTGTGGTTTCTGGGTTTCCAGCCGGGGTTTCCGTACTTTGGCGGCCTGCCGGAGCAGCTGGCGATGCCGCGTCGCGCCGAGCCGCGCGTACTGGTACCGGCGGGATCCGTCGGCATCGGCGGATCGCAAACCGGTATTTATCCGCTGGCGACGCCGGGCGGCTGGCAGCTGCTGGGGCGCACGCCGCTGGCATTATTCGATCCAAAACGTGAAGAGCCGGTGCTGCTGCGTTCCGGCGATCGCGTGCGCTTTGTGCCGCAGAAGGAGGGGGTATGTTGAAATTTATCCGCGCCGGCATGTATACCTCGGTACAGGATGGCGGCCGGGAAGGCCAGCGCCAGTGGGGGATTAGCCGCTGCGGCGCGCTGGATAAACCGGCGATGACCATTGCCAATCTGCTGGTGGGCAATGCGCCGGAGGCGGCGGCGCTGGAAATTACGCTGGGTCAGGTCGATGTGCAGTTTACCCGCCACTGCTGGTTCGCGTTGACCGGCGCCGCCTGTGAAGCGACGCTCGACGGCGCGCCGGTCTGGTTGGGCTGGCGAATGGAGGCGAAGGCCGGGCAGCGGCTGGTGCTGAAAAATCCTCAGCATGGGATCCGCAGCTATCTGGCGGTCGCGGGCGGTATTGATGTCCCTGAAGTTTTAGGTTCCCGCTCTACGGATCTGAAAGTCGGTATCGGCGGAATCGAAGGGCGCCGGTTGCAGGATGGCGATCAAGTGAAGATTGGGAAATCGTCCCGCCGCTTTAGCGCCTCGCGCGGCGTTAAACAGCTGCCGATAGGCAATATTATTCGCGCGCTGCCGGGGCCGGAGTATCACGAATTCGACAGCGTGTCGCAGGAGTCTTTCTGGCGCTCGCCGTGGAAGCTGAGTCCGCAAAGCAACCGTATGGGCTACCGCCTGCAGGGGCAGCCGCTCAGGCGCACAACCGACCGGGAAATGCTCTCTCATGGCCTGCTGCCCGGCGTGGTACAGGTACCGCATAACGGCCAGCCGATTGTGTTGATGAACGATGCGCAAACCACCGGCGGCTATCCGCGTATAGCCTGCATTATTGAAGCCGATATGTACCAACTGGCGCAAATTCCGCTAGGTCAGCCGATCCATTTCACCCCCTGTTCGCTGGAGGAAGCGCTAAAAGCGCGCGCCGACCAGCAGCGCTACCTTGAACAACTGGCCTGGAGATTAAGCGATGAAAATTGATTTAAATGCCGACCTCGGCGAAGGCTGCGCCAGCGATAGCGCGCTGCTGCAGCTGGTCTCTTCCGCCAATATCGCCTGCGGCTTTCACGCCGGCGATGCGGTTCTTATGCAGCAATGCGTGCGCGAGGCGCTGAAAAACGGCGTCGCTATTGGCGCACACCCGAGCTTCCCGGACCGGGAAAATTTCGGTCGAACCGCGATGCAGTTACCGCCAGAGACGGTCTACGCCCAGGTGCTGTACCAAATTGGCGCGCTGGCGGCAATCGTACACGCCCAGGGGGGCGAGCTGCGGCACGTCAAACCGCATGGCATGTTGTACAACCAGGCGGCGAAAGAGCCGCCTTTGGCCGACGCTATCGCCCGTGCGGTGCGCGATGCCGACGCCGACCTGGTGCTGGTTGGGCTGGCGGGCAGCGAGCTTATCCGCGCCGGACAGCATTATCAGTTGACGACGCGCCAGGAAGTCTTCGCCGATCGCGGCTATCAGGCCGACGGCAGCCTGGTGCCGCGTAGCCAACCGGGCGCGCTGATTGAGAGCGAAGAGCAGGCGCTGGCGCAAACGCTGGAAATGGTGCAGCACAATCGGGTGCGCAGCCTGAGCGGC
The DNA here is from genome assembly GCF_018223915.1 of Klebsiella sp. 64. NCBI lineage: Bacteria > Pseudomonadati > Pseudomonadota > Gammaproteobacteria > Enterobacterales > Enterobacteriaceae > Klebsiella > Klebsiella sp. 64. The sequence continues at coordinate 170,366 of NZ_JAGRQZ010000034.1, forward strand.
GAATGGGCGCATGTAAAGGCGGAAACGGTCTGCCTGCATGGCGATGGCGCTCACGCGCTCGATTTCGCCCGACGCTTGCGCGCCGCGTTTGCCGGGCGGAATATCGACGTCAGCGCGGACCTCGAGTAATAGTCCGCCTAAGTTATTAATAATAATTAAATCAAATAATTAACAACACTCACAATACTCACAACTGAACAGGACGTTATTATGCAAGAGGCGATATCCCTCTGGCCGCTAATCGGCATTGCCGTGATTGTGGTCGGTTTTGTATTACGCTTTAACCCGGTGCTGGTGGTGATTATCTCCGGGATCGTCACCGGCGTGGCGGCGCATATGCCAATAGCCACTATTCTGGAGAAACTGGGCGAGGGCTTCCTGAATACCCGTAATCTGCCGTTTATTCTGCTGCTGCCGCTGGCGGTGATCGGGCTGCTGGAGCGCCATGGTCTGAAAGAGCGGGCGCAGGCGTGGATCGCGAAGATCCATAGCGCGACCGCCGGACGTCTGCTGATCGTCTATCTGTTTGTGCGCGAAGCCACCGCCGCTCTGGGGTTGACCAGCCTCGGCGGACATCCGCAAATGGTGCGCCCGCTGCTGGCGCCGATGGCGGAGGGGGCGGCGGAAAAGCGCTTTGGCCCGCTGCCGGGCAATGTACGGTACCGCCTGCGCGCGATGTCGGCGGCGACCGATAACGTCGGGCTGTTCTTCGGCGAAGATATTTTTGTCGCCTTCGGCGCGATCATCTTCATGCACAACTTTATGCTGGAGTCGGGTGGGATCCAGACAGAACCGTTGCATATTGCCCTGTGGGGGATCCCGACGGCGATCTGCGCCTTTCTGATCCACGCCGCGCGCCTGTGGCGACTCGATCGCCATCTCCAGCGCGAGCTGGACCGGATAAACGCCGGACAGGCGAAAGGCGGTGCGGCATGAATTTCCAGCAAACCTATTTATACTGGCTGGCCGGCGCGGTACTGCTGGTCGTGGCTATCATGTCCTGGCGCGACAAAAGCAATCCGCGACGTCTGACAACCGGTCTGTTCTGGGGCCTGTACGGGCTGGTGTTCTTGCTCGGCGACTGGACATATCAACTGGTGGGCGATAAGCGTACGGTGAATATCGCTGTCGGCGGGGCGGTGGTCGTCCTGGCGCTGATCGCCGGTTTTGGCGGCGTGCGCCTCGGCAGCTACCATCAGCGTACCCAGGAAGAGAAAACCGCCAGCGCGAAACGCCTCGGCAACAAACTTTTCTTTCCGGCGCTGGCGATTCCGGTCGTCACCGTCATTGGCGTACTGCTGTTTAACAATCTGCCCTCATGGCAGGTGGCGCTCTTCGGGCCGGGCAACCACGCGACGCTGATTACTCTGTTCTCGATGACTGTCGGTACGCTGATTGGCCTGGCGATGGCGATTCGTATGACGCATGAAACGGTGGCGCAGCCAATGCAGGAAGCGCGCCGTTTGCTTGATTCCGTCGGCTGGGCCTTTATCCTGCCGCAAATCCTCGCGGTGCTGGGGCTGCTGTTTACCGCAGCGGGCGTCGGAACCAGCATTTCATGGCTGACCGAGCACTATCTGGCGGTCGATAACCGCTTTATCGCCGTGGCTGTGTATGCCATCGGCATGGCGGTGCTGACAATGGTGATGGGCAACGCCTTTGCCGCTTTCCCGATTGTGACCGCCGGAGTTGGCATTCCGATTTTAGTCCTGCAGCACGGCGGCAATCCGGCGGTAATGGCGGCGATTGGTATGTTTTCCGGCTACTGCGGCACGCTGATGACGCCGATGGCGGCGAACTTCAATATTGTCCCGGCGGCGCTGCTGGAACTGCCGGATAAAAACGCGGTGATTAAAGCCCAGATACCGACCGGTATCCTGTTGCTTATCGTCAATGTATTCTTACTCTATTTCCTGATGTTCCTGTAAGGAGGGATGATGGCTGGCGTATTGATTACCGGTTTTGAGCCGTTCGGCGGCGAAACGGTTAATCCTTCATGGGAAGTGGTTAAGCAGCTGGATGGCATGATTATTCGCGGACAGCAGGTGGTGGCTAAACAGTTACCCTGCGTATTCGGCGAAGCGCTGACGGTGCTGAAGGAGGCGCTGGAAACCTATCAACCGCGGCTGACGATTGCCGTCGGACAGGCCGGCGGCCGTGTCGATATTACCGTCGAACGTGTAGCGATCAATGTCGATGATGCGCGGATCCCCGACAATAAAGGCCAGCAACCGATCGATGAGCCGATCGTCGCTAATGGCCCTGCGGCCTGCTTCAGTACGCTGCCGATCAAAGCGATCGTCAGCGCGTTGCGCCAGCAGGGGATCCCGGCCTCGGTGTCGCAAACCGCGGGCACCTTCGTCTGCAATCACGTGATGTATGGTTTGCTGCATCAGCTGCAGGGAAAACGCGGACAGAAGGGCGGTTTTATCCATATTCCGTATCTGCCTGAACAGGCGGCGGCCCACCCGGGGCAGGCGAGTATGTCGGTCGCGACGGTACGCGCGGCGCTGGAAACGGCGATTGCCGTCGCTCTTGAACAGGATGACGATGTCAAAATTGGCGGCGGCGCCACCCATTAACAGAAGGATGACAGTATGCCGGAAGGTCCGGAGATCCGCCGTGCGGCGGATAAACTGGAGGCGGCAATCAAAGGCGAACCCTTAACCAACGTCTGGTTCGCCTTTCCTCAGTTGCAACCCTATCAAACTCAGCTAATTGGTCAGCGGGTGACCCATATCGCCACCCGCGGCAAGGCCCTGCTAACCCACTTCTCCGGCGGATTGACCCTGTATAGCCATAACCAGCTGTACGGCGTCTGGCGCGTGGTGGATGCCGGCGTTGAGCCGCAATCGAACCGCGTACTGCGCGTCAGGCTGCAGACCGCCAGCAAGGCGATTTTGCTCTACAGCGCGTCGGACATTGATATCCTCACGGCGGAGCAGGTTGCCAACCATCCGTTCTTGCTGCGCGTCGGACCGGACGTGCTGGACATGACGTTAACCGCGGAGCAGGTGAAAGCGCGGCTGCTGTCGGCCAAATTCCGCAATCGTCAGTTTTCCGGCCTGCTGCTGGATCAGGCTTTTCTTGCCGGGCTCGGAAACTATCTGCGGGTGGAAATTCTCTGGCAGGTGGGATTAAGCGGTAAGCGTAAAGCCGCTGAACTGAGCGACAGTCAGCTGGATGCGCTGGCGCACGCGCTGCTCGATATCCCGCGGCTGTCCTATCGTACTCGCGGTCTGGTGGATGACAACAAGCATCATGGCGCGCTGTTTCGCTTTAAGGTCTTCCATCGCGATAGGGAAAGGTGCGAACGCTGTGGGGGAATCATTGAGAAGACGACGCTCTCCTCGCGGCCATTTTACTGGTGTCCAGGATGCCAGCATTAAGCCGGCTGGCGGGCGATTTCATCATGAAGCGCGTTATCAGGCATAAAAAAACGCGCCAGCAGGCGCGTTTTTATGATCCGGACAGTGCGATTAACGCTTAATGTCGGACTGGAAATCGCGTTTGGCGTAGCCGGTATACAGCTGACGCGGACGGGCGATCTTCATGCCATCGCTGTGCATTTCGTTCCAGTGCGCAATCCAGCCCACGGTACGCGCCATGGCGAAGATAACGGTAAACATGGAGGACGGAATACCCATCGCTTTCAGGATAATACCGGAGTAGAAGTCGACGTTCGGATACAGTTTCTTCTCGATGAAGTACGGGTCGTTCAGCGCGATATGCTCCAGCTCCATGGCCACCTGCAGCAGGTCGTCTTTGGTGCCCAGCTCTTTCAGCACTTCATGGCAGGTTTCACGCATCACGGTGGCGCGCGGATCGTAGTTTTTGTAAACACGATGGCCGAAGCCCATCAGGCGGAAAGAGTCATTCTTGTCTTTCGCACGACGAACAAATTCCGGAATGTGCTCAACGGAGCTGATCTCTTCCAGCATTTTCAGCGCCGCTTCGTTGGCGCCACCGTGTGCCGGTCCCCACAGGGAGGCGATGCCCGCAGCGATACAGGCGAACGGGTTAGCGCCGGAGGAGCCCGCGGTACGTACCGTGGAGGTCGACGCGTTCTGCTCGTGATCGGCGTGCAGGATCAGAATACGATCCATCGCGCGCTCCAGCACCGGATTGACTTCATACTCTTCGCACGGTGTCGCAAACATCATGCGCAGGAAGTTGCCGGCGTAGGAGAGGTCGTTGCGCGGATAAACAAACGGCTGGCCGATAGAATACTTGTAACACATGGCTGCCATGGTTGGCATTTTGGACAGCAGACGGTAGGCGGCAATCTCGCGGTGACGCGGGTTATTCACGTCGAGGGAATCATGATAGAACGCCGCCAGCGCGCCAGTGATCCCGCACATCACCGCCATCGGGTGGGAATCGCGACGGAACGCGTGGAACAGACGGGTGATCTGCTCATGAATCATGGTGTGGCGGGTGACGGTAGTTTTGAATTCGTCATATTCGGCCTGGGTCGGCTTTTCGCCGTACAGCAGGATATAACAGACTTCAAGATAATTAGATTCGGTCGCTAACTGGTCGATCGGGAAGCCGCGGTGCAGCAGGATCCCCTCGTCACCATCGATAAACGTAATTTTAGATTCACAAGAAGCCGTTGATGTGAAACCTGGGTCAAAGGTAAATACGCCTTTTGAACCAAGACTACGAATATCAATAACATCCTGACCGAGCGTGCCTTTTAGCACATCCAGTTCAATAGCAGTGTCACCACCCAGGGTGATTTTTGCTTTAGCATCAGACATTTATGGTCTCCTTAGCGCCTTTATTGCTTAAGACTGCCGGGTGGTGGATTTGCTTTCGGCCCGCGCCTGCATACGTTACCAGTTTGTTATGTTGCACACAGCTCTGCGTCAGCGAAAAGGGCAGGGTACAGAGCAACGGCGCTTGATGGCACGTCCTTCAGGGCTGCGGTGAAACAACAGCAAATCAGCGTTTTAGCAGTCCGAATATTAAAACCTATATACCACTAATAACTGTCCTGATTACATCGGTCAATACTGACACACTGTTACATAACTTATTCTCAGGTGAAAGAGTGACCCCATAACTTTTGAGCATTATTGCATTTAACTGGTAATGGTTGTAACAAGAATGTTTAATATTTGTCAAATCAGGTGATTAAAAATTAAAAAAATGTTGGTATCGTGACCTTGATCACTGTTCCGGAGAAAACCCAACAAACTATATGTAGGTTAATTGTAATGATTTTGTGAACGGCCTATACTGCGGCCAGGTCTCCGGAACACCCTGCAATCCCGAGCCACCCAGCGTTGTTTAGTGATGTTTTAATGCCTGAAAAGACGTTTTAACATGACTTCTGGTTATAGAAAGGACGCTGTCTGACCCGCAAGCAGACCGGAGGAAGGAAACAATAAGAACAGCATGTGGGCGTTATTCATGGTAAGAAATGTGAAAAAACAAAGACCTGTCAATCTGGATCTACAAACGATACGGTTCCCAATCACGGCGATAGCGTCCATTCTCCATCGCGTTTCCGGTGTCATCACCTTCGTGGCGGTCGGAATTCTGCTTTGGCTGCTGGGCACCAGCCTTTCCTCCCCAGAAGGTTTTCTGACGGCGGCCTCCATCATGGATAGCTTCTTTGTGAAGTTCATCATGTGGGGCATTCTCACCGCGCTGGCCTATCACGTCGTTGTCGGTATTCGCCATCTGATGATGGACTTTGGCTACCTTGACGAAACCCTCGAAGCAGGGAAACGTTCCGCCAAAATTTCTTTTGTTATTACTGTCGTGCTTTCACTTCTCGCAGGAGTCCTCGTATGGTAAGCAACGCCTCAGCACTGGGACGCAACGGCGTACATGACTTTATCCTGGTCCGTGCTACCGCCATCGTTCTGACCCTCTACATCATCTACATGGTTGGCTTCTTCGCCACCACCGGTGAAATCTCATGGGAAGTGTGGACCGGATTCTTTGCCTCCGGCTTCACTAAAGTCTTCACTCTGCTGGCTCTCGTTTCCATTCTCATCCATGCCTGGATCGGGATGTGGCAGGTGTTAACGGACTACGTTAAACCACTGGCTCTGCGCCTGGTTCTGCAACTGGCTATCGTTGTGGCGCTGGTGGCTTACGTTCTTTATGGATTTGTTGTGGTGTGGGGTGTGTAATGAAATTGCCAGTCAGAGAGTTTGATGCTGTTGTCATCGGTGCCGGCGGCGCAGGTATGCGCGCGGCGCTGCAAATTTCCCAGAGCGGACAGACCTGTGCACTGCTCTCCAAAGTTTTCCCTACCCGTTCCCATACCGTATCCGCGCAGGGTGGCATCACCGTCGCGCTCGGTAACTCCCATGAAGATAACTGGGAATGGCATATGTACGACACCGTAAAAGGGTCGGACTATATCGGCGACCAGGACGCCATCGAATACATGTGTAAGACCGGTCCGGAAGCGATTCTTGAGCTGGAGCACATGGGACTGCCGTTCTCTCGTCTTGACGATGGCCGTATTTATCAGCGCCCGTTTGGCGGCCAGTCGAAGAACTTCGGCGGCGAACAGGCGGCGCGTACCGCGGCGGCGGCTGACCGTACCGGTCACGCCCTGCTGCACACTCTGTATCAGCAGAACCTGAAAAACCACACCACTATCTTCTCCGAATGGTACGCCCTCGATCTGGTGAAAAACCAGGACGGCGCGGTAGTCGGTTGTACCGCCCTGTGCATTGAGACCGGCGAAGTGGTCTACTTTAAAGCCCGCGCCACCGTGCTGGCGACCGGCGGCGCAGGCCGTATCTATCAGTCCACCACCAACGCCCACATCAATACGGGTGACGGCGTCGGGATGGCCATCCGCGCCGGCGTGCCGGTGCAGGATATGGAAATGTGGCAGTTCCACCCGACCGGTATCGCCGGGGCTGGGGTTCTGGTTACCGAAGGTTGCCGCGGCGAAGGCGGTTACCTGCTGAACAAACACGGCGAACGCTTTATGGAGCGTTATGCCCCGAACGCTAAAGACCTGGCGGGCCGTGACGTGGTGGCGCGTTCCATCATGATCGAAATCCGCGAAGGCCGCGGCTGCGACGGTCCGTGGGGCCCGCACGCGAAACTGAAACTGGATCACCTCGGTAAAGAGGTTCTGGAATCTCGTCTGCCGGGTATCCTTGAACTTTCCCGTACCTTTGCCCACGTCGATCCGGTGAAAGAGCCGATCCCGGTTATCCCAACCTGTCACTACATGATGGGCGGTATCCCGACCAAAGTCACCGGCCAGGCGTTGACCGTGAATGAGAAGGGCGAAGACGTGGTGATCCCGGGCCTGTTCGCGGTAGGCGAAATCGCCTGCGTATCGGTCCACGGCGCCAACCGTCTGGGCGGCAACTCGCTGCTCGACCTGGTGGTCTTCGGCCGCGCGGCGGGCCTGCATCTGCAGGAATCCATTGCCGAGCAGGGCACGCTGCGCGACGCTAGCGAATCCGATATCGAAGGCTCGCTGGATCGCCTCAACCGCTGGAACAACACCCGCTCTGGTGAAGATCCGGTGGCGATTCGTAAAGCGCTGCAGGAATGTATGCAGCATAACTTCTCGGTGTTCCGCGAAGGCGATGCGATGCACAAAGGTCTGGAGCAACTGAAAGTGATCCGCGAGCGCCTGAAAAACGCCCGTCTCGACGATACCTCCAGCGAGTTCAACACCCAGCGCGTTGAGTGCCTGGAGCTGGATAACCTGATGGAAACCGCCTACGCGACCGCCGTATCCGCTAACTTCCGTACCGAGAGCCGTGGCGCCCACAGCCGCTTCGACTTCCCGGATCGTGATGATGAAAACTGGCTGTGCCATTCCCTGTACCTGCCAGAGTCGGAATCCATGACGCGTCGTAGCGTCAATATGGAACCGAAACTGCGTCCGGCATTCCCGCCGAAGATTCGTACTTACTAATGCGGAGACAGGAAAATGAAACTCGAGTTTTCAATTTATCGCTATAACCCGGATGTTGACGACGCTCCGCACATGCAGGATTACACCCTTGAAGCGGAAGAAGGTCGCGACATGATGCTGCTGGATGCGCTGATCCAGCTGAAAGAAAAAGATCCGTCGCTGTCGTTCCGCCGCTCCTGCCGTGAAGGGGTCTGCGGGTCCGATGGTCTAAACATGAACGGGAAAAACGGTTTGGCGTGCATCACGCCAATCTCCGCGCTGAATCAGCCGGGCAAGAAGATTGTTATCCGTCCGCTGCCAGGATTACCGGTTATCCGTGATTTGGTGGTGGACATGGGGCAATTCTATGCACAATATGAGAAGATTAAGCCTTACTTGTTGAATAATGGGCAAAATCCTCCGGCTCGCGAGCATCTGCAGATGCCTGAGCAGCGTGAGAAACTCGACGGGCTGTACGAGTGTATTCTGTGCGCCTGCTGTTCGACCTCGTGCCCGTCGTTCTGGTGGAACCCGGACAAGTTCATCGGCCCGGCTGGCCTGCTGGCCGCGTATCGCTTCCTGATCGACAGTCGCGATACCGAAACCAGCGAGCGCCTGGACGGCCTGAGCGATGCTTTCAGCGTATTCCGCTGTCACAGCATTATGAACTGCGTCAGTGTGTGTCCGAAGGGGCTGAACCCGACGCGCGCCATCGGCCATATTAAGTCGATGCTGCTACAGCGCAGCGCGTAAGCAACACGGTCTGTCCCGGATGGCGCTAGCGCTTATCCGGGCTACCAAAGCAGTAGCCCCGGCAAGCGTTAGCGCCGCCGGGGGATATAGCAGGAAATCTTTAAAAACCGCCACAAGATGTACCAGTAATCGAGGCGTTCAGTGCGAGGTAAGGCGGCAACTGAGCGCATCCCCGGGAGCATAGTGAACTATGTGACCGGGGTAAGCGAAGGCAGCCAACGCAACCGCAGCCTGAACGCTGAAGATTAATGGCAGTTTTTAAAGGTTCCTTAGCGGATAGAAACCACAACTCGTCCGCAACAAGTGAACCCCGGCACGTGCACTCGGTGTGCGTGGTAGTTTCTACGGCGAAATAAGCATATGAATGCTTAAGGGATCACGATGCAGAACGGCGCAATGAAAGCCTGGCTGGACTCTTCTTACCTCTCTGGTTCGAACCAGAGCTGGATAGAACAGCTCTATGAAGACTTCTTAACCGATCCTGACTCTGTTGACGCCAACTGGCGTTCAATGTTCCAGCAGTTACCTGGCACCGGAGTTAAACCGGATCAATTTCATTCCAAAACGCGTGATTATTTCCGTCGACTGGCGAAGGATGCCTCACGTTACACTTCTTCGATTTCCGACCCAGACACCAATGTGAAGCAGGTTAAAGTCCTGCAGCTCATCAACGCATACCGTTTCCGTGGCCACCAGCATGCGAATCTCGATCCGCTGGGGCTGTGGAAGCAAGAGAGAGTGGCGGATCTCGATCCGGCCTACCACGATCTGACCGAGGCCGATTTCCAGGAAAGCTATAACGTAGGTTCATTTGCCATCGGTAAAGACACGATGAAGCTGGGCGAGCTGATTGCCGCCCTCAAGCAAACCTACTGCGGCTCCATCGGCGCGGAATACATGCATATCACCTCTACCGAAGAAAAACGCTGGATCCAGCAGCGCATTGAATCGGTAGCTGGCAAAGCGAGCTTTACCGCGGAAGAGAAAAAACGCTTCCTCAGCGAACTGACCGCCGCGGAAGGTCTGGAGCGCTACCTCGGCGCCAAATTCCCGGGGGCGAAGCGCTTCTCGCTGGAGGGTGGCGACGCCCTGATCCCGATGCTCAAAGAGATGATCCGCCATGCAGGCAAAAGCGGCACCCGCGAAGTGGTGCTGGGCATGGCGCACCGCGGCCGTCTCAACGTGCTGGTCAACGTGCTGGGTAAAAAACCGCAGGACCTGTTCGACGAGTTCGCGGGCAAACATAAAGAACACCTCGGCACCGGCGACGTGAAGTACCACATGGGCTTCTCTTCCGATATGGAAACCGAAGGCGGTCTGGTGCACCTGGCGCTGGCGTTTAACCCGTCGCACCTCGAGATCGTCAGCCCGGTGGTTATCGGTTCCGTACGCGCCCGTCTGGATCGTCTGGACGAGCCAAGCAGCAACAAAGTTCTGCCTATTACCATCCACGGCGACGCCGCCGTCACCGGCCAGGGCGTGGTTCAGGAAACTCTGAACATGTCCAAAGCCCGCGGTTACGAAGTGGGCGGTACCGTGCGCATCGTTATCAATAACCAGGTGGGCTTCACGACCTCTAACCCGCTGGATGCGCGCTCAACGCCGTACTGCACCGACATCGGTAAAATGGTGCAGGCGCCGATTTTCCACGTCAATGCGGACGATCCGGAAGCGGTCGCCTTCGTCACCCGTCTGGCGCTTGATTTCCGCAATACCTTTAAACGCGATGTCTTCATTGACCTGGTGTGCTACCGCCGTCACGGCCACAACGAAGCCGATGAGCCGAGCGCAACCCAGCCGCTGATGTATCAGAAGATCAAAAAGCATCCGACTCCGCGCAAAATCTATGCTGACAAGCTGGAGCAGGAGAAGGTGGCGACTCTGGAAGATGCGACCGAGCAGGTTAACCTCTACCGCGATGCGCTGGATGCCGGCGAATGCGTGGTGCAGGAATGGCGTCCGATGAATATGCATTCCTTTACCTGGTCGCCGTACCTCAACCACGAGTGGGACGAGAGCTATCCGGATAAAGTTGAGCCGAAACGTCTGCAGGAGTTGGCCAAACGCATCAGCACGGTACCGGAAGGTATCGAAATGCAGTCCCGCGTGGCGAAAATTTACGCCGACCGCCAGGCGATGGCGGCAGGCGAGAAGCTGTTTGACTGGGGCGGTGCCGAAAACCTGGCCTACGCCACGCTGGTTGACGAAGGTATTCCGGTTCGTCTGTCCGGCGAAGACTCCGGCCGCGGCACCTTCTTCCACCGTCATGCGGTGATCCATAACCAGACCAATGGTTCAACCTACACGCCGCTGCAGCATGTCCATAACGGCCAGGGCCAGTTCCGCGTTTGGGACTCGGTACTGTCTGAAGAAGCGGTGCTGGCGTTCGAATATGGTTACGCCACCGCCGAGCCGCGCACTCTGACCATCTGGGAAGCGCAGTTTGGCGACTTCGCCAACGGTGCGCAGGTGGTGATCGACCAGTTCATCTCCTCCGGTGAGCAGAAGTGGGGGAGGATGTGCGGCCTGGTGATGCTCCTGCCGCACGGTTACGAAGGCCAGGGCCCGGAGCACTCCTCCGCGCGTCTGGAGCGTTATCTGCAGCTGTGCGCTGAACAAAACATGCAGGTCTGCGTGCCGTCCACGCCGGCACAGGTTTATCACATGCTGCGTCGCCAGGCGCTGCGCGGTATGCGTCGTCCGCTGGTGGTGATGTCGCCGAAGTCGCTGCTGCGTCATCCGCTGGCGGTCTCCAGCATGGATGAGCTGGCGAACGGCACTTTCCTGCCGGCTATTGGTGAAATCGATCAACTTGATCCGCAGGCTGTGAAGCGCGTTGTGCTGTGCTCTGGTAAGGTTTACTACGACCTGCTGGAACAGCGCCGCAAAAACGAGCAAAAAGATGTCGCTATCGTTCGTATCGAGCAGCTCTATCCGTTCCCGCATCAGGCGGTGCAGGAAGCGCTGAAAGCGTATGCGCACGTGCATGATTTTGTCTGGTGCCAGGAAGAGCCGCTCAACCAGGGCGCATGGTACTGCAGCCAGCATCACTTCCGTGAAGTGATTCCGTTTGGGGCCTCTCTGCGTTATGCAGGCCGCCCGGCCTCCGCCTCTCCGGCGGTAGGGTATATGTCCGTTCACCAGAAACAGCAACAAGATCTGGTCAATGACGCGCTGAACGTCGATTAATTAAAGGATACACAATGAGTAGCGTAGATATTCTGGTTCCCGACCTGCCTGAGTCCGTAGCTGACGCAACCGTCGCCACCTGGCACAAAAAACCGGGCGACGCGGTCGTCCGTGACGAAGTTCTGGTCGAAATCGAAACTGACAAAGTGGTACTGGAAGTACCGGCATCAGCGGACGGCATTCTGGATGCAGTGCTGGAAGACGAGGGCGCCACCGTCCTGTCTCGCCAGATCCTTGGCCGCCTGCGCGAAGGCAACAGCGCAGGTAAAGAAAGCAGCGAGAAAGCCGATGCGAAAGCGTCCACTCCGGCGCAGCGTCAGCAGGCCTCTCTGGAAGAGCAGAACAACGACGCGCTGAGCCCGGCGATCCGTCGTCTGCTGGCTGAACACAACCTTGACCCAGCGGCCATCAAAGGCACTGGCGTCGGCGGCCGTCTGACCCGCGAAGACGTTGAGAAACATCTGGCGAAAGCCCCGGCGCCGGCAGAAGCCAAAGCGCCAGCCGCCGCCCCGGCAGCCGCGCCGGCGCCGCAGCTGGGCCACCGTTCGGAAAAACGCGTCCCGATGACCCGCCTGCGTAAACGCGTAGCCGAACGTCTGCTGGAAGCGAAAAACTCTACCGCCATGCTGACGACCTTTAACGAAGTCAACATGAAGCCCATCATGGATCTGCGTAAGCAGTACGGTGAGGCGTTCGAAAAACGTCATGGCATCCGCCTGGGCTTTATGTCCTTCTACGTGAAAGCGGTAGTGGAAGCGCTGAAACGCTATCCGGAAGTGAACGCTTCCATCGATGGCGACGACGTGGTGTACCACAACTACTTCGACGTCAGCATGGCCGTATCCACTCCGCGCGGTCTGGTCACCCCGGTGCTGCGTGACGTCGACCTGCTGGGCATGGCGGATATCGAAAAGAATATCAAAGAGCTGGCAGTGAAAGGCCGCGACGGCAAGCTGACCGTAGACGACCTGACCGGCGGTAACTTCACTATTACCAACGGCGGCGTCTTCGGCTCCCTGATGTCCACGCCGATCATCAACCCACCGCAGAGCGCTATTCTGGGTATGCATGCCATTAAAGACCGTCCGATGGCGGTCAATGGCAAGGTAGAGATCCTGCCGATGATGTACCTGGCGCTCTCCTATGACCACCGTCTGATCGACGGACGTGAATCGGTAGGCTTCCTGGTGGCGATTAAAGAGCTGCTGGAAGATCCGACCCGTCTGCTGCTGGACGTGTAGTCAGCAAGCGTATTACCTACCGTAGGCCGGATAACACGCGTTAGCGCCGTTATCAGGCCTACAGGTTTAAAGATAATTACACCCTGAAGGATGGACTGAACACATGAACTTACATGAATATCAGGCAAAACAACTTTTTGCCCGCTATGGCTTACCGGCGCCGGTGGGTTATGCCTGTACTACTCCGCGTGAAGCAGAAGAAGCCGCTTCAAAAATCGGCGCGGGTCCGTGGGTAGTGAAATGTCAGGTTCACGCTGGTGGCCGCGGCAAAGCGGGCGGTGTGAAAGTAGTTAAGAGCAAAGAAGAGATCCGCGCATTTGCCGAGCACTGGCTGGGCAAACGTCTGGTGACCTATCAAACAGATGCAAACGGCCAGCCGGTTAACCAGATCCTGGTTGAAGCGGCGACCGATATTGACAAAGAGCTGTACCTGGGCGCGGTTGTTGACCGTAGCTCCCGTCGCGTGGTGTTCATGGCGTCTACCGAAGGCGGCGTGGAAATCGAGAAAGTGGCGGAAGAGACCCCGCACCTGATCCACAAGATCGCCATCGATCCGCTGGCGGGCCCGATGCCTTACCAGGGTCGTGAACTGGCGTTCAAACTGGGTCTGGAAGGTAAACAGGTTCAGCAGTTCACCAAGATTTTCATGGGTCTGGCGACCATTTTCCTTGAGCGCGACCTGGCGCTGATCGAGATCAACCCGCTGGTGATCACCAAGCAGGGCGACCTGATCTGCCTCGACGGCAAACTGGGCGCTGACGGCAACGCGCTGTTCCGCCAGCCGGATCTGCGCGAAATGCGCGATCAGTCTCAGGAAGACCCACGTGAAGCGCAGGCGGCGCAGTGGGAACTGAACTACGTCGCGCTGGACGGCAACATCGGCTGCATGGTTAACGGCGCAGGCCTGGCGATGGGTACCATGGACATCGTTAAGCTGCACGGCGGCGAACCGGCTAACTTCCTCGACGTAGGCGGCGGCGCGACCAAAGAGCGCGTGACCGAAGCGTTCAAAATCATCCTCTCTGACGACAACGTTAAAGCGGTGCTGGTTAACATCTTCGGCGGCATCGTGCGTTGCGACCTGATCGCTGACGGCATCATCGGCGCGGTAGCGGAAGTAGGGGTTAACGTTCCGGTTGTGGTTCGTCTGGAAGGTAACAACGCCGAACTGGGCGCGAAAAAACTGGCTGACAGCGGCCTGAATATTATTGCAGCGAAAAGTCTGACGGACGCAGCACAGCAGGTTGTTGCCGCAGTGGAGGGGAAATAATGTCAGTTTTAATCAATAAAGATACCAAGGTTATCTGCCAGGGCTTCACCGGTAGCCAGGGGACCTTCCACTCTGAACAAGCGATCGCTTACGGTACGCAAATGGTTGGCGGCGTGACGCCAGGCAAAGGCGGCACCACTCACCTGGGCCTGCCGGTGTTCAACACCGTGCGCGAAGCCGTTGAAGCGACCGGCGCGACCGCGACCGTGATCTACGTTCCGGCGCCGTTCTGCAAAGATTCCATCCTGGAAGCGATCGACGCGGGCATTAAGCTTATCATCACCATCACCGAAGGTATCCCAACGCTGGATATGCTGACCGTGAAGGTGAAGCTGGACGAAGCGGGCGTGCGTATGATCGGCCCGAACTGCCCGGGCGTTATCACTCCGGGCGAGTGCAAAATCGGCATCATGCCGGGTCACATTCACAAGCCGGGTAAAGTGGGCATCGTTTCCCGTTCCGGCACCCTGACCTATGAAGCGGTTAAGCAGACCACCGATTACGGCTTCGGCCAGTCTACCTGCGTCGGTATCGGCGGCGACCCGATCCCGGGCTCCAACTTCATCGATATCCTGAAGATGTTCGAGGAAGATCCGCAGACCGAAGCGATCGTCATGATCGGTGAGATCGGCGGCAGCGCGGAAGAAGAAGCGGCGGCTTATATTAAAGATCATGTCACTAAGCCGGTTGTCGGCTACATCGCGGGCGTTACCGCGCCGAAAGGCAAGCGTATGGGCCACGCGGGCGCTATCATCGCCGGCGGTAAAGGTACAGCGGATGAGAAATTCGCAGCGCTGGAAGCGGCGGGTGTGAAAACTGTTCGCAGCCTGGCCGACATCGGCGAAGCGCTGAAAGCTATTATCAAGTAAACCCTCTCTGCTTGTCCGCAAGCAGAAATCTGTCCGATTTCGACATGGTTGGCCACCGTCAGGTGGCCTTTTTTGTGACCGTTATACCGTCTCGTCAGAACCGCAGCGCCAACAACGAATTGATTTTCTGCGAAAAGCCCTATCTATCATATTGATTTAATTTATTATTTAATAAGTATTTTCGATGCGCTGTAGTGGCTAAAAAAATATACCCCGGCTGTACCGTAGGGAAACAAAAGCGGCAGCGAAAAAGCGTGGGGCAGGGGATAAGGAAGAAGATAAAATACTGTGAGCGGTCTAACATTATTCGGATCGGTTCCTTTTTTTTGTTTTTTTTCCACGACGTTAAATAATATTACCTATGATTCTCATATCTCTCTTTTTAGTAACTGGAAAAGCCATAGTTTAAACACTTAATTAACATTAAGTTCACCAATATTCTTTATTGGGCTACATAATTAACACATAGAGTAAAAATTGATTTATATCAATACTTAATCCTTGGAAAAATCCCTCAAAAAACGTTAAATTGTCTCAAGTCAAATTGGCTGAATTCAGCCATCTTCACTATATATTGATCACCGTCGAAAAATGTAAAACTGGAACAATAAAAACATATTTATTGTAAGGTTATTGCGGCGTAATATATTGGGGAATCAATTGGGTTTTTCGTTAACGTATTTGTAACCTTACCCTGGCATGGTTTTACCTTCGATTGAAACCTGCTGTGGACGGGCGACAAATAAATTTGTATTGGGGCATGCGTATGAGCCAGAGCTTCTCGGTTCATTTTCGGAGTCTTCATGCGATGAGCAAGGAGTCATGATGTTAGATATAGTCGAACTGTCGCGCTTACAGTTTGCCTTGACCGCGATGTACCACTTCCTGTTTGTGCCGCTAACGCTCGGTATGGCGTTCCTGCTGGCCATCATGGAAACGGTCTACGTCCTTTCCGGCAAACAGATTTATAAAGATATGACCAAATTCTGGGGCAAGTTGTTTGGTATCAACTTCGCGCTGGGTGTGGCGACCGGTCTGACCATGGAGTTCCAGTTCGGGACTAACTGGTCGTATTACTCACACTACGTGGGCGATATCTTTGGTGCGCCGCTGGCCATTGAAGGTCTGATGGCCTTCTTCCTCGAATCCACCTTTGTAGGTCTGTTCTTCTTCGGTTGGGATCGTCTGGGCAAAGTTCAGCACATGGCCGTCACCTGGCTGGTTGCGCTGGGTTCCAACCTCTCCGCGCTGTGGATCCTTGTCGCCAACGGCTGGATGCAGAACCCTATCGCATCGGACTTCAACTTCGAAACCATGCGTATGGAGATGGTCAGCTTCTCTGAACTGGTGCTCAACCCGGTCGCCCAGGTGAAATTCGTTCACACTGTGGCGTCGGGCTATGTCACCGGCGCGATGTTCATCCTGGCGATTAGCTCCTGGTACATGCTGAAAGGTCGCGACTTCGCCTTTGCCAAGCGCTCCTTTGCCATCGCAGCCAGCTTCGGTATGGCGGCGATCCTCTCCGTTATTGTGCTGGGTGACGAATCCGGTTACGAAATGGGTGACGTGCAGAAAACCAAACTGGCGGCTATCGAAGCAGAGTGGGAAACCCAGCCTGCGCCGGCGGCCTTCACCCTGTTTGGTATTCCCGATCAGAATGCGCAGACCAACCACTTTGCGATCCAGATCCCCTACGCGCTGGGCATCATTGCTACCCGCTCGGTGGATAAACCGGTTATCGGCCTCAAGGATCTGATGGTTCAGCACGAAGAGCGTATCCGTAACGGCATGAAAGCCTACGCGCTGCTGGAACAGCTGCGCGCCGGTTCAACCGATCAGGCCGTGCGTGACCAGTTCAATAACGTGAAGAAGGACCTCGGTTATGGCCTGCTGTTGAAGCGCTATACCCCGAACGTCGCTGACGCCACGGAAGAGCAGATCGCCAAAGCGACCAAAGACTCCATTCCAAGCGTCGCACCGCTGTACTTCGCCTTCCGTATCATGGTGGCGTGCGGCATCCTGATGCTGCTGATTATAGGCGCCTCCTTCTGGAGCGTGATCCGTAACCGCATCGGCGAGAAAAAATGGCTGCTGCGCGCCGCATTCTACGGCCTGCCGCTGCCGTGGATTGCCGTGGAGTCGGGCTGGTTTGTTGCCGAATACGGCCGTCAGCCGTGGGCGATTGGTGAGGTCCTGCCGACGGCGGTGGCTAACTCATCATTGACCGCGGGCGACCTGATCTTCTCAATGTTGCTGATCTGTGGTCTGTACACGCTGTTCCTGGTGGCTGAACTGTTCCTGATGTTCAAGTTTGCCCGCAAAGGACCTAGCAGCCTGAAAACCGGCCGCTATCACTTTGAACAGTCCTCTGCGGCTATTCAGTCGGCACGCTAAGACAGGAGTCGTCAAATGATCGATTATGAAGTATTGCGTTTTATCTGGTGGCTGCTGATTGGCATTCTGCTGATTGGTTTTGCCGTCGCCGACGGGTTCGACATGGGGGTGGGCATGCTCACCCGCTTCCTCGGCCGCAACGACACCGAGCGTCGGATTATGATCAACGCCATCGCCCCGCACTGGGACGGTAACCAGGTGTGGCTGATCACCGCCGGCGGCGCGCTGTTCGCTGCCTGGCCGATGGTTTACGCCGCGGCGTTCTCTGGCTTCTATGTGGCGATGATTCTGGTGCTGGCCTCGCTGTTCTTCCGTCCGGTCGGTTTTGACTACCGTTCCAAGATCGAGGACACCCGCTGGCGCAACATGTGGGACTGGGGCATCTTCATCGGTAGCTTCGTGCCGCCGCTGGTGATTGGCGTGGCCTTTGGCAACCTGCTGCAGGGCGTGCCGTTCCACGTCGATGAATACCTGCGTCTGTTCTATACCGGTAACTTCTTCCAGTTGCTGAACCCGTTTGGTCTGC
Source organism: Klebsiella sp. 64 (assembly GCF_018223915.1). NCBI lineage: Bacteria > Pseudomonadati > Pseudomonadota > Gammaproteobacteria > Enterobacterales > Enterobacteriaceae > Klebsiella > Klebsiella sp. 64. The sequence continues at coordinate 188,502 of NZ_JAGRQZ010000034.1, forward strand.
TGGCCGGTATCGTCAGCGTGGCGATGATCCTGACTCAGGGCGCCACCTACCTGCAGATGCGTACCGTAGGCGAACTGCACCTGCGTACTCGCACCGTTTCCATGGTGGCGGCGCTGGTGACGCTGGTCTGCTTCGCGCTGGCGGGCGTGTGGGTCTACTACGGCATCGACGGCTATGTGGTGAAATCGGTGATTGACCATACCGGCCCGTCTAACCCGCTGACCAAGGAAGTGGTGCGGGAAGCTGGCGCGTGGATGGTGAACTTTAACAATATGCCAGCGCTGTGGGCGGTGCCTGCCCTGGGCGTGGTGTTGCCGCTGCTGACCGTCGTTTCGACCAAAGCGGATAAAGGTGCCTGGGCATTCCTGTTCTCCTCGCTGACCCTGGCCTGCATCATTCTGACTGCCGGTATCGCGATGTTCCCGTTCATCATGCCGTCCAGCACCATGCTGAACGCCAGCCTGACGATGTGGGACGCGACCTCCAGTCAGCGGACGCTGAACCTGATGACCTACGTGGCGATTGTTTTCGTGCCGATCATTCTGGCCTACACCAGCTGGTGTTACTGGAAGATGTTTGGCCGCATCACGCGCGAAGACATCGAAAAGAATACCCACTCGCTGTACTAAGGTAAGGAGCTATATATGTGGTACTTCGCATGGATTTTGGGAACGCTTCTTGCCTGTGCTTTTGGGGTCATTACCGCGCTGGCGCTTGAGCACGTGGAAGCCACCAAAGCCGGGAAGAAAGAAGAAATCTGATGAAATTTATCGCTACTCTGTACGCGATAATGGACAAGCGCCCGCTCCGGGCGCTTTCCTTATTGATGGCGCTGCTGCTGGCTGGCTGCATTTTCTGGGATCCGTCGCGCTTTGCGGCGAAGACCAGCGAGCTGGAAATCTGGCATGGTTTCTTGCTGATGTGGGCGGTTTGCAGCGGCGTTATTCACGGCGTGGGCTTTCGCCCGCGTGCCGTTCACTGGCAGGGGATTTTTTGTCCGCTTATCGCTGATATCGTGCTCGCTTTGGGTCTCTTCTTTTTCTTCTTTTGAATAAGAGATCTCTGTTAATGCTATGGGCTTGCATAAGCCCATAAAAATTTACGCCCCGTTTACTTTCCCCCATTCCAAACCACCTTTCCCGCGCGTATAGTAGCGAAGTTTGAAAGCTCTAACCTTTTTTTGCATTACCGGGATGTAAAGTGAATACAACGCTGTTTCGATGGCCGGTTCGGGTCTACTACGAAGATACCGATGCCGGTGGTGTGGTTTACCACGCCAGTTACGTCGCTTTTTATGAAAGAGCACGCACAGAGATGCTGCGCCACCATCACTTTAGTCAACAGGTGCTGTTGGCTGAACGCGTTGCCTTCGTGGTTCGCAAAATGACGCTGGAGTATTTTGCCCCCGCCAGACTCGACGACATGCTCGAAGTCCAGACGGAAATTACCTCGATGCGCGGCACCTCTTTGGTTTTCACGCAGCGAATCGTCAACGCCGAGAATACAGTGTTAAACGAAGCTGAGGTTCTCATTGTGTGCGTTGATCCACTCTTAATGAAGCCACGTGCGCTTCCCAAGTCTATTGTCGCGGAGTTTAAGCAGTGACTGACATGAATATCCTTGATTTGTTCCTGAAGGCGAGCCTTCTGGTAAAACTTATCATGTTGATTTTGATTGGTTTTTCTATCGCTTCCTGGGCTATCATTATTCAGAGAACGCGTATCCTTAACTCGGCCGCGCGTGAAGCTGAAGCGTTCGAGGACAAATTCTGGTCCGGGATCGAGCTCTCTCGTCTGTACCAGGAGAGCCAGGGGCGTCGCGATAACCTGACCGGTTCGGAACAAATCTTCTACAGCGGTTTCAAAGAGTTTGCACGCCTGCATCGGGCTAACAGCCATGCGCCGGAAGCGATTGTCGAAGGGGCATCGCGCGCGATGCGTATTTCGATGAACCGCGAACTGGAAACGCTGGAAACCCATATTCCGTTCCTCGGCACCGTAGGCTCGATCAGCCCGTATATCGGTCTGTTCGGTACCGTCTGGGGGATTATGCACGCCTTTATCGCCCTTGGCGCGGTGAAGCAGGCCACCCTGCAGATGGTGGCGCCAGGTATCGCCGAAGCGCTGATCGCCACCGCGATTGGTCTGTTCGCCGCGATCCCGGCGGTCATGGCGTATAACCGCCTGAACCAGCGCGTGAACAAGCTTGAACTGAATTACGACAACTTTATGGAAGAGTTCACCGCTATTCTGCACCGTCAGGCCTTTACCACCAGCGAAAGCAATAAGGGGTAAGCCATGGCCAGAGCACGTGGACGCGGACGTCGCGAACTGAAGTCCGAGATCAACATCGTTCCGCTGCTGGATGTCCTGCTGGTGCTGCTGCTGATCTTTATGGCAACGGCGCCGATCATTACGCAGAGCGTGGAAGTCGATCTGCCGGACGCCACGGAATCGCAAGCGGTGAAAAGCAATGACGATCCGCCGGTGATTGTGGAAGTCTCCGGGGTAGGGCAGTACAGCGTGAAGGTGGGGCAGGAGACGCTGTCCCAGCTGCCGCCGGAGCAGGTAATTGCCGAAGCGAAGCGTCGTCTTGAAGCCAATGAAAAAACGGTATTCCTGATCGGCGGTGCGAAAGACGTCCCTTACGATGAAATTATTAAAGCGCTGAACCTGTTGCATAGTGCAGGGGTTAAATCGGTCGGCTTGATGACCAAACCTATTTAATCGCTTCAGGTAGGTGCGTCCGCGCGGCGTCCGGTGGCGGGTATCGCTCGCCGTCGGTGCGCATCGCGGATACAGGCGAACAGTTTTTGGGAACCGATAGTGTCAAAGGCAACCGAACAAAACGACAAGCTTAAACGAGCGATCATCATTTCAGTCGCGCTGCACATCATTCTGATCGCGCTGCTGATCTGGAGTTCGTTTGACGAGCATCTGGATGCCTCTGCCGGCGGCGGCGGCGGATCGTCGATTGATGCCGTCATGGTCGATCCGGGGGCGGTGGTAAATAACTATAACCGTCAGCAACAGCAGCAGGCCAGCGCACGTCGCGCCGCTGAACAGCGTGAAAAACAGGCGCAGCAGCAGGCGGAAGAGTTACGTGAGAAACAGGCGGCGGAACAGGAACGGCTGAAACAGCTCGAACAGGAGCGGCTGCAGGCGCAGGAAGCGGCGAAAGAAGCGAAGGAGCAGCAGAAGCAGGCTGAAGAAGCGGCTGCCAAGGCCGCCGCGGCGGCAAAAGCCAAAGCGGACGCACAGGCAAAAGAAGCGCAGGAAGCCGCTGCCAAAGCGGCCGCCGAGGCGAAAGCGAAGGCGGATGCCCAGGCGAAAGCGGCAGAACAGGCGGCGGCCAAGGCGGCTGCTGACGCGAAGAAGCAGGCCGAAGCTGCTGCAGCGAAAGCCGCTGCCGAGGCGAAGAAACAGGCGGAAGCTGAAGCGGCGAAAGCTGCGGCCGAGGCGCAGAAGAAAGCGGAAGCGGCGGCTGCGAAGAAAGCGCAACAGGAAGCGGAGAAAAAAGCCCAGCAGGAAGCGGCTAAGCAGGCGGCAGCTGAAAAAGCGGCTGCCGAAAAAGCCGCTGAGAAAGCCGCCGCGCAAAAAGCGGCCGCTGAGAAGGCCGCCGCCGAGAAAGCCGCAGCCGCTGAAAAAGCGGCGGCAGCGAAAGCGGCTGCAGCAGAGAAGGCTGCAGCTGATAAAGCGGCCAAGGCGGCAGC